>JBFYRY010000045.1:0-17129 GCA_041302025.1 Chloroflexota bacterium | reverse complement strand
GAAGACCTGGCGGTTGAAGAATGCCGGCACATGCGCATGGTCTGGCTACACTCTCGTGTTCGATAGCGGAGAGGCGATGGGCGGCGTGCCGGACCTGATCGGTACGGTGGCGCCCGGACAGGAGGTGGATGTTTCGGTTTCCTTCACCGTCCCCACAACCCTGGATGGGACCGTCCGCAGTTATTGGCGGCTCCGTAACACATCGGGTGTTCTGCTACCCGTGCTGAAGGGCTATCAGGATAAATCCTTTTTTGTTGAGGTCAAGGTCGGTTTGACCAGTTCCGGCTACGACCTGCACACCCGTGCCACAAACGCTGTCTGGGTGAGCGGAGCAGGCAACCTGACCTTTGGAGGACCGGACACAAATACAGATGGTTTTGCGATGTATCGTAACAACCAGAAGGTGGAAGACGGCACGTCGCCGTCAAAGGTGCTGGAGATGCATCCGCAGTGGGTCAGTGACGGCGTCATCACCGGTCGATTTCCCGCCTATATCGTGCGGAACGGCGAGCATTTCACGGCAAAGATCGGTTTTTTGGCAAACAGTGACGGTAGCTGTGGGACGGGGAATGCGAAGTTCCAGTTTAATTACAAGGAGGCGGGTGTTCTAAAACCGCTGGGCGAATGGACGGAAACCTGTAACGGCACATTGACCAGCGTGGATGTGGATCTCAAGGACATCGTCGGCAAGAACGTGGAGTTTGTGCTGGCAGTCCTTGCAAACGGCTCGGCTTCACAGGACTGGGCGGTGTGGATCAACCCGCAAGTGATGGTTCCGTAGTTCGAATGAGCGCCCGACATGCCGGTCGGGCGCTTTTTTGAAGAAGGTATAATGGATTTCTTGCATGAGCGGATTGGAATTCTGAAGTTTTACTTTGGGAACAGTCTCGCAGACACCGAAAGCGGAACCTTGGAATCCTTTACTCAGTTTATGCTGGTGTTTCGTAAAGAAAGGACAATGAATGTTCGAACTTCAAAAGCGAAAAGTCTTCATCGTGATGCTGCTTATTCTCCTGTTGAGCGCGTGCGGTGGGGCGTCACAGAACCAATCCGAGATCGCCACGGCGGTTGCGCAGACTGTGCAGGCGCAGAACTCTCTTACACAGGTTGTCGGTCTTCCCACATCCACACTGGTCCCGTCCATGCCCTCTCTTGAAATGACGGCAACGCCCGGCACGGATATTATCCTTCCCACTGCCACCAACACGCTGGTGCCCAATCCGGGTTGTACTTTGTCCGCAAACCTGGTGCAGGAGGATCCGCCCGATGGCACGCTTTTAAAACCCGGTGAATCCTTCCTGAAAACATGGTGGTTGCAAAATACAGGTACTTGCACGTGGGATTCCACTTATAAACTTGTCTATTGGGATGGGGACTTGATTGGTGCGGCAGTATCGTATCCATTACCTGTGGTGGTGGCTCCAGGCGAAACCAAGGAGATTGCCATCCTCCTGCAGGCGCCTGCGGAGGAAAAGCAGTACCGGGGATATTGGCGGTTGAAATCCCCCTGGGGATATGATTTTGGCGTGGGGCCAGGTAGTCAGTCGTTTTTCGTGGATATCTTCGTTTCCAGCGACCCAACCACCGGCTACGGCGTGACAAGTGTGTCCTATGATTATGCGCGCAATCCCCTTGGAGGTTGCCCCTCCAATCCGATAACCTACACATTTTATGCAAAGATCACCACGAATGGACCTGTCAAGGTCCGGTATTACTGGCTCTATAGTGACGGCGGTAGAAGCGAAACCATCCCTCTGGTCTTCGAAGATGCCGGAACCAAAACCGTAAGCAACACTTGGCTGTTGAAGATCGCCGACTCGAAATCCGAGCCCAGGTCGGTGAGTATTGTTGTCACATCCCCACAGCAACGGAAATGGGGCGAGATCACCTTTACACACATTTGCAATTGAACCCGTTCATGCCGGTGTTTCCAAAACACCGGCATTTTAATGGGAACCGAACAGTCGTTTGAAACGTCTAATGGACTGCCCAATTATTATGAGCGGAGATATCCATGCACGGTGATCGTTTCAAAAAATTCACTCTTTTGTTCCTGGCGCTGGCATCCATTCTGGCATGTGCGCCCCTCACGGCTGGCACACCGCAACCCGCGGCAACGCTGAATGCCCTGTACACGTCCGCCGCGCAGACCCTGGAAGCGATGTCCACACAGGCGGCAAACACGCTGATGGCACAACCGTCGCCGACCGGGACACTTTCCATCCCAACAGCCACAACCGTTTCTTTACTGAACACTGTTACGCCTGTCATCCTGCCGTCTGCCGCTCCCAAATGCGATTCGGCTGAATTTGTGGAAGATATCACCTACCCGGACGGTTCGGTTGTGGGGCGCTCGAGCCCCTTCACCAAGGTCTGGCGCATCAAAAACACCGGCACCTGCACCTGGACGACCTCCTACGCCCTTGTGTATGTAAGCGGGGATAAACTCGGTGCGCCGGGCTACGTCCCGATGCCTGCCAATGTCGCACCCGGCGAGAGCATATCCGTCTCGGTGAACCTGACCGCCCCGAACACCACCGGCCGCTATAAAGGCAACTGGAAACTCCGCAACGCCTCCGGCGTGATCTTCGGCGTCGGAGAGACAGGTGAATCGAACTTCTACGTGGATGTGAATGTCAGCGGCTATGTTATTACCGGGTACGATTTCGCCGCCAATTACTGCGATGCCTCCTGGGAAAACAACGCCAGGAACCTGCCCTGTCCCGGCACGGACCACGACACCAGGGGCTTCGTATTATTCTTCAACGCGCCCAAAATGGAGGACGGCAAATCGATCGACAAGGGACTGGTCACACATCCCAGACAAACGGGCGACGGAATCATCACGGGCACATATCCTGCGATCACCGTTAAACCGGGTGACCACTTCCAGGCGCTGATCGGTTGTCTGGATAAAGCCAACGACTGCGATGTGGTCTTCCGTCTCGGATACCAGATCGGGAACGGCGATATCAAAACGCTCGGGCAATGGCATGAAGTTTTTGAAGGGAAGTACTATCCAGTCAACATCGATCTCAGTTCACTGGCTGGGAAAAAGGTCAAGTTCATCCTCACGGTACTCGCGAACGGATCGGGACATGAAGATTACGCCCTGTGGACGGCGCCGCGTATTACGAGTCTCAGCTCGAAATCCCCCACTGCGACATCCACCACGACTCCCTCCCCGACGGTAACTGCCACCGTTACTCCGACCTTTACCGCCACTCCTACCGAAACGCCCACTCCAACCCCCACCAGCACGCCAACCGCCCCTTAGTCCCATTGCCCAACTGCCTGATGCAAGGCAATTTGCCTTGCAGTATAATGACATTGGAAGTGATGATAAAAAGGATTATTTTGATCCATACTTTGACAATATGCTCATGGAGGTAAAACTTATGTTCGTTCGAAAATACACGCGGCAGATATTCCTGGTCTTTACCGTCGCCGCTATCTTCCTTGCAGGATGCAACGTAGGCGCGACTCCCGCCCCCACACTGGATGTCAATGCCATCAATACCGCCATCGTCGGGACAACCGTCGCCCAATTGTCCATCCAGTTTACACAGACCGCGCTTGCTCAACCTCAACCCACATCCACACCCATTCCTGCCGACACCCCGGCATCCCTCCTGCCCACATTCGCCCTGCCAACGCTCGAACAGGCATCGTCACCCACGGCAGGTGCGCTCCCAACGATCTCCTTCAACACCACGCCGGCGGCGGCGATCACAACCCTGCCAACCCTGGCGGCGCCGACCCAGTCGGGTGCATCAACAACCAAAGTCGGTTGCAATGACGCAATGTTCATTGCCGAGGACCCGAAAGATGGAAAGGTTGTGGGACCCGGGAAAAAATTTCAGAAAGTCTGGCAGATCCAGAACACCGGAACGTGTACCTGGGATGAGGGCTATGTTTTTGCCTTTTTGCCAGATGTGTCCAGTCCGGAGATCAAAGGATATGATATCGTTATTAACAAGGCGGATGAATTCACAAAACCGGGTTCATCCCAATCCTTTATCATTACAATAACCGTCCCCACCGTGAATGGTGAATATAAAGGCTTTTGGAAGTTGAAAACTGACGATGGTGTTTTCTTTGGTCCTCGTGTTTGGTTCGACATCATCGTGAAATGATCGAAAAAGAAGACCTGTGAGAACGAAACAATCCTTTCACATCACCGAACAAGGAGGCAGTGAGATGCTTATACCAAAATCGATGCGGCGAGTGACGTATGTCCTGTTGACAGCCGCGTTGTTGCTGGCATCCTGTGGTCCCAGTACAACGCCCGTTCCCACCCTGGATATCAACGCCATCAACACTGCCATCGTCGGGACAACCGTTGCGCAGTTTTCCCAGCAATTTACTCAGACGGCTCTGGCGGCACCCATATCAACATCTGTCCCCACCGAGACATCTCTTCCCCTTCCTACACTGGCATTGCCCACAGCCGCAGAAGCATCCCCAACTGCCATCACACTGCCGACATTGTCCTTGAACCCAAGTCCACTCCCTGGGGTTGCTCCTCTGGCAACACAGAGCGGACCCACGGTGGTCGTACCGGTTCTGGGGTACGACTGCAACAAAGCCAAATTGGGGGGCGAGACCCTGCCATCTGGAACTGTTATAACTGCAGGAGCCAGTTTCTCAAAAGCATGGCAGTTGCAAAATATTGGTTCGTGTACCTGGTCTGAAGGCTATGTTTTCACCTTCCTGCCTGAAAAGTCCAGTGGAAAAATAAAAGGATACAATATTGCCATCAATAGTATTGACGAATTTACCAAACCCAACCATTCCCAGTCCTTCATTGTGGATTTGACCGCCCCTACCAAGCCCGGAACATACAAGGGCTATTGGCAAATGAAAGCCAGCGATGGCGCTTTCTTCGGACCAATTGTTTCCTTGGTTATAGTCGTCAACTGAATCAGGAATGCGCGTTCCCATGAAACTAAAACCGATTGTCACTACAATATTGATTGCGCTGGTGGTCAGTGCCTGCGGAGGGAAAGCCACACAATCCCCACAGCCCACGCCCGATGTTGCCGCAGTGCGGACCTCCGCGGCAAGCACGGTCGTCTCCCAATTCACATTGACCGCCGCGGCCTTCACTCCCACCCCGCCGCCACCGCCCACGGATACCCCCGCCCCCGAACCCACCGCCACCGAAACGCAACCCGCCGTTGCTGAAGTGACCAACGCCGAAGGGACAACCATTGCCCTCTGTGACAAGTATTCCTGGGATGTGGCGACTGTGGATGTCAACATCCCCGATAACACCCCCATGTCACCGGGACAGGAATTCGTCAAGACCTGGAGGATCAAAAACGTTGGCGCCTGCACCTGGGGCGAAGGCTACAAAATGATCTACAGCTACGGCGACAAAATGGATGGCGCCGCACAGGCGCTCACCGCCGCCATTGCGCCCGGCGAAGAAGTGGAAGTTTCTGTGGCGTTCACGGCGCCCGCCCTGCCGGGCTCCTACCAAAGTTTTTGGACGCTCCAAAACCCCAAAGGCATCGCCTTCCAGGGCAATGACGGGAAGGTCTTGTACGTCCTGGTCGTTGTGCAATAAGACTTGTGAATCAAGGTCTAAAACAAACCATCAAAGACAAAGCGCGCCAGCTGGGATTCTTCCTGGCTGGCGTGACGCTTCCTGAACCGCCCTCGCACTACTCCACATTTGAAAACTGGCTCGCACAGGGTCATCACGGCACGATGCGCTACCTCGCCGACGAACGCTCCCGCCTCCGCCGCGCCGACCCCAGACAGATCCTCCCCGAATGTAAATCCATTCTGGTGCTTGCCGCCGCATACCATCCCCCTCTTCCTGTGGGAGATGGGACAGGGGTGAGGGGCAGAGTTGCCTCCTACGCCCGCGGCGCTGACTACCACGATGTCCTCCCCGCCCGGATGAAGGAACTCGTTCAATGTATCGAGGAGCAGGCCGGGGGTCCGGTAAAGAACCGCTGGTACACGGATACAGGTCCCATTCTGGAGCGCGATCTCGCTCAACGTGCCGGCATCGGCTGGGTTGGTAAAAACACCTGTCTTATTAATCCAAAACAAGGGTCGTATTTTTTTCTCTCCGAAATTTTTCTCGATCTCGCCCTCGAACCCGACCCGCCCTTCACCACCGACCATTGCGGCACCTGCACACGTTGCATCCAAGCCTGTCCCACCGGTTGCATCCTTCCCAACCGCACCCTCGACGCGACACGCTGTATCTCGTATCTCACCATCGAACTCAAGGATGATATCCCGCTCGAACTCCGTGAAAAACTTGGGGACTGGGTTTTCGGATGCGACATCTGCCAGATGGTCTGCCCGTGGAATCGATTCGCGCCCGAAGGTGACTCTGCCTTTGACGTTGATCCTTCGACTTCGCTCAGGACGCCTCCCTCCCCCGAGGACCTGGCTCTTACACCCCAGGCATTTAACGGACGCTTCAAGCGGACTCCGGTCCAGCGCGCCAAACGATGCGGCTACCTGCGCAACCTTGCCGTGACACTGGGTAACACTGGCGACCTGCACATCCTCCCCGTTCTACAAAATGCCCTGCACGATGAAGAGCCCATGGTCCGCGAACATGCCCAATGGGCAATCGAACAGATTCAGAAACGGGGTCTTTAAAACTTCATGTCCCTTCGTGGAAAAAAAATAATCATGCACAAACTTCTCATCGCCACCAACAACAAAGGCAAGGTCGAAGAACTTCAAGACCTGCTGAAAGACCTTGGCGTCGAACTGGTCACCCCATCCCAGATCGGGCTCGACCTCGATGTGCTCGAAGACGGGCACACCTACGCCGATAACGCGGCGAGAAAGGCGGTTGCCTTCGCCCATGCCAGCGGACTCATCTCCCTCGCCGACGACTCCGGCCTGGAAGTGGATGCCCTCGACGGCGCGCCGGGTCTCTACTCCGCACGCTACGGCTCGAACACCGGGGAAAAATTGTCCGATGCCGAACGGCGCAAATATCTTCTGCAAAAACTGCGAGAAAAACCCCGCCCGTGGACGGCCCATTTCCATGCCACCATCGCCATTGCAACACCCAATAACCAATTACAAATTACCAACGGCATCTGCCCCGGCGAGATCATCCCCGAAGAACGCGGCACAGGTGGGTTTGGTTACGATCCGATTTTCCTTTTGGCGGAATTGGGCAAGACCATGGCGGAACTCGGCATGGACGAAAAAAACCGCCTCAGCCATCGGGCGCGGGCGGTGATGAATGCCAGGGAAATTTTGAAAAAACTATTCGCCATATAACTTTGTACTGGCGATGCGCGCCAAATTAAAAGCAAGATGCCCGCCGAATGGACGGGCATCTTTTTATTGCGGGTCTGTTTTACTTGCTATGAGGAACGGTCACTGTGGCAGTGGCTATCGTTGTCGCACCACAGGTGTTCGTCGCAAGGTAGGTGATCGTGTAGATACGACCATCACCCGTACCGGAACGCTCTGCGCGCAACTGGAACGTGTCATTATCCACAATGACGATGTCGTTCGGAGTATCACCATCGCCAAGACCGTTATCCGGTTCGTTGGACGTAACCGAGATCAAGGTCACAGAAGCAACATCACTGGTTTTATCGAATGTGGCTTCCACGATTGCATACTTGTGGTTGGCAGCCCACAATGTATCCGGTGAAACACTGACGCTCAACGAAGGCGGCGTGCATAAACCGACGACCACTGGATCATGGTCAGAAACACGGAACTGATCGGGGGCGTAGAGCGTGTTGATTAGGTTGGCGGTCTTGAAATCGGTGTTGTAATCGAGCACACTGGGTTCGTCGGAGTTGATATGATAATCGCCAACGCCCGTGACCTGCTCGAAGAGCGATACTGAACTGAGCGCATGGTCAAGGTAACCCCACTGCCCGTCGAAGACGTAGGAGTAGGCATCGGGTCCGAGGAAGGATTTGATTAAGTGGATGAAGCCGCCAGTCTCGAGCGCGGAGATCGGGTCTTCCATGGCGTAGGAGTTGTAGTCGCCTACGAGCAGGATATCCGGATCACCGGTGCCGGTTGGGTCGGTGGCGAGCCAGCTCATCAATTCGGTCACGGCATTCACACGAACATCGTTACAGTTGCCCTGCCCATCGAGAGCATCGGGAATATCACAGGCAGAGCCCTTGCTCTTGAGGTGGTTGACGTCGACGATAAAGACTTGTCCGTTAGAGTTCTGCTCGAACGCCTGAGCCAGGGATGGACGACTGCGCGGCGCGCTATCTCCGCCGTTAACGAAGGCAGCCGTGTTCAGCGCAGCTGTCTGCCCAACAGGAGTAACAACTGCCGGCTTGTAAAGAAGCGCAACCTTGATCGCGTCGGTGCCCATGGCGTTGACCTGTCCAGTGTTCGTATCCACGTCAATGAAGGCGTAGGTGCCGGGAGCGGTCGCGGCGTTGAGTTGATCCACAAGATGCGCAACGGCGCTGGTTGGACCATAGCCATCGTTCTCGATCTCGTTCACACCAATAACATCGGGGTCCATCGCGAGAATGGCTGCGACAGTCTTCGCCCATTGGCGGTCAAATTCAAGCTGATTATCAGCACCACGGCAATCTGCTGCCGCGCCGCCGACACCCAGCGTACAGTTATCTACGTTGTCGGGAAGACCATCGAATGTGTTGAAATAGTTGAGCAGGTTCATGCCCACGACCTTCACATCACCGCCCACATCAGGGACGGAGGTCGGGCGCGGGTTGGTCGGCTCAAAGTTGACATAGCCGGTCAAGGCGTTGACCGGGCGGATACGATAGGCATTGCCACTGGCAGAGTTACCCGCCCATGTGTAGTTCAACACACCGACGATGCCTGTGGCTGTATCGCCACCGCGCAAAGTATTGCTGGCACTAAGCGGAGATCCACCGCGGGCGAACAGAATCGGATCGGGGTTTTGTGTTTGAGATGCATCATCTAAAATGATCTTGTTCAGGTTATTCGCGAGTTGCAAAGCAATGGCAGGCGCACCTGGAGCCACAACATTAGTCGGCTGCTGGAGTCTTCCACCGGAGGAGAGCACCACCTGACCGAAGCGTCCGAGCTGGAAGTGCTCGGTCACGTACATGGTCTGCGGCAGACGGACGAGCATGCCTTCATATCGTTCGAGGAAATCAGGAGCGGCAACAGGGAAGGTGACATCGGTGGGAGTGACGATTCCCGTACCACACGTGACGATCGTTCCAACAGAGATCTGTGATTGTCCCTGATTTTCACCGGCGGTTCCGGTCACGCGCACAACATCGCCGAGGCTGACAGTATTGGCATTGGAGCCTTCAAATACAAAGATACCGTCGGAGGTGGCAGGATCGCCATCGCCGTCCGGCTCTTGAATGAAGAAACCCCGCAACGCCGGAGAAGCGCCTTCGTAATCACCGACCACAACGCCTTGAGTAGTGCGTGAACCGGTCAAAGCGACCGTCGCACCACTGCCTTGAATGGAATAGATTGGAGTATATGGTTGTGCGCACACATCGTAAGGTGTGAAGCCGACAGTGAAATCAAAAACCATATTGTCGGGCGGGTCGTTCCCGTCCTGGTCATTGACTTGATTTGCCAACACGATCAGGGTGCATGTTTCACCATTGGTAAGGGAAATTTCCGGGTCAAGTGTAAAGGTAGTGGGACCGCCGCTGAAGCCTGTTGGAATACTGACATTGTTACATGACAGCGTAAACCACGAGGTGGATACATTGACGGGTTCACTAAATGTCACGCTCAGGTTTGCACCGATCGGGAAGTCCGTTGCGCCGTCAACAGGGTAGGTGCTGGAGACTTCAGGAGCGGCATCGCCGACAATGTTGCAGTCGGTGGTGTGAGCGCCAAGTCCACCAAAGGTATCGGTAGCGAAACCTTCCCATTCCAAGGAAGGATCAAAAGCATCGGATCCATTCGGGTCGCCAGCACAGATAGAAGTTGCGCGGCGTAGGGTGTTATCAGCAGTGCTGATAAGTCCAGTACCCCACTCAGTACCGGGATCAAAACCGCTCTGACCGATCGAGTCTATGACAGCTGTACCTTTGCGAAGCACAACCGCATCGTCACCGTTGAACCAACCCGAACCATTGGTCTGGTCAGCCTGGGCAAGGATGGTTGCATTAGCGGCTGATTGTGCGATGACATATACATCCCCATCAGCAACACTGCCTGTCAGGTTGATTGTCAGCGTAGATACCGGGTTGCCATTAAAGAACATCTGGATGCTATACCCACCTGCAGCGAGATCTACCGCGGTGCCCGTGCCGTTATAAATCTCAAGGGCTTTATTGTTGCTGCTCCCTTCGATATATTCCGAAAAGAATAACTCAGCGGGTGTAGCCGCGCTGGCGGGTTGAGCAGGCAACGCGCCCATCATCAAAGCCAAAATCAGCGCCAGTGAAAATACTTTCGAAAAGATTTTTGTCATATTTATTCTCCTCAAACAAAAGACTTATGAAGTTGAATACGATATCTGCAACCAACCGGTCTTGCTTTCAAACTGTGTCCCGGACACCTCCTCAAAACTCTGCCAGAAGTTTTACGAGTACGAACGAAAATATTGCCCTCCTTATGTCAACTTATTGATTCTATGAGAGAGCGGGCAAAAAAACAAGGTACTTGTAACCTATTCATATGTTTTCTCAAAACCAGAGGTAAAAGCCCGTTTCGTACGGATATTATCCCATGCGGATGCTGGTGTCATTTTGGACAGGTCTTGACAGTACACGGAATCTTGTTAAAATCTAATTCGATAACCATCGAATTAGATTGAGAGAGTGAAACATGGAACCCAAAACTGAAGTAATGGATTTTGTCAAAGCAATGGCATCCGCCGAACGGTTGCGCGTGATCGGTGCTTTGGTGCGCGGACGTGCCACGCAGGCGGAGATCGCCGAACAACTGCACCTCCCCGTGCGGGATGTGTATAACCATCTCGCATTTCTTGTGTATGTAAACGTTGTCCGCGAGGAGGATGGCGTCTATGAATTGGATGAGAAGGCTGTCGAGACCCTGGCGCGCGGACAGTTTGAAGGCAAACGTCCGCAGTATGAGGAAAAAAACGAAGATGTACGCAAAGTTTTAAAAGCGTATCTGAAAGAGGATGGAACCATTAAACAACTTCCCCAGGAAGAGAAGAAGATGGAGATCATCCTGCATTTCATCGTGGATGCCTTTCCCTTCGATACGACCTTTACCGAAAAGGAAGTTAACACCATCCTGCGCCGCTTCCATGTGGATACTGCCACCCTGCGCCGTAATCTGATCGACTACGGGCTGATGGCGCGCGAGAGCGATGGATCGAAATACTGGCGTCTGGCAGAGCCTGCGAAACGTGGTGAAATAGGTGTGAGATGAGCGAAGAACTTGTCACCTTCTTCAAGGCGCTGGCGGATTCCAACCGCCTCAAGATCGTCGGTCTGCTGGCGGAAAAATCATACAGCGTGGAGGAACTTGCGGTGTTATTGAAACTCAAGCCATCCACGGTTTCGCATCACTTGTCCAAATTATCTGAAGCGGGCTTGGTGCAATCGCGCGCCGAAAGTTATTACAGCATGTATCAATTGGACAAGAAATTGTTGGAGGAAAAATCCCGCACCATGTTCTCGCAGGCGGAACTTTCCACCGTCGCCGCGGAAGTGGATGCGGATGCCTACGATGCGAAAGTGGTCCGGGATTTTACACGGCGTGATGGAAGCCTGAAGACCATCCCCGCCCAGCAGAAAAAACTCGAAGCCATCCTGCGTCATGTTGTGAAATCGTTCGACGCGGGAGAACGGTACAGCGAAAAGCGCGTCAACGAGATCCTGTCCGGGTACCATGAAGACACCGCCACATTGCGAAGGGAACTGGTCGGTGCGGGGTTGATGAAACGCGAAGGCGGCGGAGGAGATTACTGGAGGGAAGCATGATCATGGAATATCCGTTAACCAGGGCGAACCGTCTTCGGTTGGCACAGGCATTCAGAAATGTCCCGCGCGTGGATGTTTCGATTGAATGTGTGATCGAGGGGCAGATGGGCAAAGCCTATGTGGATGATCCGGTAGATCCATCTGCATTCAAAATCCAGATCGGGCCGTTCCATTATTACGCCGGAGATGCCTGGGGAAATGGTGGACAGGAGATGCTGGGAAAGTTCGAGCCGTACAATCTCTTTATGTCAGCGGCTGAAGGATGGGTGGATGTAGCCAGAAAAATGTACGGCGAACGTCTCATTGGTTTTGACCGTTATTCCTTTTCTTCTGATCGTCTCTCGCTGGAACATCTTCAAAAATTGATCCAGGGTCTCGATGCTTCTCTATATGTGAAGAAATTTGACGCCCTCTTGCTGGAAAAAACATGGGGGCAGGAACACTTTATTGATGTGTCTGATTTCGAGTCCCCCATCGATTTTATGGAACGCGGCATCGGGTTTTATGCCGAACGGAACAGCGAGATCATCGGGGCGGCGTACTCATCCCTCGTTTGCAGTACAGGAATCGAAGTGAGTCTTTTTGTCGAGGAAAGATACAGACGTAAAGGTGTTGCCACAGCGCTGTCAGCGCATCTGCTCCAGTGGTGTTTGCAAAACAACATGGATGCACATTGGGATGCAGCAAATATTGAATCCTGCAATTTGGCTGAGAAGATGGGGTACACTCCCGCGGGGAGTTACAAGGCATATTACCTGTCGGCGTAATGTCAGGTGCCTGCAAATAAAACATCGGGCTGATTGTCGGTAACATGTGACAATCAGCCCGGATTATTTACCGCTGGAATGACACTCTTATTTCATCTGCTCGCGGTTGACGATTCCCCTCTGCCAGGCATAGACAGCCACCTGTGTGCGGTCCGCAAGGTGCAGTTTGCTCAGGATGTTGCTCACATGCCCCTTGACCGTGTTCTCGCTGATGACAAGGTTTTCTGCGATTTGACTGTTGGTCATGCCCTTGGCGATCAGGCGCAGTACATCCAGTTCGCGCTCGGTCAGTTCGGTGAACAGGGCAGGATCCTCACTGTCACCGCCGCGAATGTTTTGTAGGACGCGCTCCGCCACCAGCGGATGTAGAGTCACCTCCTGGCGCACTGCGCGCTGTAAGGCATCCGCCAGTTTTTCCATCTTCATATCCTTGAGAATATAGGAGATCGCCCCGGCTTTCAATGCGGGGAAGATATGTACATCCTCATGATAGGAAGTCAACACCACCACCTGCGTGCGCGGACTGATCTTCTTGATTTGGCGCGTCGTCTCCACACCGTCCATGCCGGGCATGATCAGGTCGAGAAGCACAATATCGGGGATCAACTCGGAGACCATCTTGACCGCCTTTTCCCCGGATTCCGCCTCACCGACCACATCGAAGTCCTTGATCGTTTCAAGATAGGAACGGATTCCGTTCCGCACCACTTCGTGATCGTCCACTATTAAAATGCTGATGAGATTACTCTTAGCCATGTTCGCCTCTTTCCTACTCCTTGGTTGGCACCTGGACGATGATCCTTGTACCCTGCCCGGGTGCACTCTGGAATTGTACCGTACCGTGGATACTGCTCACGCGCTCGCGCATCGAGCGCAAACCCAGACCGTGTCCTTTAAGATCGACATCGAAACCGCGTCCATCATCCGCCACGGAGAGTTGCAGGGTACCGCCATTGTACATCAAGGAGATATCCACGCGGTGTGCGCGGCTGTGACGAGCCACATTCGCCAGTGATTCCTGCGTCACCCGGTAGATGGCTTGCTCGATGCCGATGGGCAGGCGGCGCTCATTTTGCAGGCTCAAATTGACCTTGATGTCATTGCGATTGCCCCATTCAAAGGTGTATTCGCGCAGGATGGCGGGCAGTCCCTTCTCCTGTAATGCAATGGGGTAGATCTCCTGCACGAGGAAGGTCAATTCCTGTATCACGTCTGAAACGAGATTCTCCGCCTCATCGAGATGGATTGTTGCGGAATTATCGTTGTTGTTCAAAATGCCGCGCACCGTGCCGAGTTGCGCGAGCGCCGCAAAAGCCTTTTGTTTGGCGGAATCATGCAGGTCACGCGCGAGGCGGTTCCGCTCCTCCATCACAGCCAGGTCCTTTGTCTGCTCGAAGAGTTCCATGTTGGCGATGGAGATCGAAGCGCGGTGGGTGAGCGCGGAGAACAGGCGGGTGATGTCATCCCCGATCAGGCTTGGCTTGGTGAAGCCGATGTTGAAGACGCCAACGATCCTGTTATCCACGATGATGGGGATGTGCACGAACGAGCGGATGCCTTCTGCGATGAGCGCCTCGCGAATATCATCGCGGAAATCGTTCAGTTCGATCTGCCGCACGATGGCAGGTTGACCGGTTTCAAGCACCCTCCCCACAACCCCCTCGCCTTTTTTGAACTCCATGATCTTGAGGGTTTCAGGCTTGAAACCGCGGCTGATGCGCGGTACCACCTTTGTCTGTTTTTCATCCCAGGCAAAGACCACACTGCGGTCGGCATTGAGGGTATCAACCGCCACATCCACAAGCGTCTGGAAGACCTGAAGCAGGCTGACGTTGCGCAGGATGCGTTCGTCGGCTTGGTAGAGCGCCTGGATCTCCTGGTTGCGTTTTTCGAGGGCACTGGTCCGTTCGCGCACGAGCCGTTCCAATTGGCGGTTGCGGTCCTGTATCGCCCGCGTGCGCAGGCGGATGCCAACCGCCACTACGACGATCCCGATGGCGCCGACCAGAATCTGGAACCATGTCGTCTGCCAGAGCGGAGGAATGACCTTTACCTCAATACGGACGGGTATTTCATTCCAAACCCCGCTGCTGTTCGCGGCTTTCAATAATAAGGTGTAATCACCACCGGGCAGGTTGGTATAACGGCCATCCCTTTTCGTGCCGATATAATGCCAGTCTGGGTCGAACCCTTCCAGGAAATATGCGTATTGATTTTTGTTCGGCTGGTTGTAACTCAACGCGGCGAATTCGAATTCGAGTGAATTTTGCGGGTATTCCAAAAACACCTGGGTTGCAGCCTCGATGCTTGAGTTCAGGGTGACAGGCTGTCCGTCCTGTGTCAGATCCGTCAATACGACCTGCGGCAGGTAGGCATTTTCCGAGATTTTCAAGGGGTGGAAAACTGTCAGCCCATTGATGCCGCCGAAATAGAACTCACCATCCCTGCCTTGTGCGAACGCGTTCGAATTGAATTCATTGCTTTGCAAGCCGTCGTCTGCGTCGTAGTTATGGAAGGTTCCTGTCTCAGGGTCGAAACGCGAGATGCCATAGTTTGTGCTTAACCACAAACGTCCAAGCCCGTCTTCGAGGATGCCGTATACCACACCGTTCGGAAGGCCATCCTTCTCGAGGAAGTAGGAAAAAGTGTCGGTCTTTGGATTGTACAGGTTCAGCCCTCCGCCCATTGTACCGATCCATAAACGCCCTTCTGTATCCTGGTGGATCGACAGGACCGAGTCATTGCTCAATGTTCTCTTGTCGTTTGGATCGAAGTGATATTGGGTGAACTTCCCTGTTTCACGGTCGAATTTGTTCAATCCATTCTCGGCGGTCCCGATCCATAAATAGCCGTCTTTATCCTCATAAATGACATGCACAGGGGAACCGCTCAGGCTGTTGGGATCATCGGTTTTGGGAGCGTGGTGCTCGAAGGTGCCGGTCTCCCGGTTGAACAGGTCCAGCCCGGAAACAGTCCCAACCCAAAGGTTGTTCGAACGGTCCACAAAGACCTCGAAGACGGTGTTCGCGCTCAGGCTGGCGGGATTTTCGGGGTCGTGTTGGTAATGTTTAAAGTTGAATGTCTTGGGGTCGAATCGGTCGAGCCCATTGGCTGTGCCGATCCACAACAGACCATCCTGGTCTTCATAGATCGAATACATGGTGTCGGATGCAATGCTGTTCAGTTTCCTGTCGTCATGCATGTACCGGACCACCTGTCCAGTGGACCATGTTAGACGATTCAAGCCGTACCCAAAAGTGCCGACCCAGGCATATCCCTGTGAATCTACATGGATGGGGAAGATGAAGTTTCCACTCAGCGTGTTCGGCTTCTCAGGGTCGTGCCTGAAATAGGCAAAGTTATCCCGCATGCGGTCATATTTATCGACACCGTTGCCGTAGGTTCCGAACCACAACACGCCGCCGCGGTCTTCGTAGATCGAAAGGATATAGTTGTTGCTAAGGCTTTTGGTGTAAGATGGATCGTTCACATAGTGGATGAAGCGTTCGCCTGCTTTATCCAGACGATCCAGTCCGTTGGTTGTGCCGATCCATAAATTGCGGGTGCCGTCCATTTGCAGGGCAATGATGCGATTCCCGGCAATGCTTTTTTGATCATTGTCCGAGTGGGTATAACGTATGAATTGACCCGTATCGGGGTTGAAACGGTTCAAGCCGAACCAGGTGCCGACCCACAGGGTCGAACTATCGGCATCCAGTATGGCTGTAATGTGGTCGTTGCTGATCGAATTTACATTTTCCGGATAGTAATGGTACTGTGTAAGTTTTTCATTCTCCGGATCGAGTCGAACCAATCCGTTTGAATAGGTACCGATCCACAGGCGCCCGCGCGCATCCTGGTGGATTGCTGTAACGCTTTTTCCGGCCGGGGAATCCGATGAAAGAGGATCGAGGAAATATCGTGTAAAGGTCTGGCTTTCGCGGTCGAAGAGGTCGAGCCCCTGTGCGGTTCCGATCCAAAGGTTGTCATCCCTGTCCAGATACAGCACATTGATATGGTCGTCGCTGATGCCGGATGGGTCTTTCTTGTTGTGGCGGAAGATCGTGAATTGCTCATTGCGCGGATCGTAACGGTTCAATCCACCCTGTCGCGTACCGATCCACAGATACCCTTCGTCGTCCTCCACAATGGATGTGATCCAGCGGTCGCTCAGGCTGTTGAGGGTATCGGGTTCGGGCTTGAAGGTCTTGAATGTGTATCCGTCGTAACGGTTGAGCCCATCCTCCGTGCCGAACCACATGAACCCCATACTATCCTGGAAGATAACATGCACAGAACTTTGGGATAGTCCCTGTTCAATACTGATGTGGTCGAAGCGCAGGGTGCAGTTGCACACCTCGGGCAGGGATGCGGGGGAGACCCGCCTCGGGGCTGGGGGAGGGCTGTCTGCCGTGGAATCAGCTGTCGGCGCGGCTGGAAGCGTGATCCCATTCCCGCATGAGACCAA
>JBFYRY010000265.1:0-5538 GCA_041302025.1 Chloroflexota bacterium | reverse complement strand
ACAGGGAAGAAGAAGACTGCTTTGCAAAAGGAAATAAAAAGTAAATTACTGAAGTTTGCGGATAAGATCGCTTCGATAAAAGTTCTCGACCCCGCCTGCGGCAGCGCAAACTTTTAGTATGTGGCTTTGCGTTTGCTGCTGGACTAGCAATATGAGGTGTTGAAATTCTCGGATGAAATGGGTGCGGGCAGACCGTACATCACGGTGACACCAGCGCAACTGTACGGCATCGAGACCAACGAGTACGCCCACGAACTGGCGCAGATGACCATTCAAATCGGCTACATCCAATGGCTGAGGGACAACGGCTATGGCTTTCCCACCGAGCCGATTCTCAAACAGACGAAGAACATCATGAAGATGGATGCGATTCTGACCCCCCTCAGTCCCCCCATTTTCGGGGAAAATGGGGGGATGTCCGAAGGACAGGGGGGCGGGGTGGAACCCGAATGGCCCGAAGTGGACGTCATCGTCGGCAACCCGCCGTTTTTGGGTGACAAGAAAATGCGCGCCGAACTCGGTGACAAGTATGTGGATGATTTGCGCAACTTGTATGGAGATCGTATCCCCGGTCAAAGCGATCTGGTTTGTTATTGGTTTGAAAAAGCCCGCGCCATGATTGAAGAAGGAAAAGTAAAACGCGCAGGCTTACTTGCAACCAACTCAATTCGTGGTGGATCAAATCGAGCAGTTCTTGATCGCATAAAGCAAACGGGAAATATATTTTGGGCACAATCAGATCGTGATTGGATTTTAGATGGCGCGGCTGTCAATGTTTCTATGGTGGGTTTTGACAATGGGAAAGAAACTAACAGAGAATTAGATAATCGAATTGTTGACAATATCAATCCTGACTTAACTGGAATTGCTAATCTCACATCAGCAAAACAATTACTAGAGAATATCAACATTGCTTTTATTGGACCGTCGCCACATGGACCGTTTGACATAGAGAATTCAGTTGCACAACAAATGCTTAAAAGCCCAAATATAAATGGGCGATTAAATTCTGATGTCGTACGCCCAGTAGTAAGTGGAATTGATATTGTTCAGTCCCCTCGCGGCTTTTGGACAATTGATTTTGGTTTAATGCCATTAGAAGAAGCTGCAAAATACGAAATGCCTTTTGAGTATGCAAAGAAAAATATTTTTCCAATTCGCTCAAAGAACCAGAGGGCAAATAATACAGATTTGTGGTGGCAGTACGAACGCCCTCGACAAGAATTAAGAGAAGCGCTGAAAGGATTGAAGCGATTTATCGCTACTCCTCGTGTTTCTAAACATCGTGTGTTTATTTGGTTTTCGCAAGAAACGTTATCAAATGATGGAACAACAGTATTTGCACGAGAAGATGATTATTTTATTGGGGTTTTGCAATCTAAGGCTCATGTAATATGGTCATTAAAACTTGGCACATCATTAGAAGATCGTCCACGCTACACCATCAACATCCTTTGAAACCTTCCCGTTCCCGTGGGCGCCGGGGGCAGAGCCGGTAGATGATCCGCGCGTGGTGGCGATCAGTCAAGCCGCGAAGGAACTGGTTGAGCAGAGGGAGAGGTGGTTGAACCCACAGGTGACAGTCACTTCCGCGGAGCGAGTGACTGTCACTTCGGACGACTCCAAAGCCGATACGAAGAAGCGCACGCTTACCAACCTGTACAATGCCCGTCCCACCTGGCTGGAATTGGCGCACAAGAAACTTGATGAGGCCGTCTTCGCCGCGTATGGCTGGAAGAACGACCTGTCCGATGAGGAGATTTTGGAGAAGTTACTGTCCCTGAATTTGGAGAGAGAAAAGTCCAGGTGACAGTCATCTCGGAGATGACTGTCACCTCTGGTCAAGGAGGACCCCCATGCCCTACGCGCGCAAAGACCTGCTGACATGGCAAAAAGGAATGTACTATCACATCTACAACCGCGGCGCGCATCAGACCAGCATCTTCCGCGAACCGAAGAACTATCTCTTCGTGATCGCCAAAGTCAAGGAATACAGCCGGGCGAACAACCTGAGCATGGTCTGCTACTCCCTCCAGCCTACGCATTATCACTTCCTCACCCGGCAGGATGGCGACCAGCCCGCAGGCAATCTGCCGCAATTCGTTTTCAACAGTTACACCAAAGCCTACAACAAGATGTACGAGCACAGCGGCACACTCTTCGAGGGTCGGTTCCGCGCCAAGCCGGTTCAAACCAAAAGCCATTTACTGCACCTATGCCGCTACATCCACGGCAACCCCGTCAAAGATGGTTTGGTCGCAGACCCCGCCGACTGGCCCTGGTCGAATTACCTCGAATGGATCGGTGAACGTAACGGCGCACTCGTAGACCATGACTTTATCAAAAATCAATTTGGCGGCGCAGAAGAATACAAGAAGTTTCTCTTTGAATATTTGAAGTCCCGCCAATTACCTGATGATGTCAGAAAGTTTTTGGATGATCTGGAGAAGTGAAAATCATGGATTGCTGAGACCAAAAGTGACAGTCACCTTGAAGGTGACTGTCACTTCGGACGAAGACCTGACAGGTTTCCACGGGATTCAAGGTTAACGAGAATCCTTGTTCACGCAAGAGTTGCGGTTAACCAAGGTCACGATAAAACCTGTCAGGTCTGGATACCGATGATGAGATTTTGGAGAAGTCACTGTCCCTGAACTTGGAGAGAAGGAAGTAGAGAAGGAGAATATTCCATATGGAAAATAACGATCTCCAAAAACACCTCTGGCGAAAATGGTTTTTCTTTATACTGGCGCTGGGTTGGTCGTGGGTATTTTGGATACCGCTTATATTTTTGAAACTTGTCTTTAACACGATGCCCGGCATAATCCTATATAGTATTGGCGGATTGGGACCTGTTCTTTCTGCAATCTATCTCGTTCGTACTACTCAGCCAAAAGACGAACGACGCGAATTTTGGCGCCGAGTCATTGACTTCAAGCGCGTGCCCTGGCGCTGGTTCCTCGCATCGCTTTTAATCCCCCTTCTCGTTGCACTATTCTCGGTTTTGGTTTCTCGGTTCCTTTCCACGGAATATACAAAATGGCAACCCTTGTGGTTGGTGATCCAGAACCCGGTTATGTTTGTCTTTTTTCTGGTTTCAACACTACTTTTTGGGCCTCTTCCTGAAGAGATCGGCTGGCGCGGTTACGGACTGGAAAGTTTACAGACAAAATACTCGGCTATGCAATCAAGCCTGATCGTTGGCTTCTTTTGGGTTATTTGGCACATCCCCTTATTTCTAACAAAAGATAGCGGTTTTGCGGCGGCTTATCCGTTATTTTCGCCTGGCTTTTGGCTCTGGGCAGTCAGTCTGTTATCGATATCCATCATCATGACCTGGATATTCAATCATACAGAAAAAAGCACACTGACCGCGATTCTCTTCCATTTCTCGATGAGTGCCACCAGTGGATTTTTTAGTTTCCAGCCGCAAATGCAATCCATTATGCTGGTCGGATTTGTTCTGTTCGCTTTGTTCGCGCTGGTTGTGTCTGGATCGCGTCTGAGCCCGAAAATACTCGTTCGGTAGAAAACAAATGCCTGTCGATGAGGAGATCCTGGAGAAGTCACTGTCCCTGAACTTGGAGAGGGTAAAATAGCAAAGTTTTGATAACGATTATCTTGAGAGGAATACAAGGAGGATGCTATGTTAGATTTTCTAAGAGACCCTGTTTGGAATGGCATTGCTGGCGTAATAGCAATCATCGCGTTGGCGGCGGCATTCATTCAAGAAAAGAAGTTCATAACAAATTCCAAAGCAATGGTATTGATAGCGGTCAAGTCGCTGATCGGGATATTGATTATTTCCCTCGGTCCATTAATCCAATTGACGGTAGAAGCTCTTTTCTCCGGCGGTATCTCGGATGTCGAAGATTTATGGAGAGCCATTTCCAGTAATTATGGATTCGGGAAGCTTTTCATATATGCAATTGGATTTGCATTCTTTCCCGGGATCATTACAGCAATTGCTGCATCAAGCGGGAAAAACCTAAAGCAGGGAATACTCCGTGCGATAGCCGCCGCATTCATTACAACGTCCGTCACCGACATGATAATAGGAGGCGATATTTTCGAGTTGGTTTTCGCTTTTATTATGAATATGTTTGGAGCAATAATCGCAGGAAGCCTGATTGGATATTTCATCATTACCCTCAACAAACTCTCTGAGTCGGGAACCATTTCTCAAGACGGCAACTGATGATCGATGAATTTGGAGAGAAGCGTCGGACGAAAGCCTGACAGGTTTCCACGGGATCACGGTCAACGAGAACCATTGTCCACGCAGGAGTTGTGGTCAACCAAGGTCACGATATATCCAGGTCTGGAAACCAATGTAAAAGGAGAACATCATGTCCAAATGGTCTGATGGTTATGTAATTTCAAACGGCATCAAGATCCACTACCACCGCACCGGCGGGGATAAACTCCAGGTGGTCATGAACCACGGCGCGGGGGATGACGGTCTGTGCTGGACGCGGGTCGTCAAGGAACTGGAAAAGGACTACGACGTGATCATGCCGGATGCGCGCGGTCACGGGAAATCCGCTTCGGGGAAAGGGGATTACTCCACCAAACAGCGCGTCATGGACCTGTTAGGGCTGATTCAGGCGCTGAAACTGGACCGCCCCGTCATCGGCGGTCATTCCATGGGAGCCGATACATCCATGAACCTGGCGGCAGACTACCCGCAATTGGTCCGAGGCGTCTTTTTGGAAGACCCGCCGATCATCCTGCCCGGGGAAAAACTCGGCAGTGGAAAGCAAACCATGGACCCCAAAGACATCGGCAAAATGATGGCGAGGTTTATGGGGATATTCAAACTCATGCCGAAATTCATCGGTCTCCGGCTGGCGAGGAAAGCCTCCCCCACCTACCCTGACGATGAGATCATCCCCTGGACGGATTCAAAGAAGAGTGTGAGTTTCGATTTCCTCAAATCCATGGCAACGCTGGGAATTGACCTGTCGGCGCACATTGAAGTGTTCGGCAGGATCGCTGTTCCCGTCCTGCTGTTCATCGGCGACACGGAAAAGATGTCCATCATGTCCCGGGCGGCGGCACAGGAAGCGGTCAGGGTGAACAACAAGCTTCAGGTGGTCCATTTGGAAGGCGCCAGCCACGACATCCGGCGTACCCGTTTCGATGGGTATGTACCGGCACTGAAAAAATTTCTCGAAGAAAGTTACCGACCCTGATCCAGCCGGAGGAGTATCCATGCCCAGAGCGTCTTCGACAAGGAAGAAAGTTGTCACACCAGAGCGGGATGAAATCGAATATAAAAAGATCGGACTCGAACTGCAAAAACTGCGGCTCGAGGAAGACAAGTCGTGGTTCGAGTTCCACAAGCACATGACAACCCTGAACACAGGGGTGATCATCCTGATCGCCACGCTCGTCGAAAAAGTCTTTACGAACACGGACCCGCAAAGCCTCGGGATAATATCGGTATCGTTCTTTTCCTTCCTGGGGTCGATCACATTCAGCACCATCGGGCTTGGATATCACATGCCGAGCCTGCGCATCGCCCGTCCCTCGAAG
>JBFYRY010000418.1:0-2863 GCA_041302025.1 Chloroflexota bacterium | reverse complement strand
TCCGAAATTTGCGAGCACTTCCTGCGTGGCATTTTCGATGCTGGCTCTATCGAGGACATTGCAGGCTACACTGATCGCCCCATTACCAATCTCGGCCGCGAGTTGTTCTGCGGCAATGGAATTCAGATCCAGCACAGCGACCCTTGCGCCCGCTTGTGAGAGGGAACGACAGATGGCGGCACACAATACGCCTGCCCCGCCGGTGACAACCACGGTTTTGCCGGAAATGTCGAAGTTGGGTTGGTGGGAAAAGTTCATAATGGCGTTAGAGGACAAACGGTTTCAAATGTCTCACAAAATGCCTTTCAAGATTTTCCGCATATGCTTCAGAGTTGGCACGCAGGATGGAGACCAGACGGTCACGGAACCGCGACTGTCCATTGGCGGTCTTGTCCGTTAGTACTGAGCCGAAGGCGATATGCAGGATTTCGCGGGCGTCGAACTGCTCCAGCAGGGCAGCCCAGTCGGTGACATCTTGCGGAAGGGGAGCGCGTTCCAATTCAGCCGAAACGTGATAGCTGACTTTGTCGGTTTCGTAGCGCTCGCGCGAGAAAAGGTAAATCTCGCGGAAGAGATCGACATCTACCGCGGCGATGGTGCGCAAGGCTTCGAGATAACTGGTGCCAGCGGTCTTGAGATGGACCAGTCCCTGCGAGAGGCGCGCGGCGATGGAGTAAATGCTGAATTTATCTGAACCGGAGTGCAGGCTGAGCTTGTATGGGCCAAAGTGACGCGCAATGGCGGCGTGACCGGCAAAATCACGCTCAAAGGCGGAGATGTCACCGATATAGTCCACGCCTTTTTCGAATCGTCCCACATAGCGCGGTGCAAGGCTGATCCAATGCACGCCCATACGCTTAAGTTCGCTGGCGATATAAACATGTTCCGCGTGTGAGGTGGGTTGTTCGGTCTCATCCACAGAGACTTCGAGTTCGAAGGGGCGTTGTCCGGCAGTCTCAGCCAGATGATGGTACATGGATGCCACATGAGCAACTGCCTTACCATATTTGACCGCCGCTTTGGTCAGTGAGAACTCGTCGAAATGGATTTTCAGCCCTTCGATATCGAAATCCTTACCGGATAATCCACTGGCACTGGGATGAATTTCTGCCGGGAGTATCTCGGCAAATTCACGCAATGTACCCAGGTCAGCAGATTCGGCTCGGTCGTCCACATGCGCGCCAGGAGCCTTCGGAGAAAATACCCCAGGTCGCATCATCCATGACCTCTTGTGGAGTCCGCACCGTGCGCGCCATCTCACGGATGGATTGTTGCGCGAAGATGGGCGCGATTTGTCCATCCATTTTGCGGACCGCGCGTACGTGTCCCGGTGTGGCAAGACCGATGCGATCTCCCATACCGGCAGAGGTTTTGAGACCTAGTGGGCATGGCTGGAGCCAGGGCAATTGGGCGCGGATGGCAGTGGCATTGTGTGCATTGAGTGGGCACAAGACAAGGGTTTGTTTTTCAAACTCGGAACGTTCCCCGTCAAATGATTTCAAAGCATCAGCCCCTGTGGCTGCCAGCACTGCCAGCTGGGTTCCCTGATCTGTCCGTGCCAGTCCATACTCCACCTCGTTGTGGATGGTCAATGAGCGGGTTGCAATATCAAGGTTGGATGAGGCCAATTTATAGACTGGTTTGTTCATTGTTTTCTCTTTTTCAATGTGATGCAAGAGGCGGAGCCGTTGATTCGCGGAGGAGCAGTTTCCCTTTGAGAATGCGGACATTGTCATGCCAAGAGGTTTCCTCCAGTGAAGTTGTGTTCAGCAGGTTTAGCAGGAGGCGCGTTGCCTCTGCGCCGATGAAATGCTTGGGTTGGTCAAATGTGGTGAGTGGGGGATCGGTAAATGCCGAGAAATCGATGTTATCAAAACCGGTAACGGATATTTCCTGGGGGATACTGACCCCAGCCTGACGCAAGCCCCTTATCACGCCAATTGCCAGCATATCGTTGTAGCAGACCAGCGCAGTTGGGTGTTCAGCCAGACGAAGAAAATGATCCACCCCGCTCAATCCGCCGGACAGTCCACTCTCTGTGATCTGATGGATGTAACCGGGAGGAATCGTCAGACGCGCTGATTCCATTTCGTGACGGAACCCGGCCAGACGGTCCATGTTGGTGCGACCGGAAAGTGCGTATCCCAAATAGGCGATCTTGCGATGTCCCAGTTCGATCAAATGCCTGGTGAGTTGCTGGCTTCCATCCATGTCATCGTGATAGATGGAGTAGCGGTAATCCTCAGCAGCCTGGTTGTTGATCACCACAATGGGGATCCCATATTTCGAGAATTGCTTGCTTTGTTGGTCGCTAAAGTTCGTTGAGCAGATGATCACCCCATCCACACGGTGCTGTCGCATGGCTTGTACGATGCTTACTTCCCGTTCTGGATCGCGTTGAGAGGCCGCTATGAACAGACTGTAGTTGTTGTTTTGTCCTATCTCCTCGATGCCTTGCAGGATCTCGCTGAAATAGGGATCGTCAATATTGCTGACGATAATGCCCAATGCCTGTGAGCGGTTGGTCTTTAAACTACGGGCAGCTGCGCTGGGGAAATACCCCAAATTCAACGCAGTTTCCTTGATGCGTTTGGTCGTTTCTTCTGAGATGAGTGAACTGCCTCGCATTGCACGAGAAACCGTGGAATGAGAAACCCCGGTTGCCTTGGCAATATCTTTGATCGTTACAGACACCTTTTACTCCTTTGCACACGTGTGCATTAGTGACTATAGTTTACTCAGCCATAGGACAAATGTCAATACTTTGAAAGTCTACTTGCAATTAGTGTTAGGTTGTTGTACAATACGCAAATGAAACAATACTTTCATAAAAAATGAAAATGAAAGAAAATCTATCTTTCCT
>JBFYRY010000044.1:0-20630 GCA_041302025.1 Chloroflexota bacterium | reverse complement strand
GTGTTGTCGACGATCCAATTCAGCGCCTGCCGTTCCTCCCGGAGGATGCGAAGGCTGTTCCCGAATTGCATGGAGGCGATCGTGCCGGATAAAAACAAATAGGCAATCACTCCGAACAGAACATAGCGCGAAAACTTAGATACAAATCCGCTCTCGATGGGCGCGGACTCACCGAGTCCTTTCAGCGTGGATTCGAATCCTTTAACGGCAAGCAGGATGAGGGCTCGCCGCTGAGATTGAACTGAAAGAGATACAGAAGCGATGTGGCGAAATCGCGCGGGTGCGCCCCGAGCGCGGCTTGGAATGGCGCAAGTCCATGGCGGGAGAGAACCGTCAGCCACCACGGCGATGTGAGTACAACTACAAACACGACGACGATGAGCGCATGATAAAAACTTTTGCGGTTACGCAGGAAGAACAGTGCCAGCACGAACACACTGAACGCGGTTTGAAAAGTGATCTCGGGATGTGTAAGCACAAGAAGCGCCGCGAAGACAGCGGTGGGGATGATGTTGCGAGCCTCTTTGGTGGTGAAGAGACGATAGGCGAACGCCAGGGTGAGGAAGGAAAAACAAACGGCAGGTGCGCGCGTGACGCCTCCGCCCATGATCAACCAGTCAAAACTTTTGGGGATCATCGCATAGAAGAGCGCGGCGAGCGAGGCTTTGAGGTCGTCTTTCGTAATCTGAAGCGCGAGAAAGTAAAAGGCAAGAATCGCGATGGATGAAAAAACGGCGGGCAGATACGTGAACAGCGTGATCAGGGGAATTTTGGTAAGGCTTTGTATCAGCCCGGTGATGATGAAGCCGATGGGTGGGTAGGCAAAGGGGATATCGGCATCGTTGTAGAGGGTGACCGCGGGCAAAACGAAATGATTGCTTTGCAGGTCGTGCGTCATTTGGAGGAACAGCCCGCCATCATTGACGGGTCCGCCTGCGTTCATCGGCGCGGCAAGCCGGATGAAAAGCCCGAAGAGAATTGCGGTTATGAGAATCAGGGCGGCGAATTGCTGGCGTTGGTTCACTTTTTTCTCCCGCACCATTTTACTTCTTTATCCCTTCCCGGTCACCAATGGCGCCTTGTGAAATGTCATTGGTGACCGGGGGCATTATATGGTAAAACACTCCCGTGTTCAGCCTTTATTTTCACATCCCATTTTGCGTTCACCGCTGTGCCTACTGCGACTTCAACACCTACGCCGGTCAAGAGTCCATGATCCCTGCGTATGTGGATGCATTGTGCAAAGAGATTGAGTTTGTTGGATTTTCTCGCGCTGAGCGGAGTGATAGCGAAGTCGAAGCGCACACCATCTTCTTCGGCGGCGGGACTCCCTCGCTTCTTTCCACGCTTCAATTTGATTCCGTTTTCAAAGCCATTCGCTCCGCTTTTACATTGACCGACGATGCCGAGATCACCATCGAAGCCAACCCCGGAACTGTCTCCTACGAAAACCTGCTCGAACTGCGAAGGATCGGCATCAACCGCATCAGTTATGGAGTCCAATCCGCGAACGCGGAAGAACTGCACCTGCTCGAACGCGCCCATAATTTCTTCGACGTCATCGAAGCCGTCTCCTTTGCCCGTAAAGCCGGGTTCCATAATTTGAATCTCGACCTGATCTACGGCTTGCCCGAACAGTCTCTCTCCACCTGGCAAACCACCGTCAAACGGATTCTTGACCTGCATCCCGAACACATCTCCGCCTATGCCTTGACCCTCGAGCACGGCACGCCATTCGGGCGCTGGTCGTCAAAGGGACTGCTTCCGCTCCCCGACCCCGATCTCGCCGCGGAAATGTACGAATGGGCGAGTGAGTACCTGGAAGCGAATGGGTATATGAATTATGAAATTTCCAACTGGGCGAAAGTAAGGGATGAAGGCGGAAGGATGAAGGATGAATTTCCGCCGAGCGATTCATCCTTCATCCTTCATAATTCATCCTTCGCTTGTAAGCACAACCTCCAATACTGGCGCGGACTCCCCTACCTTGCCTTCGGCGCTGGCGCACATGGATATGCCAACGGCTACCGTTACTCGAACGTATTACGCATCAAAACCTACATCGACCGCCTGTCTCATCCTTCATCCTTCATAATTCATCCTTTTCCAATTTCCCCCGCCGCCGTCAATCACCACAAACAGACCCTCCGTGACGACATGTCCGAGTTCATGATGACCGGCTTCCGTCTGACTCAGGAAGGTGTCTCAGAAAATGAATTTCAAGCGCGCTTTGGAATATCCATACACGAGGGGTACGAAAAAGAGATCGACGAGTTGTTGAAGTTGGGGTTGATCGAAATACAGACTTCCGAAGTCTACAAGTCTTCGGAAGTCTTAAGGCTCACCAAACGCGGACGCTTGTTGGGGAATCAGGTTTTTATGCGGTTCGTGGACTAGCGCCGGAAACTGTGCCATAATACATCCATGCAACGGATGTACGACAAGGATCCGTACGCGATCCTGGGGATCCCTCCCACTGCCAGTGCCAGCCAGATCAAACAAGCCTATCACCGGCTGGCGCGGCAATACCATCCTGACCTGAACAAAGATCCGCGCGCCATCGAGCGGATGAAGGATATCAACTGGGCAAATTCCATCCTCAGCCACGCGCATGAGCGCTCGCTGTATGATCATTGGCGAAGTTCCGGTATACGCGTGGAATTCCACCCGAGACCCGGTTCGCCCTCTCAGCCCTACAATGCCCCGCCTCGAAATCCACCTTCATCCTCCGCCGGGCAGGCGCAGACCCCGCGCACCGGCTACTCTACCAACCGTCCGGCACAGACTTCCTCGCCGACATCACACTCGCAGGGATGTTCCTCCAGCCTGCTGGTGTGGATCATTGTGATTATGCTGATGAACGTGGGGAGGATCTTCCGATCAACATCACAGCCTGTATACTATTCCACTCCGAGGAATGTCGCCACACAGACCGCGAACTTTGTCAGGATGAACGCGATCATAGATACCTTCCACGCCTCACAGAACCTGGGGACTGAGGATTCCAGTTTCATCGTTCTGACATACCTGGCGCCTCAGATGACCTCCACGCCGACCGGTATGAATGAACTGACCGACGAGTTCGGTCACCCAGACCTGCGTCCCAGCATCGTTCCAGGTTCCCAGGAATGGGAATGGATCCATCAATACTTCCCCGATCTGACCACACCGAACGGCTTGAGCGAGGAAGTGACGATTGTTATCTATGACCAGCTCAGAAACGGCTATCAGATCAAAACCCGGAGCGACGGCGAATATTGGATTTTAATCAACCGATATGACCGAAGTATCATGCCCGCGCATTACCCGCCTGCAGAAACAGCCACCCCCACACCATGAGAATGGATCACAGTACCAGTCGCTGAATGGCAGGGGCGATATGAGTCAGGTCGGTCATGCCGCGCGTGAATATCGCGCGCGCTTGTTTGTCTCCGATCACCAGCGCTGGGACGTGCGCCTCCGTGTGTCTGCGGGTGGATAGGTCTTCCATGTTGCCGTGGTCCGAAGTGACAAGGACGAGTCCATCGTCATCCCATGCTTCAACGAGTCCGCCCAGTACGCCATCGAAGGTTTCCATCAATTCGACAGCAGTTTCCATTTGTTGTTTGTGACCGGCATAATCGCTTGCCCAATATTCGAACAAAGAAAAATCGTACTCTGCCGCGAGCCAAACAAGTTTTCGCCCCGCTTCGTACGCATCCATCACTGGCGCGTCAGGAATACCCAGCATTGTCCGCCAGCCTTCGCCGGTGAAATCCGCGGAGAGGGCGCGTCCCGCAAAAAGATCCTCCTGCCTGAACAGTTCGATCCCTGCGTTCGTTACCGCCATCGGAATGGATGAATAGATTCGTTTCCCCGAATCGATGCCTTCAAAATAACGCGGCGGATAGGCGTTGAGCAACGCACTTTTCTTTCCCGCTTGCGCCAGGCGCGAGAACAAAGTTTCATCCTTCAGATACGCCGCGATCTCGGGGTTGGGTTTGGGACCGTAGTGATAACCGATCTCTGCCGAAACATTTTTTCCGGTCAACAAGATTGCCTGTCCCGTTGCCGATTGCGGCAAACCGTTCACGCCGACAGCCGGGTCGATCGCCAGCAGCGTGGCGCGTTCTCCGACGAACGGCGCAGATCCCTTGAGCAGTGATCTGCCGCCCAGCAATGCGTTCAGGTTTGGCATTTTCGCCCGCGCCAGCGGATTGACCGCCGGGTCACTCTCGCCCAGACCGATCCCATCGAGAAAGATGAATAGGACACGCATAGGGCGGGATTATAATCGAGTCATGCCCGTCATTGACTTGAAGAAACTCACTGCGCATCGCACGCGGACCTTCAACCTGCCTCCGTCAAAACCACTTTCTTCTCCGGCCCAGGCATTGACCTTCGTCAACAGGCGCGGCTTCGTTTACTTCTGGCCCATCAAGGGAATCGACATGCCCAGCCTATGGACGGCTGTTGCGGGAGACCGTCCCGTTGCCGATGCGCACGATGACCCCGGTCATATCACGTGGGGATGGAAGGACCGAGCACTCGACAAGAAAATCTGGTATTACGCAAAAGTCCTGCGTAAAAAAGCGACCATGATCTCGCTGGAGTTTGCTCCGTACTTTTATGCGTTGTCGGAAAACTACGGCTCTCCCGAAGAGGATTATCTGCTTGCCTACGAAGAGGGACGTCTACCGCAAGCCGCAAAACAGGTCTATGAGGCGATTCTCAACGAGGGCGCGTTGAACACCATTGACTTGCGCCGCGCTGCCAAACTGGCGAACGCGAAGGAATCCGAGTTCAATAAGGCGCTGGAGATCCTGCAGGCTGATTTCAAGATATTGCCGGTCGGTGTGGCACAGGCGGGCGCATGGAAGTATTCGTTCATCTACGAGATCGTTACAAGGCATTTCCCTGAACTGTCCGGGCAGGCGCGCGCGATCCGCGAGCGTGATGCGCGGGAAAAACTTGTCTGGCTCTACTTCCAGTCTGTGGGTGCGGCCCGGGACGGGGATGTGGGAAAACTCTTCGGCTGGAAAAAGGAACTGGTAACGAGGACAGTTTCAGGCTTGGCGGCGAAGCGGAATCTGGTCGAGTCAGAACATCCAAAACACACCGGGAAGTGGCTGGCATTGCCCGAATTGAGCAAGTGATCATCCCGTTGCATTTAATCCGAATATCATCCATAATATTTACAATCGTCTTCTGTGAGAGGAGGTGTTCCGATGGATAAGGTACAGAAAAGAAAATCGTTTAAAGTTTGGAAATGGGCATTATATTTTTTCATCCTTTCCATTTTGGCGGGAGGGCTGGCATCTTGCGGTCTGCTCCAGATCCCCGTTACCGCCTCGACGGAAACAGCCACGCCCACATTGGACTCGCCTGATAGCGGCGAAATCGTCGTGTTCTTGAAGGATAATAAGGGACAGTCCATCCAAAACGGGATCATCCGCGTGACCGGCGCCAATCAATCCGATGACATGGATCACGGCGAGTACCGCGTGGGACCCTGCTCCGCCACGCAGTTGATCGTGGCATGGGCGCCGGGGAACAAGACTTCGTTCGTTCACTGCGATGGAAAGACGAGCCAATATGAAATCTTGCTTGTAAAATTGGATACCCTGGATAATCCAAATTATCTGTGGGCTCCCGCCGGGATCGAGACAGATCCTTCCCCGAATTGTGCGGGTTGTCATTCGGGACAGCGCAGTGCGAATCACGATGAGTTTGGCGAATGGCGGAAGTCTGGTCACGCAAAGGTGATCTATAACCGCTTCTTTGAAACAGTGTATATGGGGACGAACCTGGGCGGCACCAGTGGGAATCGCTCGACTTGGGATATCATGAATGACCAGGTGGTGCGTCATGCCCCTACTCTCGACAGCAATTATCGCGGTCCCGGTTATAAATTGGATTTTCCCTCGAAGAATGGGAATTGCGCGTTCTGTCATGTGCCTGCCGCAGTGGGAAGCGCACAAACGGAAGTGAATCTCGGTCAATTCTTCCCCAACCCCGGCGGCAGTATCGGCGAGGGGGTGACCTGCGACGTGTGCCACAAGGTGACGGGTTTGTTGTTGGACGAAAATCGGTATCCCTATGTGGATCGTCCGGGAGTTCTAACCTTCCAGTTCCTGCGTCCGAGGGATGCGAACGACAGGCTTTCGTTCGGTCCGTTGACGAGTTTTGCGTATGTGAACAGCCCCAATCATTCATCCGCCTGTTCGCCGGTATACAGCCAGAGCGAGTTTTGCGCCGCCTGCCATTACGGAAAATTCTTCAGTACCGTGATCTACGGTTCCTACAGCGAGTGGCGGGATAGCGAATATGGGCGCGACCCTTCCCAGTCATCCTACCAAACCTGCCAGGACTGTCACATGTCCCATTCGCATACCGTGCAGGAAGGCAAGCCGGAGGAACGGAATTCCTGTTCGGCGGCAAATGTCGATTACCATGATTACGACCACAACATGATGAATTTCGACAGGGATGATGAAACCGGGCGCGAGATCCCGTTGATGATCAAGGACGCGGCGGTCGTCAATGCGGAGTTCAGTTATGACCCGACCAAGAAAAATTGGCTGACGGTGACCGCAAAAGTGAAAAGCAGGAATGTGGGTCATCGTTTCCCGACCGATTCGCCGTTACGCCATTTGATCCTGGTGGTTGAAGTGAAGGATGACCGCGGGACGATATTATCCCAGGTGGATGGGGACCGGATCCCGATCTGGGGCGGAGCAGGCGACATTTCCCGTCAGGACGCGGATACCAAACTCTATGCCGGTCTGCCGGGGAAGATCTTTGCAAACCTGCTGGTCGAGCAGGATACCAACGTCTCGCCGACTACAGCCTATTGGAGCGAGACCAAACACGCTTGGATCGGCGTATTGAGCGAAGACCCGTATGATTATTCCGATACACGCCTCAGACCCGGAATTGTGGATAGCAGTAAATACTCCTTCGACGTGCCCGAGACCGGTGATGTCATGGTTACCGTGCGGCTGGTCTATCGGTTCGCCTTCTATGATCTGATGATGCAAAAAGGCTGGGACCGGCCGGATATTGAGGTCACTTCAAAGGACTGGGTCTGCGCGCGGTTGACTGAACCAGCCGGTTTCGATTGCAAGGTCAAGGAGTAGGTTGAAACCTTGCAGGGATTTTGTCGTATTTCTATTGAACCCATTTGATAAAGGAGAGTATTCATGAAACAAAATCGTACCAGTCTCTTTCTCGGTCTATTATTGATCCTGGCGGGCGGGTGGATGGTGGTGACCCGGCAGGTCCCGGCAGTGCAGGAATGGATAAGCGAGAATTACATCTGGCCCATGTGGATGATCGGCGCTGGCGCGCTGATCCTGCTCATCGGTCTGGTCAACGGCGCTCCCGGCATGGCAGTGCCTGCTTCGATCGTGGCGGGTATTGGCGGTATTCTGTACTATCAACAAGTGAACAACGATTTCGGTTCCTGGTCCTACATGTGGACTTTGATCCCGGGCTTCGTGGGAGTCGGTTCGATCCTTGCGGGACTGTTGGGCGAAGATATTCGCCGGAATATCGGTCACGGTCTAAATCAGTTATTCATCAGTGCGGTTCTGTTCCTCATCTTCGGCTCCTTCCTTGGCGGGTTGGATCTTCTGGGTGAGTACGGCGCTGCGATCCTTTTGATCCTGCTCGGAATCTATATTCTTGCCCGCGGGTTCATGCGGCGCGGGCGCGGAGGAAAAAATGAAACGGCATAGCATCTTCTGGGGGAGCGCCCTCATTCTGGCTGGCGTTCTTCTCTGGCTTCAAGTGGAAGGTATCATCGATAATGTATTCCATTATTTCTGGCCTGTCACACTGATTCTTGTGGGCGGCTGGGTGATCCTGAACGTGTATTGGAAGCCGGAGCCATCCAGTGAGGAGACCTTCACGATCCCGCTTGGAGAGGCGAAGAGTATCAAGTTCAAGTTCGCACATGGCGCGGGTCAACTTTCGGTCAGTGGCGGCGCGGCGAAAGGGACGGCGCTGGTTGGCACGTCGGGGGTTGGGATGAGTCACCAAAGCCACATAAACGGAGACAGGCTCGAGGTCAAGGTGGATGCGGGTCCGTCCTTCATCCCGTTCCTGGGTCCGTCCGAAGGGGTCTGGCGGTTCCAGGTTTCGCAGGATGTGCCGGTTATACTCAGCGTGGAATCGGGAGCAAGCCAGCTCGATCTTGATCTGAAGGATGTGCTTGCATCGCACGTCAAACTGAATACGGGCGCCAGCAACTCGAACGTGACCATGCCCGCCCGCGGCGCTTCGATCCTGGATGTGGAGGCTGGCGCGGCTTCGATCTACATTCGTGTCCCTGAAAACACTCCCGCGCGAATCCGCGTGAAGGAGGGCGTGACCGCCATGAACGTGGATGCCGCCCGCTTCCCGCGCCTGGATTCCGGCATGTACCAGTCGCCGAATTTCGACGCCTCCGCCGACCGCGTGGAGATCAACATCGAAGCCGGACTTGGCTCGATTACGGTGAAATGAAGAGGAGGATGAAATGAAACGGTTCGATCCACGGCTTTGGCTTGGCATACTGCTCGTTCTGGGAGGTATGCTTTCGTTGCTGGATGTGATGGGCGTCATCTCGAATGCAGGTGGGATCTTTTGGGGGTTGATCTGGGGCGCGGCAGGAGCGGTTTTCCTTTACATGTTGTGGAATAACCGATCCAACTGGTGGGCGGCATTCCCCGCGTTCACCCTGTTTGGCTTGTCGGCGCAATCCTTTTTACCCGATTCGCTTTCGCGGTTCGATGGATTGCTTTTCTTTATCGGCATCAGCCTCGGTTTTTGGTGGGTCTACTTCGCCGATAAGAATATCCATTGGTGGGCGATCATTCCGGGCGGTGTATTACTCACGCTCGGTCTCGTATCCATCCCCGGCATGGATGCAGGCGGATTCTTCTTCCTCGGGTTGGGACTGACGTTCATCCTCGTTGCAGTCCTGCCCGGCGGCAGTACACGTTCCTGGGCAATGATCCCGGGGACGATCCTCCTGTTGTTTGGCGCAGTGCTGGGTTTTACGGCAGGCGAACTTACCAATTACATCTGGCCCGCAGTCCTCATCCTGCTGGGTGGGTTCTTCGTTTATCGCTTCTTCAGGAATTGAACTCAAGCCGCTTGCACGATCCAAAAACGGGATGCGTCATGACGCATCCCGTTTTTTACCTGCCCTCTCCGGTAGGTAGCAAAAACTCTTTCAGGTTTTCATTCCCTGCGCAAGGATGGACTTGATCTGTTCGCGTGCGTCCTTCCAGCGCAAGGAGACCGCATTTGCCAGGTGCTCCAAAATTTCCCTGCCAGCCTGCGGGTTCTCACTGCAAATCCTGCGCAGTTCACTGCCCCGAATGCGGAACGCTTCAAGGTCTTCGACGGCGGTGGCGGAGGAAGTATATTTGGGGCTTCCCACCACAGCCGACCAGCCGAAAAGCCCGTCCTTACCCAGATGCGAAATGGTGATCAAAGTCCCATCATACGGCTTGTAGGATATTTCGACCATTCCGCTCAGGATCACATAGATGTACTCCGCAGGCGTGCCCTGCTGAAGGACGACTGTGCCAGCCCGGCAGGAAAACGTTTCGAATAGAGGCTGGAGCAGGTCCATGGTTGTTTCATCCAGATCGTTGAAGAGCGCCATGCGTTGCAAGAGGAACCTTTTGAGCATGTTAACCCGATAGACAATACCCATTCCAGTGGCAAATATCATATTTTGATTGACATTTATCCCTACTTTTCCATGCAACAATTCACAAGGTATACTCTGGGCAACAAGGAGCATCGAACATCGAATTTATGACCCACTCAAAACCGCGCAATTTCACCCCACTCATCCTGTTGGGGTTGGGACTGGTCCTCGTTGCCGCATCCGTCTACCTGATCCGGCGGGACGCTTCGCCTCAAACCGACCCTGCAACTGTTCCCGTTAAAGTGAATTTTCCCGCGCCCGAAGTGACTCTCACCGACACCCGCGGCGTAACCCGGTCCCTTGCCGATCATCGCGGTCAGGTGGTGCTCGTCAATTTGTGGGCAACGTGGTGTCCTCCCTGCAAGGCGGAGATGCCGACTCTGCAAGCCTTTTACGACAGGCAAAAAGATAACGGATTCACCATCGTGGCCATCAACGACGGCGACCCGGCTTCAGATGTCCTGCAATTCGAGAAGGAATACGGGTTGAGTTTCCCCATCTGGCTGGACCCGGAATATTATGCAACAGAGCAGGCATTCAAGACCATCAACCTGCCGGCTTCATTCGTCATCGACCGGGGCGGGACCGTCCGGTTGATGTGGGTGGGCGAGATCAATCGTAGAATGCTCGATCAATATGTAACCCCGATCATCGAGGAGGATCAATGAAAGCAACAGTACACTGGAAAGGCGATATGGCGTTCAGCGGGACGGGCGATGCATCCGGATTCCCTGTGCAGATGGATTCGGAAGCCGGTAAAGGCGCCCGTCCGATGGAGTTGATCGCGTTGGGGCTGGCAGGATGCACAGCGATGGATGTCATCTCGATCCTGCAAAAGAAGCGGCAGACTATCACGCACTTTGATGTGACGGTCGATGCGCCGCGCGCAGAGGAACACCCGAAGGTCTTTACCAGCGCAGTGATCACCTACACTGTCACAGGCTCGAACGTGGAAGAGAATGCGCTCCTGCGCGCCATTGAATTATCCGCCACCCGTTATTGCCCGGCGCAATCGATGCTGGCGCAGGCATTCCCGATCGATCTGCGGTATGAGATCTACGAAGAGGATGCAAATGGGGAAAAGCGTTTGACCTGTCAGGGAGCCTGGCAGGAACTGCCGCAGGAATGACATATAACATCCCGAATGTCCGATCAGCCTTCGGCGATGTTTTTTACCTAGCATCCGACCGGATCACGCTGTAGGCGTTCGATACTTCGCTGGCGGTGATGGTTTCTGCGCCGCGGGTGAGCGTGCCTTGATAGGCTTGTATCCCGTTGTGGGTGATCCAGCCTTCGAGATTGAATGCCAGCGGTCCATCGGCAAGAATCCATTCGCCGTTGTATTTCCGGGCAACATGGACGTGTGTCCCCGTCACGCGCCCGCCTTCGCAGGACGGGTACCCGACGAAGTCGCCGGTTTTCACTTCCACCCCGGCTTGCACGCGTCCGTACGTGGCGAGATGTAAATAATACAGCACCCAGCCGGTCCGTTCGTCTCCGTCCTTGTCGAGATCGATGATGATCCCATCGGCATCGGAGCGTACCACGAACCCGTCTGCCATGGCGGTGGCGAACTCATCCTCTTCAACGGCAAAACAGCCTGAAAATTCCGTGGGCGGCGCGAAGTCGATTGCCGTGAAAGGTTCACCGGTGCCCCATCCCGTGTGGGGACCGCCGGTATACGTCCATGCGTGACCGGCAGGGAAGGGGAATCGCAGTTCGGGTTGCCGCAAACTTCCAGGCAGGGTGATAACGGAGTCAAGCCAGGGGTCGCCGAAAAAATCCCTGTAAACGCGCGCCAGCCCGTCGGGTCCGATGGAAGCGTGGAACTCATCCCCCGAATGGAGACGGGAGAAATAATACTGCACCGCCACCGATCCCGCGTTCTGCCAGGGGTCGGGTCTGTATATCGAGCCGTCGGGCAGTTCGAATTCGGTCAATTTGCCGGCGCGCCAACTGTAGTATCCGTTGTTTAGGGTGTTCGCCGCGATGACAAGTTGCAGGTAGGGAGTTTCGTAGTAGCGCCGCTTGAAACCGAGCATGTATTTTTGAATGGGTCGTTCGGGGTTGGTGAGCGCGCCGGATTGATACTCCAGGACGGCTAACAGCAACCGCGGACTGATGCTGTAATTGGTTGCGATGTAATCCACCAGTTCGTGACCGGTCCGCCATTTGTCTCCCGCGTACACGCGATACTCTTTCAGCCAGCCGTTTGTCGAGGAGAGAAGCACGGACGTGCTGACCCCAACCTGCGCAAGCCCATTAACGAAGGCGTGATCGGGGATGCTTTGGAAGGTGGTTCCCCACAACGGCAGATAATAGATCGGGATCTTCATCGGAAAGCCGGGCGGCATGGTGGTGGCATCGGCGGGGATCACGGGATTGGCTTGCATGATCTCTTCCACCGTGGTGTTGAAGCGGCTGGCAAGCGCCGGGAGGGTATCGCCGCTCTGCGCCGTGTAATCCACCAATTCGCCGGGTCCATATTTGGGACGTTCTGAAGTGGGCGCAGGGACGGACGTGGGCGCGAGAGGCGTGATCATCGTCTCGATGCTTGTGCTCGATCCGCCCGGACTGCACGCCGAGAGGAGGATCGCCATTACAACAAGCAGGGTCATGAAATATGGGTGTTTCGACGATGGACCGGCGGTCTTCAATTCCCTGGGGTAAATGGAGTTATTCATCTTCTTCACGGATGATGTTCGATTTTGCCGAGCCGAAGATATCGGCGGTGACAACCTTGTTGCCTCTTACCAATTTTCCAGCATAAGGCTCGTCTCCCGCGATGACCGTCCAGCCGCTTAGGACGAAGGGCATGAAACCATCGGCAATGACCCATTCGCCGTTGTATTTTCTCGCCATGTGTACATGCGTGCCGGTGGAGACCCCGCCCTCGCACGAAGCATGCCCGATGCGGTCACCCTGCTCGAGCCAGATGCCTTTTTCCACGCGGTCTTTTGTATCGACATGCAGGTAGAGGATGTTCCAGCCGGTCTGTTCGGAGCCGTCGCCATCCATGTCAACGACAACGATGCCGCCCCCCGAACGGACAACCAGCCCCGGCGTGATGGACGCGATCCATGAGGTTGTGGGCCAACAGCCGGGCTTGTCGCTTTTCGGGGCGAAGTCTATGGCGGCGAGCGCGCCGTCATGTTCCCATGCGCCGTGCGGACCGCCGGTGTAAGCCCATAACTTGCCCGCCTCAAAAGGCAGGATCATCTCCGGTTGTGTGAGCCCCGGCGGAAAGATCGGACCGACGCGGTCGGCGCGCGACCACGGATCACCGAACATGTTCTGGTAGAACATGGGGAAGCCGCTGGTCTGATCCATGATGCGGAGCCATTCATTCAGCGTGTGCTGGCGCGAAAAGAAGACCATAATGGCAACAGTGCCTGCATTGAGGGTCGGATCGATCTCCAGTTTTTTCCCATCGCGAAAATTAAGTTCGGTCACCGTTCCCATACGCCAGCCGTAATAGCCTATCGAGAGCTGGTTGATCGCCCATGCCAGTTGTTGGAACATTCCCTTATATGCAGGCTTCTGGTAATTCAATGGATAGTCGGCGCGCAATGCCGTCTCGGGATTGCCACGCACCCAATGCGCTTCGTAATCCAGAATGGCGAGCAGTATTCTCGGATCGATCGAATTCTCGTAGGAGAGTCTCTCGATGGCGGTAGTGCCGCTTGTCCAGCCGGTGGAGCCAAGATACTCGCGAAAAGTGGAAAGATACCCGCCTGCCTCCCGGACGTACTCGGCAACATTAAAGTCCACGGCGGTGGCGGAATATACGATCTCGCTGTCGGGGATGAGTTGCGCGCCCGGGGTGTATTCCACGGTGCCATCGTGCCGGTCAGGGATGATGAGCAGGGTGCCGGGATCGAGCAAGCCCTTCGCGGAAACCGGCTGGGGGGATATGACTTCGTTCACGTCCACCCCAAACCTGTTCGCCACAGCCGGGAGCCAATCCCCGCTTTGGGTGTAATACAGGATCGAATCTGCAGGGATCGTGGGGGAGAGGTAGACGGTCGGTGTGATCAGCAGTTCCCGCGTGGCATTGATGTTGAGCAGAGCGGTGGCTGTGGTGGTATGCGTCGCTGTTGGTAGCGGTGTATTCTCGATCGTCGGGGTGAATGTCCGGGTGTCGGCAATATCGGGCGCAGGAGACGGGCTGACCGGGTCGGTGATGAACGGGGTGGGAGTCTGATACTGCCCCCACAGGGATGTGCTCCCGATACAGGAAACCATCAACAAGGATGTAACGACGAGAAAGAGAATAATCCGCTTCACGATGAATCCGTTGAGGGAATTATACCTGTGTTGGTTAAGGGGGTATGAGTCCAAAGGGACAGAGGTGGGTTACCTCGCGATTTGATTCAGTCCCTCGAATACACCTTCCCACGCTTCGATGACGGTTGTACCGCGGGTGAGGTAACCGTCGTATTCGATGCCGTTCCCGCTCGAGATCCAGCCGTCCAAATTAAAGGGAAGATTCCCATCGGCGGGAATCCATTCACCGTTGTAGCGCCGCGCAAGATGCAGGTGCGTGGCATTCGAGACGCCGCCTTCGCACGATGGATGACCGATGGCATCACCGGCGTACGCATAGGTACCTTGCTTGACCCGGTCCTTTGAATCGATGTGCATGTACAGGACGGTCCAGCCGGTCTGTTCATAGCCGTCGTTATCGAGGTCCTGAACTACGGAGCCATCCTCCGAGCGCACGATGAGACCGTCTGCCACGGCAACGACCCAGGCATCGCTGGTGTCGCATCCGCCGCCTTCACCGGGAGGAGCAAAATCGAGCGCCGCCCACCCCGAGCCGCCAGCCCAGCCCCCATGCGGACCTCCGGTGAAGGACCACGTCACGCTCGGTTGAAAGGGTAACTGCATCGGAGGCTGAGTCAGGTTGAAGGGTAGTAAAGAAGCGATGTCGTAGTCGAAGGGGTCGCCGAAGAGGCGTCCATAGATCCGGTAGAAGCCGTCCTCACTTACATCCAGATCCCATGTGGCGCGGTTGTTGAACTTTGAAAAGAAATATTGCACACCTGCTGTGCCCGCGTTGACGGTGGAACTGAGCGGAACGTATGTCCCATCGCCCAGCGGCAGGGTCGAAAGGGCATTGACGCGCCAGTAGTAATAACCGCGATTTAGGTTGTCGGCGGTCCATTCCAACTGGCTGTACAGCCCCGAGTAATACGCATCGAACAAGCCGAGCGGATAATCGATATTCTCAGGCACCTGGTTGTTCACCCAATTACTGCGATATTCGATGAGCGCGATCAGCAGGCGCGGGTTGATCGAATAATTTCTGGCGATCTCCGTGATGATCTCTGCGCCGCTCAAATATTCGCCGTCCACATCCTGGACGTAGTTTGAGAGATAGCCGCCTTTTGTTTTCAGGTAGGCGTCCACATCGAACTGCACGGTTCCCGGACTGTAAATCAACTCCGAATCCGGGATGATCTTGAACGACGAACCGGGGATGGGGTCCGGACTCACGGATGGGATATTCAACACTGTGCCGACGGCGATCAGGTTCGGGTCGACCGACGGGTTGGCTTGCATCAGCGCTTCAAGCGTTATCCCATATCCCTGCGCGATACTGCCAAGCGTATCCCCAGCCTGCACCGTGTACGAATCGACAAATTCGCGCGGCGGGGGAAGCGGATGCGGCAGATCGGGCGTGGGTGTCCGGCGTTCGGAGTTCGATTTGCGCGGCGGGATGGTCACCGATAACGCCGCGCGCGTGGGTGTGGGTCCTGTTACTTTTGTGGGAATAACCACCTCGCCCTGCTGGATCGGCGCGGGAGGAAGAATCGTCTCGACCACCGGCGCGAAGGGATCATAGGTGGGGTAGGGAGTCGCATCGCCGGAGGGAACGCAGGAGGAGAGGCTGAGTGTGAAGAGCAAAAAGAAAGTGGAAAGTGGAAACAAGCGGGATTGGTTGTAGCGCATGGAAAAGATTCTATTCATTTCAAATATCAAAGATGAACTTGTTATGAAAGACCAACTCTTTGCGGGTTGGAATATACATTGAACCTGTGTTTTCTTGCATAGCCGATGAGGGTGATGCCGTAACGCTCCGCCATTTCAATCGAGAGGGAACTGGGCGATGTGCGCGAGATCAAAATGGGGACCTGCATCCGCGCGGCTTTTTGCAACATCTCGGAGCTGATGCGCCCGGTGGTGATCAGGATCCTTTTTTCGGGGAACACGTTTTGCGTCAGGCATAACCCGGCGATCTTGTCGAGCGTGTTGTGCCTGCCGATATCCTCCGCCGAGAAGATGACCTTTTCTCCATCGCTCAAAGCGGACGTGTGGACTCCGCCGGTCTCGCGATACAGGACCTGCGCTTCGAAAAGCAGATCCACCATTTTCTCGATCGCCTCCGGCTGGACCTCCAGCCTGTTCCCGCTAAAAGAGACATTCGGTTTGGCGAGCAGGTCCACCGCGGTGACGCCGCCCGTACACCCGGATGTCCGTCGCCAGGACGAGGGCTGTTCCACATTGCGGTTGAGCCATACGTCCACGTTGTCGCCGTGTTCGCAGAGCCGCGCGTCCACGATCTCCTCCAGCCGCTCGATGATGCCTTCGTTGTAGAGGAATCCCACCGCCAGCGCTTCGAGAAGGATGGGGGTGCACATGAAGGTCAACCAGACCTGTCCGTTGACAGTAAGGGAGACAGGCGTCTCGACGATGGTCCCGGCATCGTGGGATTCCCATTTCTTGAATTCATACTTTTTATAGTGGATCGCTTTTTGCGGATTGATCATGGTGGCTCCAAACCAATAAAAATTTGTCATTACGAGGCGTAAGCTGAAGTAATCTACCACTTTGCCAGAGGATTGCTTTGGCGGGATTTCGATGCTGTCGCATCTCAACCCTCCTTGCAATGGCGATGTTATTGTTTATATCTTATCCCAGCCCTCCGGCAGTGTGGGAGGTGACCAGGCAGGGTTGAGCTTCCAATCGAGCCACGAGCCGTCGAAGGGGTAACATCGCTTTTCGAGCCGCTCAAACACATCTTCCTTTGCCACATCCATTGCCGTCACCCACCCCGGCTGGATCATCCCTGCCTGAACACACATGGCGTAATCGTCTTCATCTTTCCATTCGAAGGAGAAATCGGGCTGGATGACAATATCGAGTTCGAGATCCAGGGTGTCGATGCCGCAATGGGTCCGTTCAAAGGGCAACTGAAAATTAATGTAATAGCACAGGAACTCCCCGCTGGCATGATCCCAAAAGAGGATGGTGGAATAATATTTTTCAGGTTCCAGAAGGAGCAGTAGCCGGTTGGTCTTCCACGTGTACTTTGCCAGCGTCCAATCGCCATCCATGTATTCCCAGCGGCGCCTGCCAGCCTTTTTCCCTTTGGGATAATTTTCGTCGGCGATGCACTCCGTTCCCGGCAAGAGGGTTAACGCCAATTCGCCGGGAGTGTCTTGTACCGCGATCGTCGGCTGGACATGCCAGACGCGGTTTTGGAAAATCCCCCGCCAGGCTACCGTCTCACCGGGTTTCCACATGCTCTTTTCCCTTCTCTGAATTGCGGTGGACTTTGTAGAAAATATCCGGGTCGGCGAGGAACGCACCCAAACAGGACTCGGTGCAGAAAAGGATCGTCCGTCCGCGATACTCGGCGTGCGGATAATTGGGCTCTGGGTGGTGTTCGCGCGTCCTGCGCTGGAGAACAGCACCTGCAGGTTGAGTCCCTTGAGTTCGTTGACGCGGGAAAGGTTCAAGTCCAGTTTATTGCCTGAGAAATTCAGCACAACCAGCACGGTCTGCCCGTCCGTTTTGCGGAGGAACGAAAAATAGTCATTGGCGGTGTTGTTGAGCGGGACGAACCCGCCTTCGATCAGGGCGGGCGTATGCTTTCGTACCCGTAACAGATGTACGTAATAATTGAATATCGAGTTCGGGTTGTGCTGTTGATCCTTGACGTTGATGCCTTCGGCATAGTTCGGATTGACCGGAAGCCAGGTCTTGACGGAGGCGGGCGAAAAGCCGCCGTTGGGGTTGTTAGACCACTGCATGGGAGTGCGGTTCTTGTCGCGGGTCATGGCGGCGGTACGTTGCATGGCTTCCTCGGGATGCACACCCATATCGGTGACGATGGCATGGTAATACCAGGAGCCCATCGTATCCTTGACCTGAGAGATGTCGGTGAGCATGTAATCGGTCATGCCGATCTCTTCGCCGTTATAGAGGAACGGAGTCCCTTTTAGAGTCAATACCAGCGCGGCGTGGAGTCGCGCCAGTGCCGAGTCGTGTTGTTTGTCGCCGTAGCGGGTGTACGTACGGGATGTGTCATGGTTGCCAAGTGTGTTGCACTGCCAGCCTTTTACCGGGAGTGTTTCCAGCCGGGACAAACGCTCCTTTTGGTTGCGCCGGACATGGCTGGGAGAGATGCGCTCCGTCCGCATGAGTGGGAAGTTGAAGACGAGGTGCAGTTCATCGTTCCCGTTCCCCATGTATGCGATATCGTCATCCTCGCCGACGAGCATGCGGTCGCCTTCGTATTCATCCAGCACGGCGCGCAGTTCCTTCATCAGTTCGTGGACTCCGGGTTGACCCCACTGATTCTTGAACATGTCGTGCCAGTACTTTTCCTTGAGCTTGTTCTCCTTTGGGGTTTGGGCAAGTTCGGAGAAGCGACGCAATTCGGCGAGATTCATGGGGACGTTGTGCGGCGTAAGTTTGAGGTCTTCGTAGATCGTACCGATGGCGTCGAGACGGAAGCCGTCGACCCCGAGATCGAGCCAGAAGCGGACGGCATCCCACATGGCTTTTTTGACTTCGGGGTTGTGCCAGTTGAGATCGGGCTGTTGTTTCATGAAGTAGTGATAGTAGTACTGGTTCCGTTCCGGCATATAGGTCCAGGCATTGCCATCGAAACAGGATTGCCAGTTGTTGGGCGGCGTATCGGCCCAGACGTACCAATCGGCTTTGGGGTTGTCGCGGCTGGATTTTGATTCAAGGAACCAGGCATGCTCATCGGATGTGTGATTCAGCACCAGGTCCAGAATGACGCGGATGCCGCGGTTGTGCGCTTCGTAGAGGAACATCTTGAAGTCGTCCAGTGTGCCGTATTCCGGCGCGACTTTGCAATAATCTGAGATGTCGTAGCCGCAATCCCAATTGGGGGAGGGGAAGTGGGGCGAGAGCCAGATGGCGTCGATGCCGAGGTCTTTGAGATAGTCGAGTTTTTCGGTGATGCCTTTGAAATCGCCGATGCCGTCGCCGTTGCCGTCTGCAAACGAGCGGGGATAGATCTGATAGAAGACTGCGGTCTGCCACCATTTCAGTGATGTCATGGTAAAAAGTATCCTTGTTGTTTGAAGATTTGAATGTTGACTTGGACGTCAAACCTTTGAACTTTCCAGCTTCCCAACGATTTTTACGCACGGTCTTGAAAATACATCTTCCTTGTGCGGTGCATCGGGGAGTTCGGTGGTGAGATCCTGTCCGGGGAAGTGCTGATTCTCGTGCAAATCCAGCCGCCATTTGGGGCAGTCGGTCACATCGTACACGATGCCGTTGAAGGCAATGAACTTCCTCGTTCCGCGTTCACCAGTGTTGCGGCGGAGTTCCAGTTGGGTGACGATCCGTTCGGGGGTGTTCATTGTATAAATTATACAGGCGAATGGATAAATAAAAAATCCCCCCGCTTTCGCAGGGGATTTTGACGGGCTTCGCTTCATGCGGCGGGACGGCTGTTCCCGTTATGAAAAAAACATACCTGAGCCTCGATATTTTCAGTCGTTCAGAATGGCTTGCAGTTCGGGCATGTTGTCGAAGGGGATCGCGCCCGCCTCGCGCAGGGACTCCGGCGAGTTGTATGTGGCATGACCGTAGACCTTCATCCCGGCACGGACGGCGGCTGTCACGCCGAGGATGCTGTCTTCGATCACCACGCACCGTGAGGGATGCACGTCGAACGCCTTTGCCGCGGCAAGGTAGACATCGGGGGCGGGCTTGGGATGCGGGACTTCCGTCCCGCTGAAGACCGCATTGCCAAAGCGCTCCGTCAGGTTGGATAACTTCAATCGGAACGTGATCTCCTCCCGGCTCCCGTTCGAAGCGACGCAGATCGGCACGGTTAAATTGTCGATCAGGGAATGGACTCCGGGGACGACGATGAGTTCCCGTTCGGTCAAATCCAAGAGGCGTTTGTTGAACTCGGGCAGAAAATCGGAAAGGGGAGGAGTCCAGCCGACCTTTTGGGCTGTATGTTCCAGGCGCTTGAGCAGGTTGACACCATGATGTTCATGCAGGGTTTCTTCGTACTTGAGCGGGTAACCGTATTCCGCGAACATCTGGACGTATAGGCGGCAGACGAGCGGCTCGGTTTCGACCAGCACGCCGTCGCAATCGAAGATGACAAGGCTATAGGGTTTTGTGTTCATTGGGGCGGGATTATACATGACAATACCTTCGCCAATTATGGAACAGCGGAAGGCCGAAAAGTCGGGTGAATAGCGCCCAAACTGTCCTGGTCAACAACATGATACACATTCTTTTGAACCACGGAGCCACTGAAACACGGAGAAAAAGAACCGCAAAAACTCTGTGCATCCGTGTCTCAGTGGTGAAAGAATTTGTTCAAGATGATCCTGACCAGAACAGAATAGCGCCCAAACGGGCGATATGCTGAAAAATGTCAGCCAATAAAATGGCATCAGGTTTTTGCGGAAGCATTTTTATTGTCTCAATGGCGTATCGGCAACCATGATAGTGTGATTTCAAGTCCAGGATACTGTACTCAGGATTTTGTTGTTGGAAAGGTTGCAGTAGCGCATAACTGAAATTGACCATGAAAAACGAGAGGTTGGCAGCATTGGGGTAGGACGTCAATAAAGGGTGGAGTTGGATAAAAAACAAAAGAAGGAGTCGCGCGGAGCGGCTCCTTCTTTTGTTGAGGGGTTGAAAAAAGTTGAGC
>JBFYRY010000264.1:0-5580 GCA_041302025.1 Chloroflexota bacterium | reverse complement strand
CACAGGCGCTTGAGTTCGCAGATATCGGCATCCAGTTTTTTGACCGCCCCCGTACCGATGATCCGATCCCCATCGACCATGACCAGAAAAATACCCCGGGCATCAAAATATTCTTTTTGAATATCATCCATATCATCCAGCACGCCTTTCGAATCGTAATAAGCCATCGACTCTTCCAACGGACGCGTGTCCTTGAAAACCTCATGAGCGACGGAATAGATCAGGTGCCTGGCGGCAGTCACTTCGTCTGTTTTGATGCGGCGGATTGTGTACATGTATTGATTTTACCCTGCGGGCGTTATAATGACCCTGCCCATGAATTTTCCGACTGAAGAACAAATCCAGATACAAAAGCGAAATTTCCGCTATGTGCAGATCGACGGCGTTGGGGTAAGCATCGCAAATATCTCCGCTCCATTCCTGCCTGTCTTTCTCACGCGCCTCGGTGCGACCAATTTTCAGGTTGGCTTGCTCACCTCCATGCCCGGCCTGACCGGACTCATCCTTGCCATCGTGGTCGGTAATTTCCTGCAAACGCGGAAGAACATTGTCCCCTGGTACAGCCTTTCGCGCCTGCTTGTGATCCTGTGTTATGCCATAACAGGCATGTTGACATTGTTGATCGCGGAAAAATATGTCATCATTTCCACGCTGGCGATCTGGGCGTTTGCCACACTCCCTCAAATCGCGCTGGCGGTGGCGTTTTCGGTGGTGATGAACGCCGTCGCCGGACCGGAGGGACGCTATGCTTTATTGAGCCGCCGCTGGGCGATCTTCGGCTTTACGGGAGTGGTCGGCACATTCATCGTCACCCGTGTGATCAACCTGCTGGAATTTCCCGTCAATTATGCCGTCATGTTCCTCGTTTTGTCCCTGGGCGGATTTGTAAGTTTCTATTTCTCACGGAAGATTGTTGTCCCGGACCAGATTGTCCAGCAGATGGCTGAAGCGCGGTCGTTAAAAGACACCCTGTGGAATTATGTTTCCCTCATTCGGGCGAACCCGGCTTTTGCATCCTTTGCATCCAAGCGTTTTGTCTATTTTTCAGCGCTGGTGTTGACCCAGCCGCTCATGCCGCTGTTCTTTGTGCGCGAAGTGGATGCCACCGATTCCCAGATCGGCACCATCACCATGGCGATGTCGGTCGTCATGCTGGTCGGCTACTTTGCCTGGCCTCTTGCCTCCCGCCGCTGGGGCGGACGTTTTGTCCTGCTTGCGACGACATTCGGCATGATTTTGTACCCTGCCCTGACCGCCTCCGTCCCTCACGTCGGCTGGATCATCATGTTCGCCGGGATCGCTGGATTCTTTCAGGGCGGTCTTGACCTGGTCTTCTTCGACGAACTGATGAAGACCGTCCCGGCGGAATACAGCGCGACCTTTGTGTCCCTGGCGCAATCCATGCAATACCTGTCCACAGTGCTTGCTCCGTTACTGGGAACATGGGTGGCGAATTACATCGGTCTTGGGGGCGCGTTGTGGTTGAGCGCGGCTCTGCGGTTCGTTGGATTCCTGCTCTTCCTGAAGAAGGATGTGCGCCGATAGGATGCCAGCCGTAACATCGGTTAAGTAGTAAGAGGTCATCCGGCTTTTGGACAACTCTTTAGCTGGTGTTTCACCAGGGTGTCAATCAAGGTTTCTTTGTATTTGTGGGTTTTCTTGTTGGGTTCGGTTTTTTGGTTGGATTTGGCACAGGAGTGTTGCGTGGTGGACCGCCCTCCTGTGAGGTGACGGTTGCAGTCGCGGTGGCGGTGGGTGTGCCGGTGAGGCTGAACGGCAGGAGGGGCATATCTGCCATGGAGGATGCAGATTCATAAGCGGAAATGATCCCGCACTCGCCCGGGATCGGCTCGATGGTTCCGTCTTTATCGAAGTCGATACCGTTGAGCAATTGATCTGCCAATTGAACGGAATCAAGAACCGGCTGGGAAAGATCCGTTTCTGTTGTGGATGTGAGGATCGTCTGGATCAGATTCCGCAGTTGCGGAGTCCATCGTGACAAATTCTGGGTGCAGATCTTCACCTCTTCACCATGTTTGATCATGTACTCCGTTGCATCTGCCGATGACACGGTGTAATCCGTTAGTGCATAGACGGTCTGGATGTAACCCAGGCGGTCACCGTTGAGCAGAAGACCGAAACCATCCCCGGGATTGTTGACCTGCCCATCGCCGTTCCAATCCTTGTGCATATCGCTCTGACTCCCGGCAAGTAGATTCAAAACGACTTCGGCGTTTCGCCTCATGCTGTAATAATCACCTCTTTGAAATGCGCTTTGCAGTTCTTTGGTGTTCTGTTCGACAAGCCGCGTGTTCGTGATCAATCCCTGGAATACTGCAATACCATCGGGTGCATCGGGAGACGAGACAAGCAGGTATCGGAGGTATGTAAGCCCATCGGCTGGCAGGGTAAAGGAATAGGTGAGCAGACCGGATGGGGCCGGGTCTGGGCGGGTGCTCAGTTCGACGGTCACCTCAACTTGATCGTAAAGCGCGAGGAGATTGTCACGTGTTTCGCCGCCGCCAACCAGTTGTCCCTTTCCATCCTGGTTCGGGATGAAAGTCCCCAGGCTGTGTCGTTCCCCGCCGTCGACAAGCCAGATCTCATAATGACTGCCCACCGGTGGGACCGGCATTCTCAAGGATGTCAATACAGCATCGTCGAGGATGGCGGAACCATCCTGGAAGTGAAGGATGCCTATCGGGCTGGATGAAGGCGGGGGCGGTTTTTCGGTGGCGGTGACGTTGTTGGCGGTGGAACCGGTGATGGTGGTGGAACCGGTGATGGGCAATTGGTAAGTAGGACTGCTTGCTGTGGGCTTGACTGGTGAAGAATAGTCTCTGGAGATGAAGATTGCGCCCAAAAGAAGCACTGCCATTCCCGCAAGGATTACGGGCTTCCAGTTTCTTTGATGTTTGGTGTGATAACCGACTTTTGTGATGTGCGTGGTTACTTTGGGATCCGAATCCATGATGGTTTCGGCGTCGGTTGTGTCTTTGACAAGGGCGCTGAATGCATCTGCCAGGTCGGTCGGGGTTTGAAAGCGTTCGTCCGGTTTTTTGGCGAGAGCGCGATTGAGGACATCCTGTAATGCAGGTGGCAATCCGGGGATGGGCGGCGGAGGTTCTGTGACATGTTTGATGATGATGCTCATCGTGGTCTCGCCATCGAAGGGTACATGACCGGTGAGCAGTTCGTATAGAACAATGCCGAGCGAATAAACGTCTGTGCGCTCGTCCGTGGGTTCGCCGCGCGCCTGTTCGGGACTCATGTACGCAGGTGTGCCTGCGATCTGTCCTGTTGTCGTCTGGCGGCTGGAATTTAGAAAACGGACCAGACCGAAGTCGGTAAGGATCGGTTCGAAATCCCCCGGAAGCGGTTTGCCCGCCATGACCTTGCTGGTGCGGGAGGTTAAAAGGATATTGCCGGGTTTTACATCCCTGTGGATGACGCCGCTTTCATGGGCATATTGGAGAGCGCCTGCCACTTGTGCGATGATCCGGCTGACCACGGGGAGTTCAAGCCGTCCGTTCCTGCCGTGCAGGGTGTGCAGGTACCTTGAGAGCGATACCCCCGGAATAAATTCCATCACCAGGTACGGATGGCTTTCGATGGCATCGAAATCGAACACCTGGACAATGTTGGGATGTCGCAGTTTTGCAACGACGCGCGCCTCCCGCTCGAATCTTTTGAGCAGGTCGGGATCGTCTTCGTATTGATTGCGGAGGATCTTGACCGCGACCTGACGCTGCAGGGTGGTGTGCTCGCCCAGATAGACCTCTGCGATCCCGCCGCGTGCAAGCAGGGAATCGATGCGCACTTTTCCCAGCATTTTACCGATCCATTCGCTCATGATTTAATTATACTCATTAAGTCCGATATTTTATATGGATTGTGATGTTTCTGGCATGGATGGCTTTTTTGCTCTTTGTGTCCGTAATTATGATCGATAAAAGCAGAGACCTTCAAGCCGCAGACTTGAAGGTCTCTGTTGTCATTGTTTCCTCATTTGACTGCGCGCGATGCGGGTGAGAAGTTGGAGCAACTCCTGCATCTTTTCCGGCGCAGAGGTTTCGCCTGTGACCACCGTATGTGTCTTCCTGTTTGTTTTCACAGTGATCGAGTAGGTAAACCCGTCCGGGACCGCGCTATCGCCCGGTAATTCTTCCGGCAATTCGTCGAAATCGAGTTCGTCGAGCAGATGGAACAATTCGCTGGATTGCTCATCCGGCAGATCGTCCGGTTTGAAGTCTGCGGCGAAACGCGTGCCGGCGAATCCACCCGTTCGTTCGAATTGGATCCGTTCAACTTTCATTTGGACCTCTCATTTCGCGGGCGCGGCACCGATCATACGGAGAAGCGATTCAAGACACCCGCCGCCTGGTTCCGTTGTACCGCTGCCGCTTCCGTCCACGGTCAAGCCTACTTCCGCCCAACCAGTCTTCACAGCTTGTTGTTGGATGCTCCCGGCACCATACAATTCACCTGCTGTTTGATAGGTGAAATTGGCGCAATTCTGGAAGTTGGAATTGTTCGTTAGTTTATCGCGCAGGGTCACATACCAGATCTGCCCAGCCTTTTCCCAGGCATTCCCGCCAAGTTCAAGCGCCGTGACGTAGAACGCATGATTGGGGATCCCGGAATTGATGTGTACGCCGCCATTGTCGCTGACCGTGTTGACGTAATCCTTCATGTGTGCGGGTTGCGGGTCCTTGCCCAATACCGGATCATCGTATGCCGTGCCGGGCGCTTTCATCGAGCGGATGCCGATGCCGTTGACGTTCCCGGTCAGCAGACCTGCGCCGATGATCCAATCTGCCTGGTCGGCAGTTTGACCGAGCGTGTATTGTTTGACCAGGGAACCGAACACATCGGACATGGATTCGTTCAATGCGCCGGATTGCTGGGAATAGGTCAACTTGGCTTCGAATTGTGTGACGCCGTGTGTCAGTTCGTGACCGATCACATCAATGGCGATAGTGAAGCGGTTGAAGAGACGTTCACTAACAGGCAGGTTCTCATCGCCGTCGCCGTATACCATCTGTTCGCCGTCCCAGAAGGCGTTATCGTAGCCTTTCTGGTAATGGACAGTCGAGTCAAGGCGCATACCGTTTCCATCAATGGAGTCTCTCTGATAAATTTCCTTGTAAAGATCATACGTTGCGCCACTGCCGTCATAGGCTTCGTTAACGGCAACATCAGAAGAAGGAGAATCACCTTCTTTGCGGGCAACCGTACCGGGCAGGCTTGATCCGTTCTTGGCATCGTATACGATGCGCTCTTTGCCGGCGATTGCCGCCGCACGGAATGCCGCAGGGTTGAAATCTGCCAGGGCGCGCCGTTGTCCTCGCATGGAGGCGGACATCTTGAGGGTACTGATCGCAAGACTCTTTTGCGCTGTCGTGCCATTGGTGGCAATGCCTTCGAGCATGTGAGGTGGAACAATACAATTAATGGGGGAGTGCTTGTGCATGGATAAAATCCTTTCTGGTTGGCGAATGAGACAAGCAGATTGAGTATACGTTGTTTTGAAATGATTTTCAATAGGACTTTTGAAAAACCTTCACGAGTTACACACCG
>JBFYRY010000263.1:0-5589 GCA_041302025.1 Chloroflexota bacterium | reverse complement strand
TGTCCATGAGGTTCTCCAGTTGCTGGTCGGGATACCTCAACTGTATTGAATCTCATGGACTTTTGTCAACCTTCTTCCCAAGGTAGCAACTTGGGTTAAGTAAAATATTGCGCATCACGAAAATCGAGTAAAAACTCCCGGCATTTGATCGGGGCAATCGTCTCAATTTAGGTATTCATGTTCACATGGTATGATTGAGTCACAGTTTTCAGGGATTGTTTGTTCGAATGGTTATGCTCTTTGTACAAAGGAGAAGTCAGATGGACCGAGCTGCCTGGCTGAGGGAAATGCGGCGGGATTGCGAAGAGAAATATAACAAGGTTTGGGCTCCCCTTTACAGCAAAGAGAAAACGGGGTTATATGACAACATAACCCACCTGCAGTTCATCCGCGAATTCCTGGATCATCTTCCACAAAAAGCCGCCATCCTTGACGCAGCCTGTGGGGCTGGCAGGTACACGCCACATCTTCTCGAAAAGGGACATTCTGTCCTTGGGATCGATCAGGCACAGGGAATGCTGGATGTTGCCAAAGCAAAATATCCCGGTGTGCAATTCGAGAAAGTCGGTCTACAGGAAATGACCTACCAGGGAATCTTTGATGGTGCCATCTGCATGGATGCCATGGAAAATGTTCCTCCCGAAGATTGGCCTCTTATTCTCTCCAATTTCCACCGGGCGCTGAAACCGCACGGTTACCTCTATTTCACTGCCGAAACCATCGAGAACACAGAAGAAGACGAGGTCCGGCAAGCCTTCGAACGCGCTCAACAAGCTGGATTACCGGTTGTGTATGGCGAGAATCCCGATGATGATGTTTACCATTACCATCCCACCAACCAACAGGTGAAGGAATGGACTCAAGGAGCAGGGTTTGATGTTCTACGAGAAGCGAATGGGGAGATTTGGTATTACCATATCCTGCTAAGGAAGGTCTAGGTGTCAAACTGCTTGTGACATTCCTGATCCTGTACATTCCTTTCATCATCAAGGATTTGTGGAACCGCTATCACATAAATAAGGATAATGCGTAGAGGCTGGAGATGATTTCGAAGTAAATAAATTCGCTTGCCAGGCAGGATTAACGTGCACAACGGAAGCCGATGAAATCCATCCAGTTGTCAGGATTAATGGGTGAGCGAATGTCCGAGTGGACATGGTCACGATCGTCACCCCACGATCCCCCGCGCATAATTTTGTCCGTTCCAGAGTCTGGACCGGTTGGGTTTGTCTGATAGTCTGATGAGTAGGGAGCATACCAATCTGCCACCCACTCATGAACATTGCCAGCCATGTCCAACACACCAAACATGTTCATTCCGCCCGGGTAATTTCCCACCGGAGACGTGTCAAAATACCCATCATCAAAACGATTATCTTTCCAATCTCTTTGGCAGTTGATGTCGCAATAATTGGCACGAGTTCCATCAAAGGTGTTACCCCAGGGGTAAATAAAATTCTCCGGTCCGCGAGCGGACTTTTCCCACTCCGCTTCCGTAGGCAGGCGGCGCCCAGTCCATGAACAATAGGCAACTGCCTGGCTCCAACTCACGAAGATCACCGGGTAATTGGCATACTCACTGTTATCAAAATAACTTTCACGCGTTACGGAGAAATTATTTGCCGGCTTCGTACATCCCCCTTCCGCCACGCACATCGCATACTGTGCATTGGACACCTCGGTCTTGTCGATCCAGTAAGCATCCAGATATACGATATGTTGCGGCGATTCTTTATCATCGCTCCCCATTGTGAACTCGCCCTCAGGGATGTAGACCAGCACCATCCCATCTTTTGGATCAATCATTTCCTGGATTGTAAATATCGGGCTTGTGGGAGAAGCGAATAGATTGGTCGGCACTTCCGTCGGATTTGGCAGAGGCTCGGTTGGGGCAGGGATCGCCGGTATGGGGGCACTGATTGGCTCAGCCATCCTCGCGGAGATCGCTGGATAGTTTTTCAGGAAGACAACCACCAGGATGCCAAGGACCGCCAGCCCGACGATCAGCCACCAGCTTATTCTGCGCCTGCCGGGTGGTGGTGGTACCCTAATCTCAGGGGGTATCGGTTGATTTTCAGCGATGTTCAGTATTTTTTGTACGCTGGGGGGTGGAGTGTAAGGCGGTTGGGTTTCTTCCACTTCCGGTTCATCCATGTCTTCGGGAAGGCTGTCGTTTTCATCCTGTTGCCTGTTCTTGATCACCGGCGCCCAAATTTTTACATCATCATACGTACGAAACATTTCCCGAATGATGGGACCGATCTCATTTTTCAGTTCGGAATCCATTTCCTCCCTTGACGTACCGGACTTCTTGATCTCCAGGACCGTATAAATTTTGGTCATGTGATACTGAACTGTATTGACATCCCTGCCCAGTTTTACAGCAATTTCCTCATGCGTTGCCCCTTCTTTACATTTATAGTAAAGAACCTTCATTTGGTACTTCGTTAGAAGAGCGATGTTATCTTTATTAGCCATACAAATTTCAAAAACTGGGGGTTTTTGGGAGGAAAACCGTAGATATCCTGTATGGAAACCTCCACCCCAGATCTATACAATAGGTTTATTCAAAGGAGGCACAAATGTCCGCACAAACCATTAGAGAACAAGTTCGATGGCAGGATCTGAAAGTCATGGGTGAGATCGACATTATTCTCAAAATCGCAAAAGAGAAGGGTTGGGATGATTGTGAGGTCTTCGGGTATGGCGACATGATCGCAGAACCTCGGGAGTCGCTGGGATGGAAACTCATCCCTGCCGACCAATATGAGCATAGTATACCCCCGGAGGCGGTCAGGCGCCTGCATCAGATCCTCAATGCAGGGATTCGCGTCCGGGGCGTGATCATCGCGGACGATCAGCGCAGGAAGCCACCCGCATCCACCCCTGACCCGGTACCTGCCAAGCCCAGGCTTTCGTTGCCATCCCTAAAGCCGATCGTGTTGGGGATCGGGAAGGCGGTGAATGGGATCATTCATGCGGCGGGAGCCGTCGCATCCCTTTTCGGAAATGCGCTGCTTGGATTGTTATATGCAGCAGGAGCGATCGCCTTGATCGGGTTCGCCGGTTACATGTTGATCCATTATTTTTGGCTGGCACTTCCATTGGGATTTCTCATCCTGATAAGCGCAGCCTCCGACCCGGACCCCAACCGTCGCGTGAAGTATGATCCAAAGCTGGTGGTCCTGGTCGATGACGGGAGCGGAAGTACTGTGTGGGTATCTTTATTCACCTGGTACGACTAACCATCAGCCTCCGATCGACGCCGCAGAGCAGCCGATCGCCAAGCATCGCTCTCAGATGCGGGATTCCTTCGTCCCGCATCTGAGAAATAGAAAGGATCAGATATGTCTAATAAACCGGACTTCATCGTCGATCCATCCGGAAATGTACGGGATGTTCGAGGTCAAAATTACACCCAAGATTCTCAATCCTCTTCGCAACAATCCAAGAATGGATCTTCAATGCCAGGCAGTGATGGATACAATAAATCTACTCAAAGTACCCCTGGTGGCATAGTATTCATTCCCATCGGTCTCATCATTACCCTGATCATCGTTGTTCTCCGAATGTTAAGCGGACCCGCACAAAAGAATGGCTATCCAGAATCAGATGTAAACATATTGAATTCGGGTCTCTCTTACTACGATCAGGGCGATTATGAAAAGGCTATCATGTATTTCAACATGGCAATCGCATCACAGCCGGACATGGGCGAGGCCTACAACGACCGCGGATTGGCATACTACGCCCTGGGGGATACCCATAAAGCCATGTCAGACTTCAACAAAGCGATCGAACTCCTGCCCAATCCGGCTGTTTCTTATAGCAACCGGGGAGGACTCTATCTCTCCATGAGTAACCACGAACAAGCTCTGGCAGATTTGGATACAGCGATCGAACTTTCTCCACGTTTGGCTAAGGCTTATCATAATCGAGGCATCACGTACTTGAATCTGGGCAACTACGACCAAGCCATTGCCGATTTTAGCCAGGCCATCGAATTGACGCCCGAATTCATCTTTTCTGCGCAAGCCACAATGGAAAGCCAGAAGTCAACGGGAGAGAGGCTCCTCAGTAGCAGCTTGTACACAGGTCTAATAAATAGAGAGACCTACGCCGACCTTCCAACAGCCTATGCCAGCCGCGCAATGGCCTATCTACAAAAAGGAGACTCCGAGCGGGCGGCCTGGGATTTGAAGAAAGCCACCCAATTGGGCGTGGATCCGGAAATCGCGCTCCAAGTGGAGACATTGCTGGCTGTTTTCACAATTGAACCGCAATCGGTTTCAACGCTCGTACCTCAAATTGGGCACTGGGAAGGCAACATGGGCGAGGGAAGTATTTCCGGTCCAGTCTCTTTTGACATTGGCGCAGATGGATATATCCACAACTTCAGACTCAACCTGGTCTTCGGTCCCGATAATTCCTGTCTGGTCGAAGTGCAGGATGTTTTTTGGGATGTAGATGGTTCTTTCATGTTCACGTATGATCCGTACGGCATGGGAGATGGTCTTCTCATCCAGGGGAGGTTTAAAAGCAGCGCGCTTGTCAACGGGAGTACCAGCGGAAATATCACATGCATATTACCGGACGCCACGCATCTCAATGGCGGACAGTCGCAAGGAGACTCGTGGAGCGCGCAATGGCGTAGTCCGGAATAGACACCTGTGTCGAGGGAAAGCCCTGCCGGGATTAATTCGTGTTCCGGATGCGATCGCCATCGTTTACTTCGTCGCAACCCTGCTCAATTCACTTTTAGCCAGCAGCTGCTCCGCATCGCGAGACCAGCATTGGAGATTGAAAACCAATTCAAGATAAGGCAAAATACACCTTGCCGGGGCGATGGTGGAATCAATACATGCCCGGACTATCCAGCCGGGTTTCATAATTCAAAAAAGAACATTATGGCACGGCTATCTCAAAATAATCGAACAACCCAACCACATCCTCAGCCGCCCGGACGTTGCTAACACCGATGCCAACTTTCTTGAACTGGAAATAGTTGCCGAACCGTCCCAGGCGTTTCCAGTTATCCGGCTCGGTCGCATAATATCCGCTGATCGTTTTGTCGGTGCTTTCCAGTCTCAGGTACACATCTTCCGCATCGGTCGCGACGTTATAACTCCCCCACTGCCCGCTGATCTTGTAATCCATATAGAAACCGCCGCCGCCTGTTGGACACAGGTCGCAGTATCCGCGGTTGATCGTGACGTAGTTCTCCGGATCCTCGTAAATAAAGATGGCGGTTTGATGAAAATTCGCAAACGGTTTTGATCTCAAATGGGCAGTGATGACAAAATCACCATCCGGCAATGCATACCAGAGCAGATTATTCTGCCGATTTTCCTGGAGCAGGGCATCGTTCTCCCCAATGATCTGCAACCAGCCATCGTCGGTAAACGTCCATTTGGCTGGATTCTCATTCTCCCACGTCCAACCGGGTTGAAGTTCACCTTCGAAGTCATCACGGAAGATCACTCCCTCCGGCAAGGGAGTCACTGTCGGCTTGGGCGTCTCTGACGGAAGTGGTGTATCGGTGGGGATAGCCGTGTTCGTAGGGACAGGCGGATTGGTCGGCGGCACAGG
>JBFYRY010000043.1:0-18148 GCA_041302025.1 Chloroflexota bacterium | reverse complement strand
TCGTACACCAGCATGGTCGCCTTGCGGCGGTACCTGTCCACCAGGATACCAGCGACGGGCGCCATGAGCAATGTCGAAGAGAAAAAGAAAAACTCCATCACCCCCACAGCCCTGCCGCCAGCCGTCTGTTTGATGATCCAGATATACAGCGCAAAGGTCGTCGTACTGGTGGCAATCGCCGAGAGCATCTGACCCAGCCAGACGAGCAAAAAACCATTCATACCGCGAGGGCGCCGGTGGTAGGAAATAAATCTTCCAGCCATGATAAAAAGAATAACACAGCCCACCCAATATAACAATACCACTCCAATTTCGGTTTCCTTGCAGGTTATATACGGGTTGCCGCGATAAAACCGGTACTTTTGGCGTGTCTGCCTTTCAAGATTGTAGTCCTTTTGTAACAAACTCTAACGCCCCATTTTTCTCCCCCTGTGTATAATAAATTCATAAACAGGAGTATCTTATGAAGAGCATAAAACACGAAAAGGGACAGACGATCATCATCCTTGCATTCGCCATCGTGGTGCTGGTAGGGTTTGCCGCCCTCGCCATTGACGGAGGCAGGGTATTGTCAGACAAGCGCCATGCCCAAAACGCGGCGGATACATCCGCCCTGGCCGCGGCATTATCAAGAGTCCAGGGAGGCGATTATATTCTCGCAGGAGAGAACCGCGCAGATAGCAATGGCTACAACTGTCAAGATAACATCCATTGTGCCGACCACGTTTGCACGTGTGCTGGGCAGGAATCAGGTGACGAATATCGTGGAGGCAGTTGCGAAGGCAAGTCCGCCCAAGTTCGATACCTGGTTCGATGGAAAGGCACTCGTTTCCACAATGATGGGTTGCAAAGGCGGTGCTCCCAACAACAACAACCCGTTTACGGTTGGCGGCAATGGAACCACCATTGTGAACAATTCCGGCATCTTTGTAAATTCATCCTGTTCCGTGGCGTTCGTGGATAACGGTACCAGCAACCTGGTGACCACCGATGAAGGTGTTTGTGTGGTAGGTGGGATTGCCGCCGGCGTCGACGGTGTCTCTCCTGCCCCGGTTGGAGGCTGTGGTACCCAGGTCGATATCAATAAGTATGATGTCCCCAACCTGGAGTCATCCTGCCCGGATGCCGGCTCCATCACAGGTCCCAGCGGGAATTACGATGCGTGGCCCGGTTACTTTGACAAGACCGGCAGCAAGACCTTCCCGGATGTATCACCCTCGGGCGTCCTGAAACTGCACAAAGGGATCTACTGTCTCTATAACGGGATCAGCCTGAACGCTGGCTGGGAAATTACAACCGACTTGAATGGGAATGGTGTACATGATAGTGACAGTGAAGGTGTGATCTTCTATATCGCCGGCGGTGATGTCACCCTGAACGGTGGCGCTACCATCACAGTCAACGCCATCAGTTCCAGCGATTACCCAGCCGGAGTACGGAATAATTTGATAATAGTTCCGATGTCGAACCCGGCAAACCTTACAATAACCGGGAGTAGCGGTTCGAACTTTACAGGTACAATTCTTGCTCCAGCCGCTCATTGCACATTGGACGGGTCGGGCAATACAATCAGTCTCGACACTCAGTTTATCTGCTACGATACGACCATCACGGGCGCTGGCTACCTGGATATCACATACAACCAGGCAAACAATTCAGTCGCCATTGAGAAGCCAAATATCGAAATAACCAAGTAGAAATTCATCAACCCACAGAGCGCTTGATGTTTTGAACATCAAGCGCTCTGTGGGTTGATTCAACAACATTGGCTTAATGATGAAGGGAAAGGAGATGACAAATTAATGTGACATTATCGGTAAATGCTCTCCAAATTTATAGTACCAAAAGGGGATAGAGTCCCTATCAAAACCGTATGCAATTCAGTATAAAAATTGTACAATTAAGATACAGAGTATCTTCAATTCATAGAGAAATAAATTCATTATTCGATCATGCAACAACTCTCCAGAATCGGAGAGTGCAAGATAAAGGAGTTATGACATGATTAAAATCAGGTCCGAGAGAGGCCAGGCGATCATCCTCCTCGCCTTCGCCATCATAGCATTGGTAGGTTTCGCCGCCCTCGCCATCGACGGCGGCCGTATCCTGTCGGACAAACGACACGCCCAAAACGCCGCCGATGCCGCAGCATTCGCCGGCGCATTTGCATATTCCCGCAGTACCGATATCGTAACTGCCGCACAGTCCCGCGCAACATCGAATGAGTATGACGGCGGTGCGTTAAGCGATGTCACCGTAACCGTGGTCGATTCGCCGGCGGGTGTTTGTCCTGCAAATACCCAGGGGAAAGATATCACGGTGGTCATCGATTCATACGTGAAAACCACGTTTGCCCGCGTACTTGGCAGGGATGAGGTCAAAAACACAGTGATCGCCATATCCCGTTCGTGTGGTTCATTTTACGGACCTCCCTTCGACGGGAATGCCATCGTCTCGTTGTCGCCAAGCGGCATCGGGTATGACGCAAACGGTAACGTAGGCTGGAACATTACCGGCGGTGGGATCTTTTCAAATTCTTCGAGCGCAAACGCGGCACACTGCCAAAGCAACGCATCTGAAATATCAGTCCCATCGGTCACTGTCGTTGGAGGTTACTCATGGGGAAATTGCGATATGAACATCAGCGGCGGTTCCAATAACAATGCAACCCAGTTAACGTATGCCATGTACGCTTCATTATTCCCACGCCAGCCGATCTGCAACGGCACCGCATATCTTTCAAGCGGACAGTGGCATCCACAACCCGGCAAGGATGGAAGCCGTGTAGCTCTCAATGGTGATATGGATTTCGCCCCTGGATTATTCTGCATCACAAACAGCCCCGGACCCTACCATGGTGAACTGACCGGTTCAGAAGTCACATTCTATGTGATGAGCCCCAATTTCAGCATCACATTCAACGGGAGTGGCAACAGTTTCAACGCCACCGCCCCGACTGATCCGGATAATGAATACAGGGGAATCCTGATGTATGTGGCGCCGCAGGTGGACACAAACGGAAACCTGTTGAACACCCAGGAGATCGACCTGCGCGGAAACGGCGATGCCGACATTGTTGGAACCATTATCGCACCCTCTGCCGATGTGACCATGTTCGGCAATTCAGGGACAGGTGCGCTTAACAGCCAGATCATTGCCTATCAGGTGGATGCCGGTGGTACAGCAGACATCAACCTGGCCTATCAAGTGACAGATAACTATATTGCCAACCTCCCATTTGTGGTCTCCTTGCTACGATAGGAACTGATCGAACATTTCAAAAAGCGACGCCTGCCCTGCGTCGCTTTTTGATTCGATTGTATAATACGCCCCAATTCCACATCAAGGAGTCAACCTCATGCGCCCAGACTGGGACTCTTATTTCATGAAGATCGCCTATGCCGTATCCGAGCGGAGCACCTGTGACCGCGCCCTCGTGGGCTGTGTGCTCGTGCTGGAAAAACGCATCCTGACCACCGGTTTCAACGGTTCCCCCGCCGGACAATCGCACTGCGACGAGATCGGGCACCTCATGGTGGACGGGCACTGCGTCCGCACGATTCACGCCGAGACGAACGCCATCATCCAGGCGGCATTGCACGGAGTCTCGACCAAAGGCTCGACCTGTTACGTCACCCACCTGCCCTGCATCAATTGCACCAAAGCGCTCATCAACGCGGGTATTTCACGGATCATCTACAGTGTTGCCTATCGTCACGATGAGAATGCCATGGATTTCCTGAAGGCGGCGAACATCGAAGTGATGCAAAAGGAATTCACACCCGAAACTTGACCAGTATCGACGCGGGGAATAAGTCCGTTTAACGGGAGCAGGTTCAGGCGCGGAAGGAACCGCTGCTCCGTCACTCCATCCGCAAGCAACCGTATAATATTGCCTTCGGCAAGCATCCAGATGCAGGTAGAATATTCCCATGATCTATTCAAACAAACTCCGCCCACAATCCATCAAATCCATCGCGGACGTAAAACCCATTCCTTTCTGGCTGGACGATCCTGCGCGACCCATATCCGAACCCGAACTCACCAGGGATATTTCCACCGACCTGCTTGTGATCGGCGCAGGGTATACCGGTTTGTGGACTGCGCTCCTCGCAAAGGAGGAAAACCCAGCACGCGAAGTTGTGCTTCTCGAAGCCGGTGAGGTTGCCATCGGCGCGAGCGGACGCAACGGCGGATTCGTGGACGCATCGCTCACACACGGCTTCTTAAACGGGCTATCGCGCTGGCCGCGCGAGGTTGCCATCCTGCAAAAAATGGGCGAAGCCAATCTTGATGCCATTGAAACCGCGATCCAGCGGCTGGGCATCGAATGCGACTACCGCCGCACGGGGGAAATAGATGTTGCCGCCGAGCCATATCAACTGGATGAATTCAACGAAGTCATCCAATTAGCCAGACCTTATGATGCCAAATTTCAACTCCTCGACCGCGAACAATTGCAGGAGGTTGTTAGATTGCCCCTCTTTATCGGCGGCATGAAACGGTTCGATTCTGCGCTGGTCAACCCGGCACAACTCGCATGGGGATTGCGGAAGGCATGTCTCGATCTCGGCGTGCAATTGTACGAAAAGACCCCCGTTACAAAACTCGAAGAAGAAGGTAATTTCGTCGCCGCGCATACCCCGCATGGACGCGTGCGTGCGAACCGCGTCGCCCTGGCAACCAATGCCTATCCCCCACTCCTCAAACGCATCTCGTATTACATCGTCCCCGTGTACGATTATGCCTTGATGACCGAACCACTCACCGCATCCCAGCGTGACTCCATTGGCTGGCATGGGCGCGAGGGATTAAGCGACAGCAACCGGCAGTTCCACTATTTCCGCACCACCGCAGACGGACGGATTCTGTGGGGCGGCTACGATGCGGTCTATCACTGGAATAACGGATTCGGTCCGCACCTGGAACAGCGTCCCGCCTCCTTCGCGCGATTGGCTGAACACTTCTTCCAGGCATTTCCCCCACTGGAAGGGATCCGCTTCACGCACGCCTGGGGCGGAGCCATTGACACCTGCTCGCGTTTCAGTCCATTTTGGGGGAGCGTCCATCACGGGAAAACCGCATACTCGATGGGATATACAGGGCTCGGAGTCGGCGCCGCGCGTTTCGGTGCATTGGTGATGTTGGATCTGCTCGATGGCCGCCAGACAGAACGCACCGCTCTCGATTTCGTAAAAACCAAGCCCCTGCCGTTCCCTCCCGAGCCCCTGCGTTCGATCGGCATCAAATTATCACAATGGTCCATTCGGCAGGCGGACGAAAACGAAGGGCGCGAAAATCTCTGGCTCAAAACAATGGATTGGCTGGGTCTGGGGTTCGACAGTTAGCAAAGGTCATATCAGAACGAACACACAGGATAAACTGCCATCCATCCCTGTTTTGGATGTCTGCACCGCGCGTTGCCCCGTCAACTCGATGAGCAGGGCTTCATCCATCCTGCACAGCTCAGGATGCTTCGCAATGACCGCCGCGTACGGGCAGTGGCTGAAAATGATGCGCGGACCTTCCGCTCCCGCCTCCCAACGCGCGTGATAATTCATCTGGTTCAATTTCTCGACGATAAGATTCAACCGCTTCGCAACAGGCTGACTCGCAAAATTGGCTTCCACCGCCAGACGCTTCGCCAGCGCCTCAGGAACGAAGCCGGAGCCTGCCTCCGTTAAGAGGGCATCCGCCAAAACGGACAAATTATCCCCCAGCGCCGCGCGCGGGATCGAATACACATTCTCCGGTCTGCCCCGTCCATCGCGCTCCCGCACCGCTCCCGCTTCCAATCTTCCATCCGAAACCAGGACCCTGAGATGATGCCGCACCGTCGCAGGCGACAATTTCAGCGCGCGCGCCACCTCGCGTGCCGAGGCAGTACGCATCCTGGTCAGATAGGCAAGAACCTTGTGTCGGACAGTTATCACTGGGAGCACCTGCGTGATCGAATGACAATGGTCGAAAGAACAGTGTAAGCAAAAACCACCGTTGTCGCCATTACCCGGTGATTATACTCACCTTCCCACGCATAAAACATCCAAATGCTATAATCCCAATATCCCGAAACAATTACATACAACCATCAGGAGAAAAACCATGGAAACCAAGGATAACAGACTCCCGACACAAGCGCAGGTCGTGATCATCGGCGGAGGAGTGATCGGCATCAGCACGGCATACCACCTTGCAAAGCTGGGATGGAAGGATGTGATCGTGCTGGAACGCAGGCAATTGACCTCCGGCACCACCTGGCATGCGGCAGGGTTGATCGTGACCGGCGGGTTTGCATCTGAAACCCTGTTGACCATGGCGCATTACACGCGGGAACTATACAAAAACCTTGAAAAAGAAACGGGGATTTCCACAGGTTTCAAGCCGGTCGGTTATGTCCAGATCGCCGGTTCGGAATCAAGACTGCGCGCGCTTCGCCGTAATGCGAGTTTTGTCCGTGCGTTCGGCGTCACCGTGGACGAGATCTCCCCGACCGAATTCAAAAAACTAATGCCGATCGCAGACCCAACCGGCGTTGCCGCCGGATTCTACACACCTGAAGATGGACGCGCCAATCCCGTGGATGTGACCATGTCCCTTGCGAAGGGCGCCCGCAATCATGGAGCGCGCATCTTCGAGAACACCGAAGTGATCGGGATCAGCAAAAAGCGTGGACGCGTTACCGGCGTGGTGACAGCACAGGGTGAGATCGAAGCGGAGTACATCGTCAACTGCTCCGGGATGTGGGCGCGTCAAATCGGCAATATGGCAGGGGTCGATATTCCGCTCCAAGCCGCCGAGCATTACTACCTGCTCACCGAACCCATCCAGGGTGTGACACCCGACCTGCCGATCCTTGAGGATGTCGACCGGTTTGCGTATTACCGCGAGGAGGTCGGTGGTCTCATGCTCGGTTTGTTCGAACCGGTCGCGGCGCCCTGGGGCATGAAGGGTATTCCGAAAGATTTCACATTCGGCGAGATACAGCCGGATTGGGACCGAATGATGCCCTACATCGAAACCGCGATGGAGCGGATACCCGCGTTGAAGACCGCAGGCATACGAAAATTGTTTTGCGGACCCGAGAGTTTCACGCCCGACATGACCATGCTGCTCGGCGAGGCGCCTGAACTGCAAAACTTTTATGTTGCCGCAGGGATGAACTCGCTCGGCATTTTGCTCGGTGGAGGCGTCGGACAGGTGCTGGCGCAATGGATCGTTGACGGCATCCCGCCGGTGGATGTAAGCGAAGTGCATATCAACCGCATGTTGCCGTTCCAGAACACACCGCGCTACCTGCAGGACCGTACGGTCGAGATACTGGGAATGATGTACAAGGAGATATTCCCCAACTCACAGTTGAAAACGGCGCGCAACGCGCGTAAATCCATCCTGCATGAAAGACTGGCAAAAGCGGGCGCATGGTTCGGGTCATCGGCAGGCTGGGAATATCCCGAATGGTTTGCACCGGAGGGTGTTGAACCCAAAGTCGAATATTCCTGGGACAGGCAAAACTGGTTCGAATATCACGCCGTAGAACATAAAGCCTGCCGCGAGGATGTGATCCTGATGGATCTATCGTTGATGTCCAAACTCCTTGTGCAGGGACGCGACGCCGAATCGATCCTCAACCGCATCTCGACAAGGAACATCGCCATGCCGGTCGGCAGGATCGCCTACACCGAATGGCTGAACGAACGCGGCACCATCGAAGCAGACCTGACGGTAACACGCCTGGCCGAAGACAGGTTCATGGTGATCAGTTCAGATGCGATCCACCGCCGCGTGGAAACCTGGCTGAACCGTCACATCCCGGAGGGCGCACATGCTACAGTGACCGATGTGACTTCCGCGTACGCGATGATCAACGTGCAGGGACCAAAGTCCCGCCAGTTGCTGAGCCGCCTCACACACGCAGACCTGTCGAACGCCGCCTTCCCGTATATGACCATGCAGGAGATCGATGTCCATTATGCGCGCGCGCTGGCGTTCCGCGTCACCTATCTCGGCGAACTGGGCTATGAACTTTACATCCCCACCGAATTCGCGCCTACAGTCTACGACAAGTTGATGGAAGCAGGTCAAGACCTCGGCGTGAAGAACGCCGGTCTGCAGGCATTGAATTCATTGCGCGTCGAAAAGGCATACCGCGATTACGGCCACGACATCGATGTCACCGACACACCGCTCGAAGCGGGTCTCGAGTTCATCGTCGACTTCAATAAGCCGGGCGGATTTATCGGGAAGGAAGCGCTCCTCAAGCAGAAACAAGCCGGGGGTCTGAAGAAGCGTTTCGTCCAATTCCTGCTGGAGGATCCCGACCCTCTGCTCTATTACGGCGAGCAGATCTACCGCAATGGCAAGTGGACTGGCTACCTGCGCTCGGGTAGTTACGGTTTCACGCTGGGAGGCGCGGTCGGGCTCGGCTTTATCGAGGCGGAAGAAAACATCACGCCGGAATTCATCAGGAACAGCAAATTCGAGATCGAGATGAACGGCAGGAAGATCCCGGCAAAAGCCTCCCTGCACCCAATGTATGATCCCAAAAACGAAAAGATCAAAAATTGATTTTGGATTTTCACCGGACGGGTCGCTCTGCAAAAGATCGGCCCGTTTTCTTTTCCCGCCTCCCGCCGGACCTTGAAACCGATTCCGTTTAACTGACATCTTCCAAACCGGCACGGTTTTTCCTGCAAAGGTGTCACAGTGTCAGGGTGATATAACTCACTTTCATATTTTTATAAAAATATTTTTATGAAATTCAATTGACTTTGAAGTCTCCGAAGGTATAATCGGCAATTGTGATAGAAAGTACCAAATTTACAGAAAATCATATTTCATGACCTTAACTTGGGAATCGACCTACGCCATCGCTTTAGAGTTACGAAGGCAACATCCGGATACCAATATCGAAGAGGTGACGCTGAAACAAATCCACGACTGGACATTGCAACTATCGGAATTCGAGGATGACCCCGCTCTCGCGAACGACAACATCCTTTACGCAATCTATCAAGACTGGTTCGAGGAGAATATCAATGGATAATGAAAAGTTAAGTCTGCCCCAATACAACATTCCAGAAGACCTGGAAAACGTTGTGGCCATCACCACACTCGACCGCCTCTACAACTGGGGCCGTCGTTCGTCGGTGTGGCCGCTCATGTTCGGTCTCGCGTGCTGCGCCATCGAAATGATCGCCGCGCAAGCCGCCCGCTACGACATGGCGCGTTTCGGCATGGAAGTCATGCGCCCCACCCCGCGCCAGGCGGATATGATGCTGGTTTCCGGCACCGTCACAAAGAAAATGCTTCCGACCATCGTACGCCTCTACAATCAAATGCCCGAGCCGAAGTATGTTGTGGCAATGGGCGCGTGCGCATCGAGCGGAGGTCCCTTCAAGGAGGGATACAACGTCGTCGCAGGCATCGACAAGTTCCTGCCCGTGGACGTTTACATCCCCGGTTGCCCTCCCACCCCGCAGGCATTGATCGCAGGCATGATCAAACTGCAGGAAAAGATAGACAAGCAGTCGCTGAAGAAGGTCTCCTGGTACGACAAAAAGTACAAGAAACAGGACCCCAACTACGTGCCCATGCCCGTGTTGGGACCTGACCTGATCGACGTGCGCCGCAATGCGGAGATCCGCGACATTGCCGCAAAGAAGGAAGGTGCATGATGACCACACCGACTCTCACCGCGACCGTTGACCTGGTCGCCCGTTTCCCGAACTTTGTCACCACTGACAGCCGCCCCGGCTACTCAGGCTTCATCGTCAAAAAGGAAAACCTCGTGGAAGTGGCGACCACCGTCCGCGACGAGTTCGGCTTCGACCTGCTCTCCAATCTCGTCGGCGTGGACTATCCCGCCGAAAACAAAATGGAAGTGGTCTACAACGTTTTCAAGACCACAGGCGGACCCGGCCTCACCTTCAAGGTGCAGGCTGAACGCGTCGATCCTGTGGAAGTCCCGTCCCTTGTCAACGTCTGGGCTGGCGCCGATTTTCAGGAACGCGAAGCATGGGATTTGCTCGGCATCAAATTCACCGGTCATCCCGACCTGCGCCGCATTTTGTTATGGGAAGGCTTCGAAGGTCATCCCCTCCGCAAAGACTGGCACGAAGCATTCTACGAAGAGGAAGCCAAGCCTTTCAAGAGCCGCTGGCCCGATGGCAAACATACCCTTGCAGAGGAAAAGAATCCCTTCCGCGATAACCTGAAATTCCCTGCGGATTTCAACCCCGAGACATGGAAGCCCGAAGGCGAAAAGGATCTGTATGCATCCCTCGAGCGTTCGACCCTTGCCGGGGATGACAGGCTAAAGACCGATCAGGTCGTTGTGAATATGGGTCCGCACCACCCGTCCACGCATGGCGTGTTCCGCGCCGTAATCACGCTGGAGGGTGAAACCGTCATGGGGCTCAAACCCGTGATGGGGTACCTGCACCGCAACCACGACAAGATCGGCGAGCGCAATACCTTCCTCCAGAATATGCCCTACACAGACCGCCTGGATTACTTCAACTCGATGAGCAATAACTTTGGTTATGCTCTCGCGGTCGAAAAATTGATGAATATCCCGGTGGCGGAGCGCGCGGATTATATCCGCGTCATCATGGCAGAGATCAGCCGCATCCAGAACCACCTCATTTTCATCGGCATGCTGTTGAACGATCTCGGCGCGATGTACACGCCCGCGTTGTATGCCTTTGAGGAACGCGAACTCATCCTCGACATCTTCGAGGCGGTTTCCGGCTCGCGCATGATGTGCAACTACTTCCGCTTTGGCGGCGTGGCACGCGATATTTCCGAAGACGCGCTGAAGAAACTCAAGGATCTTGTCTCCGAACGTCTTCCCGGCAAGGTCGACGAAATGGACCGCTTGTTGAGCGAGAACGAAGTCCTGAATGCCCGCTTGAAAGGCATCAAGGTTCTCAGCGCGGAGGATGCGGTGAAGTATTCCGTGACAGGACCCGTCCTGCGTGCCTGCGGCGTTCCCTATGATATCCGCCGCGCCCATCCATACAGCATCTATGACCGCTTTGAATTCGATGTGGCTGTACGTCAAAATGGCGATATGTATGACACTTACCACATCCGTCTCGACGAGATCCGACAGTCGCTCCGCATCCTGCAACAGGCGCTCAAACAGATCCCCGGGGGACCGATCAACTCTCAGAAACCGCAATACCAGGTCCGGGTCCCGGCAGGTGAAGCGTATGGTCGTATCGAAGCGCCAAAGGGTGAACTCGGGTTTTATGTCGTCTCGAACGGCAAACCGAATCCGTATCGTTATCACGTCCGCGCCCCATCCTTTATCAACGTGACTGCGCTGGAAAAGATGTGTGTCGGTTCAAAGATCGCAGATTTCGTTGCCCTGCTCGCCGTGTTGGACATCGTGCTGGGCGAGTTGGATAGATAGGAGAACTTTTAACCATGAATGGAAAAGGCATTCTAAAAGGCTTGAGTGTCACAGCGAAACGGTTCTGGAACACGTATTGGGACGATATTGTCTGGCTCTTACAGGGCAAGAAGCGCTATAACACTGTCGAGGGTATCGCTCATCGTTCCAGCAAGGACGCGCGCGGAATCTTTACCGTGCAATACCCGGAAGAGAAGTTGATCACGCCGGAAGAGTTCCGTTTTGTACCGTTCCTTGTGTACGATGAAGGTGCGGAAGGCAAAAAGGAAATCCGCTGTACTTCGTGCGGCATCTGTTCGAAGGTCTGCCCGCCGCAATGCATCTGGATCGTGCGCTCGAACGACCCGAACACGGGGCGTCCGGTCCCCGAGCCGACCGAGTTCTACATCGACGCCGACATCTGCATGAACTGCGGCTTCTGCGCCGAGTACTGCCCGTTCGACGCGATCAAGATGGACCACGATTTCGAGATCGCTTCGTATGGACGCAATGTGTACGGACTCGAGAGATTACTCAAACCTGCATCATATTACGCGGGCATCCGCCCCGGGAATTATGCACGGGAAGAGGAAGCACGCAAAGCCAAGGAAGCGGCAAGAGCGGCGAAGGCGGCTGGAGCCACGGCGGCACCGGCGGCGTAAGCGGGTACACAAGTAGACAGGTGGACAGGTAGGCGTGCACATGTACACGTGTCTACCTGTCCACATTTCATAGGTAGATCAATGACAACAATTACAAAAGACGCAGTACTGGCGGCGCTCGGCAAGGTGCAGGAACCTGAACTGCACCAGGACCTGGTGACACTCAACATGATCCGCGAGTTGGAGATCAAAGGAGACAAGGTCTCGTTTACCGTTATGCTCACCACGCCCGCCTGCCCGTTGCGTGGAAGAATCGAATCGGAGACGCGGCAGGCTGTGATGTCCGTTGGAGGCGTGAAGGAAGTCGTCATCAAAATGGACTCGGACGTGCCGAATGATGGACGCATGCGCGGGTTGGTCAACATGCCCATCCGCAACGCGATTGCGGTTGGCTCCGGCAAGGGCGGTGTCGGCAAGTCCACGGTGTCGGTCAACCTGGCGGTGGCGCTGGCGCTGGCTGGCGCGCGCGTCGGCTTGATGGATGCGGACATCTACGGGCCAAACATCCCGACCATGCTCGGTGTGGAGAAACTCCCGCCCCCGCTGGAACAGAAACTCATCCCTGCGCAGGCATACGGGATCAAAATGATTTCGATGGGCTTGCTTGTGAAACCCGGGCAACCGCTCATCTGGCGCGGACCGATGCTCAATTCGGCGATCCGCCAGTTTTTGGGAGATGTGGAGTGGGGTGAACTCGATTACCTGATTGTTGACCTGCCTCCAGGCACAGGCGATGCGGCTCTATCTCTGGCGCAGGCATTGCCCCTGAGCGGTGCTGTGATCGTGACCCTGCCTCAACTGGTCTCCATCGAAGATGCCGGGCGTGGACTCAACATGTTCAGGACTCTCGAAGTGCCGATCCTGGGCATCATCGAGAATATGTCTTATCTCGACCTGCCGGATGGCACCCGCATGGACATCTTCGGTTCGGGCGGCGGCGAACAACTGGCACAGGCGACCCAAACCAACTTCCTTGGCAAGGTGCCGATCGACCAGAACGTGCGCATCGGCGGTGACAGCGGCAAGCCGATTGTCATTTCCCACCCTGACTCTGATGCGGCAAAATCGCTGACCGAGATTGCGCAGAAGATCGCGGCAACCGTCAGTGTGGCGGCGCTAAGCGCCAAAAACGAGATGCCAATCAATATTGTTGAATAGTTTTGTAAAGACAGAGGAAAGACCCGATGCGAGAATATCCATCGGGTCTTTTTGATCGTCCGCCCTGCAGACTGCAATCGAATTGTTGTAATCGGGAGGCAGGCTCATGGCTATACTAAGCCGTGATGAACGAAACACTCTCCTTCGATAAAATCTCACTGTTGCGCGTGGCATTCAAGGGGCTGGAGGATTCCGAACTGAAGGAAATGTCGGACCTGACCGAGATCCGCACCTACCCGCCGGGGTATGTGCTGTGTCGTGAAGGCGCGTATGAGGATATTTTCTACATCATCGCGGATGGGGATATTATCATCTCCAAGAGAATGAGCGAGGGCGAACCGGACCGCGTCCTGCGAGTGGGCGGAAGGGGCGACATGGTCGGCGAGATGGCATTGATCCAGAACGTGCCGCGCGCCGCCACAGTGCAGACCACCAGTGAATGCACCGTGCTGGAAATGGAGAAGCGGGACTTCGAGACCATCCTCAGTCACAGCCCGCACATGGCGATGGATATCATCCGCATCACACTGGACCGGCTCCGATCCAACGACCAGGCCATGATCGCGGACCTGCAAAAGACCAACAAGGTATTGCGCCAGTTGGACCGCAACAAAATGGAATTTATCCAGGTTGCCGCGCACGAACTGCGGACACCGTTGACCGTCGTGCTTGGGTATGTGAAAGTCCTGCAATCCTTCAAGGAAGCGGCCGCCAACGCCACGCTGGGCGGCGTGCTCGACGGCATCATCAAGGGCACGGACCGCATCCATGAAGTGGTGAATATGATGCTGGATGTCACGCGCATCGATGCCGATATGCTCAAGGCGGCGATTGTCCCCGTGCCGGTGAAGCGGATCGTCAACGACCTGATACACGACCTGGCAAAAGCGGCTGTCGAGCGCCGGATCGAGTTCGTCATCGAGCACGCAGAGGACACGCCCAACATCAACGGCGACCCGACATTGATCCAGAAGGCGCTGTATCAACTGATCGTCAACGCCATCAAGTACACCCCGGATGGCGGCAAAGTGACCGTATCCACGCACCAGATCGTGATGGAGGATGAAGCGCCCGGCGTCCAGGTCACGGTCAGGGACACGGGGATCGGTCTGGATGCGGAACATCACGAATTGGTCTTCGAGAAGTTCTATCAGGTGGGTAGTGTGGGGCTACACTCATCGGGCAAGACCACATTCAAAGGCGGAGGTCCCGGTTTGGGACTCGCCATCGTGCGCGGGGTGGCGCGCGCCCACGGAGGCAGGGTGTGGGTGGAAAGCCCCGGGCACGATGAAGTACACTACCCCGGAAGCGCATTCCATTTGCAACTGCCTATCGACATCCCCAAAAATAAAACTCCCTGACAAATTTCACTTCGTCAGGGAGTTTGGTTTTATGGACACCGGTCTAGCCGAAGGAGATTCCCAGGTCCTGTGCGGTTAGGACGATATCTGAATTCATCGGCACCATTTTCATTTTGCCCATCGCATCTTCGATCGGCACATATTTGACGAACGGCGGATCAAGCGCGACCATGACGCCATCCTTCCCCTCTGCCAGCCCGCGGACAGCGGCCGCCCCAAAACGCAGGGCAGTCACACGGTCGAAGGAGGTGGGAGTACCTCCGCGCAACAGGTGGCCGAGAACAACAAGGCGGGTCTCTTTGCCAGAAATGGCATGGATATCTGCCGCCACTTTTTCACCCACGCCTCCCAGCCGTTCCGCGCGTCCTGCCGCTTGTTCAACCACAGAAGTTTCGCCGCCAATCGGCTTTGCGCCTTCTGCCACAACCACAATCGTAAATTTGTTTCCGCGCGCTTCGCGTTCCTTGATCTTTTCCACAACCTTGCGGATGTCGTAGGGATGTTCGGGGATCAGGATCACATCGGCGGAACCAGCCACACCGGCGTGAAGGGCGATCCAGCCGCCGTAGCGCCCCATCACTTCGACCACCATCACACGTCCGTGCGATGCGGCGGTGGAGTGGAGCCGGTCCAATGATTCGGTGGCAAAGCTGACAGCGGTATCAAAGCCAAAGGTGACATCCGTCTTATCGAGGTCATTGTCAATCGTCTTGGGGACCGAGATCAGGCGCAGTCCTTTTTTGGCAAGCACGCTCGCAATCGCCAATGAGCCATCGCCACCGACAGTGATGAGCGCATCGATATGATGCAGGCGGAAGCCGCGCACGATCTCGTCACTGCGGTCGACCTCTTCCTTCGTCCCATCGGGGTGCACGATCGGATACCGGAGCGGGTTGTTGCGGTTGCTGGTCCCAAGGATGGTGCCGCCGAGATGCGTGATACCTCTGACGCGCTCCATGGTAAGCGGGATAAAGCCCCCTTCAGGATATTCCTCCGGCGAGAGGATGCCGTGAAAACCGTCGCGGACGCCGTAGACATCCCAGCCACGTTTCATGGCTGAAAGTGCCGCAGCGCGGATGACCGCGTTCAGACCTGGTGCGTCGCCGCCGCCGGTGCTGATCGCTATTTTTTTGATCGATGGATGTTGCTTTGTGGACATGTACCTTCTCCGAATTCATTTTGTTGTGTCATTCAACCCGTAAGTTGAACTTGAGCAATGGTAAAATGACAATCCCAGTATCACCACACTCCAGGGAAAAGTCGATGGCGGGCGGCAGGGAGGAGCATCCTGTCATCCTGCTATTGACAGTCGATTTTCGTTTCTGGATTGTAGCCACGAATGAAGATATACCCAGCGCGGCCACAAGGACAGAGAATGGATATGGGGGGACTAAAGATAACATTACTTTCCGTAAAACCATTCCTCGGGTTTCAGTCCGCGTAAATAAGAGTCGACTTCATCCAAGGCTCCATGTTCCGCCGCATAGCGGATATGCTTGTCAAGACGCACTGATTTTGCGAGTAGAGGCGTTTCCCACCATACTGTCAAAGTCAAAGGCAGTGGTGGTTCCCAATCTCTACCAGCACGCGTTTTATCTGGCAACATCTCCCAAAGCCGATCCCAACAAGTTCGAATGGGGCAAATCCGCCCATCCGCTTTGACATATCCAAGCAGGTCATTCAGTTTTTTATCCATGATTCACCACTAAAAGGATTGTACCAATAAACTCTCAAACAACCCATCGACACTTCGACAGGCTCAGTGACCACCCGCGCCATCACACCGGCAAACAAACTCATTGCAAACCATCCACAAAATCCTTTGAAACTCGCAAGCATGAACGCGACCGCAACGAACAGTATCAGGGTAATCAGCAGTCCGAGGATGATCAGAATTAATCGGATGAGAAACTTTTTCATGAGAGGTCACTGTTCGTGGTATTTCCCTAGGACAAGGCAGGCATTCTGACCGCCCAATCCAAAACTGTTCGAGAGGGCAATCTGCGGGTCCGATTGACGCGCCAGACCTGGAACATAATCAAGATCACATTCGGGATCGGGCGTTTCCAGGTTGATCGTCGGGTGGACGGCTCCATCCTCCAGCGATTTTACACAGGCAATTGCCTCCAGTGCGCCTGATCCGCCCATGCAATGACCGATCATACTCTTCGTCGAGCTGATGGGGATCTGATACGCCCGTTCGCCGAAGACCCGCTTGATGGCTTTGGTTTCCATGACATCGTTGACCGCTGTCCCCGTGCCGTGCGCGTTGATATAACCAACCTGCGCAAGGGAGCTACCCGCATCTTCCAGCGCCCACAACATGGCATTGGCTGCGCCCCTTCCTTCTGAGTCTGGTGCCGCGCTATGACCGGCATCTGATGAGGTGGCATATCCGAGAACTTCAGCATAAATATGAGCGGAACGGCTGCGCGCACGTTCCAGACTCTCAAGCACGAGAATACCGCAGCCTTCACCCATGACAAAGCCATCACGCTCCGCGTCAAACGGACGGGCTGCCCGTCCGGGCTCCTGACTATATTTGGAGGCAAGGACAGTCATAGCCTCGAACGCCCTCATTACATCGGGATGGATGAGTGTATCCACACCGCCTGTGATCATGATATCCGCCCGGCCCGCGCGGATCTGATCCAGCGCCAGGCCAATGGATTGCGTGCCGCTGGCACAGGTGGCAGAGACCGTATGGAACGGTCCGGCTGCGCCAGTGTAGGAACTAACGTAATGACTGGGCATATTGGGCAAGCCGTTGATCAAGGCGGTGGGATTGATGCGACTGGCTTTGAGATGATGATCAAGTGAAGCTTCCAGCAAAACCTCAAACCCTGCATTGGCGGTTCCCATTACAACCCCGCACCGTTCGCTTTGCGCCTGGATTGCATCCACTGTCAGGTTGGAGTCTGCGATTGCCAGCGAAGCAGCTGCCAGCGCCATTTGAGACGCGCGGGACATCCGCCGTGCATTCTTTACAGGGATGTTGTAGTGCGCGGGGTCAAAATCCACTTCGCCGGCAACCTGTGTTTTCATGGAGGATGCATCGAAACGGCTGATGTGACGAATTCCCGAACGCCCCGCCAGCAGGCTCTTCCAGAACTCATCCACACCCCCAAGTGAAGAGACGGCTCCCATGCCAGTGACAACCACTCTTTGTTTTGACATCTTTTTGTTCTCCGGGAAAGACTTATTTTTTGAAGCGAAGTGATTGGGGAGGGGCTGGATGTTTAGGCTAGGTTCCCTCTTTGGGGACTTCGCGACAACCACCCGCGCCATCACGCCTGCAATAACAGAGGGCAGTTTACTTTCCGTAAAACCATTCTTCAGATTTCAATCCGCGTAAATAGGAGTCGACTTCATCCAAAGCTCCATGTTCCGCCGCATAGTGGATATGCTTATCAAGACGCAATGATTTTGCGAGTAAAGGCGTTTCCCACCACACTGCCAAAGTCAAAGGCAATGGCGGTTCCCAATCTCTACCTACATGCATTTTATCTGGCAACATTTCCCAAAGCTGATCCCAACACGTTCGAATGGGACAGATCCGCCCATCCGCTTTG
>JBFYRY010000262.1:0-5836 GCA_041302025.1 Chloroflexota bacterium | reverse complement strand
CAAGACGCCGATCCTCACAAAGGAAGATCTCTTCCTGCGTTCCGGTCATCTTCCGTATTATGCCGAGAGCATGTATGCGCCGATGGAACTCGAAGGCGTGAAGTATTATGTCAAGCCGATGAACTGCCCGATGCACCACAAGATCTTCGGCTCGAAGGGGCGCTCCTACCGCGACCTGCCCGTCCGCCTTGCGGAATATGGGACGTGCTATCGCTATGAAAAATCAGGCGAGTTGTTCGGTCTGATGCGCGTCCGCTCGATGCAGATGAACGATGCCCATATCTATTGCAGTGAAGACCAGTTCGAGCAGGAGTTCATGGGTGTGGTAGCGCTGTATCGCAAGTACTTCGAGCTGTTCGGAATCGAAAAGTATGTGATGCGTCTATCCCTGCACAGCAAGCAGGGACTCGGCAAGAAATACGTGGATAACGAACGCCTGTGGCTCAAGACGGAAGAGATGGTGCGTCGCGCAATGGATAACGGCGGCGTGCCATACGTGGAGCGCGAAGACGAAGCCGCGTTCTACGGTCCAAAGATCGATGTGCAAGTTTGGTCAGCCATCGGGCGTGAGTTTTCGCTGATGACAAACCAGGTGGACTTTGCCGTGCCGGAGCGTTTCGATTTGAAGTTCACGAACAAAGAAGGACAAGACGAAGTGCCGCTATGCATCCACCGTGCACCGCTCTCCACACACGAACGCATGGTCGGGTTCCTGCTCGAGCATTATGCCGGCAATTTCCCGGTCTGGCTCTCGCCGGAACAGGTGCGCGTCATCTCCATCACGGACAATCAGAATGAGTATGCAGAAAATATCGCCAGACAACTGCGCGAGAATGGCATCCGCGCCAAAGCCGACCTGTCATCACAGCGCATGAATGCCAAGATCCGCTCGGCGCAGTTGATGAAGGTGCCGTATATGCTCGTGGTCGGTGACAACGAAATGAAGGCGGAGCAGGTCTCCCTGCGTGTACGGGATGGCAGTCAGCAGAATAATATTTCGCTGGCTGAATTCATCGTCCGCGCGAAGGATAGGATTGCCAGGCGCTCGGCAGAGTTGTAAAATAGCTCCAGACCATGGGCGGCGGAGGATTTTTGATCGTCCATGGTCTGTTTTGTTGACGATTCAGCCGCCTTCATGGTATTATCTGTCCGCTAAAAAACCAGCCGCGTGCTGGTCAACTGTTTTGAAATAGGAGAAGCATATCAGCGCTACAGAATTTCGAGTGAATGAAGGCATCCGCGTTGCGGAAGTCCGCCTGATTGGGCCCGATGGCGGCAACGTTGGAGTTGTCCCCATCAAACAAGCTTTGCAAATCGCGCGCGACGCCGAGTTGGATCTTGTGGAGGTTTCGCCGAACGCCACCCCGCCCGTTTGCCGCGTGATCGATTACGGCAAGTTCGTGTTCGAGAGGGCAAAGAAGGAACGCGAGGCAAAAAGGTCACAGACCAAGATCGAGGTCAAGGAAATCCGCCTGCGCCCGAAGACGAACGAAGCACACCGCGGTTTCAAAGTGGACGATGCCCGCCGCTGGTTGTTGCAGGGGCACAAGGTCCGGGTGACGATCAAGTTCCGGGGACGCGAGATGGATTATCCCGAGATCGCGCTCGAGGACTTGAAGGAGATCGCGACCGCCCTGGCGGATGTGGCGGTGATCGAAGTTCCGCCGCAGATGGAGGGCCGCACGATGCTCGTGGTGCTGTCGCCCAGCAAAAGCGTCGTGAAAAAGAAAGAGAAACCGGATCAGGTTCCGGCTGAGAAAGAAGCGCAAGCTTAATCCAGAGCAAGTCCCAAAGATGTTGAAAGTCCGCGGGCAGACAGGAAGTCCGCGGTTTTTTGTCGAAATTTTTTGAAAGGAGAATCAGCAATGCCTCGCAAAGCAAAAGCTGGCAAGATCAAACTGAAGACCCACAAGGCGACATCCAAGCGGTTTCGCCTGACCGGCGCGGGCAAGGTCGTGCGCACCAAAGGCGGCAAGAGCCACCTGCGCCGAAATACTTCCAAGCGCACCAAGTCTCAGTTGTCTGAAATGCATGAAGTAAAGGGCCGCAAGATCATCAAGCGCGTGAAGCGCCTGGCGCCCAATATGGAAAGTTAGTTTTCCGTAAAATCGTTCCTTTTTATGTGCGGCTTTCGGGTGTACGCAACTGGCAAAACCTGCCGACGCCCGCGAGTTTGCAGGAGATAAATAATGACTCGTGTTAAGGGAGGCCCGCAAGGGCATTTACGTCACAAAAAGATTTTGAAGATCACGAAGGGACAGCGCGGCGCAAAGCACCGCCTGTTCAAGCGAGCCAACGAGGCAATGCTCAAAAGCCTGTGGTACGCGACCCGTGATCGCCGTGTGCGCAAGCGCGATCTGCGCAAGTTGTGGATCGCCCGCATCAACGCCGCGGCCCGCCTGAACGGCACCACTTACAGCAAGCTGGTGGCGGCGCTGAAGAAGGCGAACATCGATCTGAACAGGAAGATGTTGTCTGATCTGGCAATCCGCGACCCGCAGGCATTCGCCGCAGTCATCGCAAAAACGAAGTAAGAAATCAGCAAACAGGCAAATAAGCAAGCCGGCAAGGTAACGTCCGATGGGAGAACAGTCCCATCGGACGTTTTGTTGTAGAATAGCAACATGAACACAATTCTTGTTGAGTATGTTTTACATCTAAAGCAAAAGATACAGATCGTGCAAGGCGATATCACCATCGAAGCGGTGGATGCCATCGTTAACGCGGCGAACGAACACCTGCAACATGGAGGTGGAATTGCGTGGGCGATCTCGAAAAAGGGCGGAGCGGATATTCAGAAAGAATCGGATGCATGGATTCATCAGCATGGACTTGTCTCCCACTCGCATCCTGCATGGACCTCGGGCGGGCTCCTGCCTGCGAAATACGTGATCCACGCTGTAGGTCCGGTCTGGGGCGACGGCGACGAGGACAAAAAATTATCCGATGCTGTGACAGGCTCCCTGCGTGTGGCGGATGAGTTGAAGTGTTCATCCATTGCCATGCCTGCCATCTCGACCGGCATCTACGGCTTCCCCAAAGACCGCGCGGCGGGGATCATCTTTTCTGCCATTGAAAAATATTTTGAGGGAAATTCATCCGGTCTCAAAGTGGTGAAGCTGGTGTTGTTTGACAAATCCTCTGTTGATGTCTTTCTCGAACAATGGAGGATGGATCATAGTTAATACCCAGCTTTCACTCTCAATGATCCATTAGCCATCACCCATGATCACATCCTCCCAAAACCCCAAACTGAAACTTGTCCGTGCCCTGATGGGACGTGCCAAGGAGCGGCGCGAAGCGAACGCATTCGTTGTGGAAGGCGTGCGCCTGGTGGAAGAAGCCGCCAAAGCAGGCTGGAATTTCCAGTTCGCCTTGTACAGCGACGGCTTGAGCGAACGCGGCAGAGACCTGGTCAATAAACTGTTTGCTCGCCGCATCGACACCGAGGAAGTCGCAGGTGACTTATTGCAGAAACTCAGCGATACAGAAACTCCACAGGGCATCCTCGCCGTTCTGGAGTTCACTCAATTACCACTCCCCAATTACCTTGACTTCATCCTAATCCCCGACCAGATCCGCGACCCAGGGAATCTCGGCACACTTCTCCGTTCCGCCGCGGCGACCGGTGTGCAGGCGATCCTTCTTCCGCCCGAAACAACCGACCCCTTTGCGCCGAAAGTCCTGCGTTCCGGGATGGGGGCGCATTTCCGGTTACCGATCCATTCGATGACTTGGAATGAAATAGAAGAAGTTGGGAAGTCGGCAGGTTTGCAGGTTTTTATTGCAGATATGAACGGAACTTCCTGTTGGGATACAGATTTTAGAAAACCTCTCGCCCTGGTGATCGGTAGTGAAGCGGAAGGCGCCAGCGATGAGGCGCGGAAACTAGCAACTGGAAAAATCAGTATCCCGATGGCGGGGAATGTCGAGTCGTTGAATGCGGGCGTGGCAGGGTCCGTGTTGATGTTTGAGGTGGTGAGACAAAGATCAGTGAACAGTAAACAGTGAGCAGTCATCAGTTATGAAAATCAGATCAATTACATATTTCTGCAATCCCAAATTTCCACTCGATGAGAAAGTCCTGCAAAAGGCAGGGAAATTTCTAACCCAAGCCAAATCTGCGTATGAAGCGGCGGGATACGAAGTGCAGACGGTTCGGCTGGCGACAATCCCGTTTCCAAAATTATTAGGCGCTGAGAATATCAACAAGCTGCCCGAATACACCAGCCAGATCGCGGCCATCGCGCAACAACTCAATATCGGATACTTCTCTTTAGGTCATGCCCTGCCAGAAATGCCGCACAGCTATGAAGTAATTCCCGATGCGATCTTCGTATCAAAGAATGCATTCTTCAGCGGCATGATGGCAGATACCACCCGCGGACTCGACCTTGCCGCGATCCACGCCTGTGCGGAGATCATCGTCAGGTGCTCCACCATCGAGCCGAACGGATTCGCCAACCTGCAATTTGCCGCGCTGGCAAATGTCAAGGCGGGAGCGCCGTTCTTTCCTGCCGCGTATCATGATAAGAATACACCGGCATTCGCCATTGCAACCGAGTCTGCTGACTTGGCAGTGCAAGCCTTTGAGAGTGCGAGAAGCATCGAAGAAGGCAGAAATAACCTTATCGGTGAAATCGAAAAGCATGGCAAGAAATTAACCGAAGTTGCCAAGTCTTTGCGCGTGAAATTCTACGGAATTGACTTTTCGCTGGCCCCCTTCCCAGACGACGCCCATTCGCTTGGTAATGCTGTTGAAAAAATGGGCATTCCAAAGATCGGATTGCACGGTTCTCTCGCCGCCGCCGCCATCCTGACCGAAGCCATTGACCGCGCGGACTTCCCGCACACCGGCTTCAGCGGATTCATGCAACCGGTGCTCGAAGATTCTGTCCTTGCCAAACGCGCCGCTGAAGGGACGCTGACTATCAAAGACATTTTGCTTTATTCGGCTGTCTGCGGAACAGGGTTGGATACGATTCCCTTGCCGGGAGATACGACCGCCGAACAACTTGTGCCTTTATTACTTGATCTCTCTGCACTGGCTCTGCGCCTCGACAAACCTCTCACTGCGCGGCTGATGCCGGTCCCCGGCAAAAAAGCAGGCGATGAAACGAATTTCGATTTCGGCTTCTTTGCGAACAGCAAAGTGATGAAATTAGATTCTGAAAAACTGAATTCCCCGTTCGATTCGAAAGAAGCATTGCAAATCAAAAAACGTTAGCAGGTTGGAACGTTTAAACCTGTAAACTTTCAAACCTTCCAACCTTCCAACCATTATCTTCCTTTGCCATTAACAAATCCATAACATCAAGGAAAAACTTTTCTGGTATAGTTTGTTAACAACCATGCCTGAAACGTGCTCGACCTGATGATCCCCGAAATTGACGGCTTTGAAGTCTGTCGCATCCTGCGCAAGGAAATGCCCACGCCCATCCTCATGCTCACCGCCCGCGACGATGAGATTGACCGTGTCGTCGGTCTCGAAGTGGGCGCGGATGATTACCTGACCAAGCCCTTCTCGATGCGTGAACTGATGGCGCGCGTCAAAGCGCAACTGCGCCGCACACGCATCATGCAGGAAGAACTTGCGAAGACCACACCCGAAAAACAGCATGAAAAGCTAACCTTCGGTAATCTTGTCATCAACCTCACCCGCCAGGAAGTGATACTTGACAGTGAGCCGCTCCCCATCAAACCGCAGGAATATCAACTCCTGCTCTTCTTCGCCGAACACAAGGGACAAATGCTCTCGCGCGAATTCATCCTTGAACGCGTCTGGGGCTGGGACTTCATCGGCGACAGCCGCACCGTGGATGTGCACGTCCGCTGG
>JBFYRY010000042.1:0-17474 GCA_041302025.1 Chloroflexota bacterium | reverse complement strand
CGCAGGTTGCGGATGGAACGTACGATCTCCTGGATCAATTCGAAGTCCGCGGTCTTATCCGCTTCCCAGCCTTCGAGTTCACGCGGCTCGGGCCACTTCGCCACGATCAAGGCGTGGGGGGTATCGTCGAAGACATGCGTTGCGCCCGAATCCAGCACGGCGCGGCGGAGGTGTCCCCAAACTTCTTCGGTCACGAACGGAATGAAGGGATGCAACAGGCGTAGGGACATATCCAATACCCGCGCCAGTGTTTCGACGGTCTGCATCCTGCGTCCTGCATCCTTCATCTGCTCTTTGGCGATCTCCACATACCAATCGGCGAAGTCGCTCCATACGAACTCATAGATCTGCTGACCCGCCTGCCCGTATTGGAAGTTCTGGAAGTTCCTTTCCACATCGCGGATGAGCTGTTGGAGTTTCGCCCAGATCCATGAATCGGCGAGGGTGTATTCTTCTTTTTCACTACCCGCTAATGGCTGACCGCTAATGGCTGAGATCACAAAACGTCCGGCGTTCCAGATCTTGTTCACAAAATTGCGATTGGCTTCCACCTTCTTCGGTCCGACATTCGTATCGTTTCCGGGCGTGGAACCCACCAGGATATTGAATCGCAGGGCATCCGTGCCGAACTCATCCATCAGGATCAGCGGATCGACCACATTACCCTTGGTCTTGGATATTTTTTCTCCGTTCTCGTCGCGCACGAGACCGTGCAAATAAACGGTGTGGAACGGGATCTGCCCGGTATATTCCAGTCCGCTCATGATCATGCGCGCCACCCAGAAGAACAAAATATCGTAGCCCGTTTCCATGTAGGAGGTGGGGTAGAAATATTTATAATCGGGTGTTTCATCGGGCCAGCCCAGTGTGGAGAAGGGCCACAAGCCGGAGGAGAACCAGGTATCAAGCACATCGTCATCCTGACGAATATCCTTCGAACCGCAAGCGGCGCACTCCGTGGGATCTTCACGCGTGCAGGTCATGTGCCCGTCGGGACAGTACCACACGGGGATGCGGTGTCCCCACCACAACTGGCGGCTGATACACCAGTCCTTCAGGTTCTCCATCCAGTTGTAATAGGTCTTCTCGAAACGTTCGGGCACGATCTTGATGCGCCCGTCCTTCACGGCATCGAGCGCGGCTTTGCCCAGCGCCTCGATCTTGACGAACCATTGTTCGGAGATCATCGGCTCGACGATCTCGCCGCCGCGCTGTGATCTTGGGATGGTGGTCATGTATTTTTCTTCTTTGATGACGAGACCGGCGGCTTTCATATCAGCCCAGAGATTCTTGCGGGCATCGAATCGGTCCTGACCCTTGTACCTGCCTCCGTTTTCGTTGACTTTCGCTTCCTTATCGAGCATGGAGATGATGGGCAGGTTGTGTTTGTGCGCGATGGCGTAATCGTTCGGGTCGTGACCGGGCGTGATCTTGAGCGCACCGGTGCCGAATTCCATGCTGACGTATTCATCAGCGATGACGGGGATCTCACGTCCGATGATCGGCACGATCACTTTTTTGCCGATGAATTTCTTGTAGCGCTCATCGTCAGGATGCACCGCCACCGCCGTATCGCCGAGGATGGTTTCGGGGCGGATGGTTGCCACGGGTATATAGACTTCTGAAGTCTCGGAGACTTCGGAAGTCTCTGGCTTTAGCATGTACTTGAAGTAATACAGGCGTGCTTCTTCCTCCTCGTATTCCACTTCGAGGTCGGAGACGGCGGTCTTGAGACCCGGCGACCAGTTGATTAAACGGGGACCGCGATAGATGAGTCCCTTTTCGAAGAGGTGGACAAAAGCCTCCCGGACTGCCCGACTCAGCCCCGGGTCCAGGGTGAAGCGTTCACGGTCCCAGTCACAGGAAGCGCCGAGGCGCCGGATCTGGTTCGTGATGAGTCCGCCGTATTTGTACTTCCATTCCCAGGTGCGTTTGAGGAATTCCTCGCGTCCCATTTCCTCGCGGGTCACTTCCTCGTTCTTGAGGATATCGCGTTCCACCATGAGCTGTGTGGCAATGCCGGCGTGATCAGTGCCGGGCACCCACAATGTGGAATAACCCTTCATGCGGTGGTAGCGGATCATCAAGTCCTCGACCGACATGGTGAGGGCGTGACCGAGGTGCAGTTCGCCGGTCACATTCGGCGGCGGGATGGAGATGACGAACGGCTTGACCGTCGGGTCGAAATCGGGTTTGTTTGGGTCGTTGTGCGGCTTGAAGAATCCGCCCGCCTCCCACATCGCATAGATGCGCGGCTCGGTGGATTTGAAATCGTATGCCTTTGGTAATTCCTGTCCGGTCATTCTTGCTCCTTGGTATCGTGAATGAAACCTACCCAGTCTAATTCGATATTTTCGTGCGCGCCCAGCCGTTCGTAGAGTTCACCGGCGTGCTGTTGGATGTGCCGGATGTTGATGAAGTGCATTTCCAGTTTGCCGACCGGATACCAGTCGAAACCGGAGCCTGCCTCCAGGTCTGTGACCGGGACCCGTTCTGCAACTTGTTTCTCGACAAAAGCCAGATACTCCAGCACTTCATCCTTTGTGAAGGGCACATCGCCATCAGGGTCACGGTGCTTTGCCCATGGGACAAAATCCTTCTCGGTATTCTGCAAATACAGGTGAACATAGAACAGCGTGTGATAGGACTTCTTCCAGAATGGGTCCTGATTGCCCGGGGCGTTCCATAACGCCTCCGGGCATTTGACAATGACCTGTTTGAGCATCGCCAACGCCGCCAGATATTGGGATCGGATGACCTGTTTTGTATCCATTCGTGCTCCTTGGTGCAGAGAGTAGAGACTGGGTAGTAGAGATTAGAGATTAGAGATTAGAGACTAGATGCTGGAGACTGCTCTTTACTTTCTACTCTCTGCTCTCTTAAACAAAAACACGCCTTGTCCAGCATGAGGACGACAAGCGTGTCGCGGTACCACCTCAATTCGTTCTCTTAAACCTTTGTGTACTTAGTGTCCTTTGTGGTTAAGAAAACGCACTCTGTGACCGACCAACATCGGTCTTTGCTGTAACGGGCAACCCCGTGGCGGTCTAGTGACCAGTGTTCAGTGAACAGGCTTTCTTCGCCATCGTTTCAGACGACTTCAGCGTTGTTTCCCTGCGGAGACTTCCACCGTTCGTCTCCTTCTCTATCAGGTCTCGGCACGCGTACTACTTCTGAATGGCTGGGATTATACAGAGTCAGATGGGGCAAGTCAAGTTTAAAGTTGACCTGCCGCGGGGATTGATTCATCCTGGGCGGCAGGTCTCTTTTATATTTGCCCGAAGAACGGATCTCCGAGCCGGGAGCAAGTCCGCCGATGTTTTGCCTCGACCGCCGTCCGTGGACGGTTCGGCACTTCTGGCAGAGGAAAATATTGTGGGAGAGCACAACACGAAACCCAATATTGTTGTTGTAGTTGTCAGGGTTGTTCCTGTTGCGAATCGCGCATCGGGCGTTGTTTCGATTGTTGTTCCACGACCCGCCGCGCACAACACGCGCTCTCATGACTTGTCCCGTTTATAAACTTGATTTTTTCCATCCACCCAACAAACGTCCGATCTCGGTCAGCATATTTGAAACATGCTCATACTGATTCATTTTGATCAATTCCAAATCCTTGCACAAACGCAGATTCTGCCGGAGTAAAGCCAGTTGGATATCCGCTTCGTCAAGAAGGCTGGCGCGTTTCTGTTTCGAGAGACCCGCCTTCAACAGTGCTTCCTGAAAATCTAATACCTGCCTAATCACGCGCTCGCCAAGCCCAAACCGGTGCGCGCGCGGAAACTTGGTAACCTGGGGCAGAAGCCATAAAGCCAAATCGTATGTCTTTGAAAAGATCGGGGATTCTTTCATCACAACACATATCTGCCAAGAATTGATTTTCGCAAGCCGTGGGTATCAGCCCATGATGCGTGAGCGGACCAGGAACGCGCAGAATCGTCCAGTCGTTTGCGATCGATTTCGCGAGAAATCCATTGTCGGTATAAATGCCGGAAACGGCGTTGAAAGGATATACCGCGCTTCTTTTTCAGCCGCCTGTGTGTTGGAAAAATCCGAAACCCCAAAAACGGAATACCGGTAGCCACAGGAAAAACCTGCGGTTCATGCAATGTCAGGCGTAATTTCGTCATCCGTAACTCAATCCTGCTTTTCCACTCATGTAAAACCTGCCTATCATTCGCAAAAAGGAGGAAATCATCCACATAGCGCAGGTACCCTTCAACACGTAACTCACGTTTTACGAAATGGTCAAAACCAGAGAGATAGACATTTCCCCAAAACTGTGAAGTGAGATTACCGATTGGCAGACCGCGCGGACGCAAAACTGAAAACAGTCCATCACTGTCGAACCATTTCATCTCATATTGCCCAGCCTGTAACGAGGTTCCCGATTGAAGGATAAGGCTGACCACCCCTTGCAGACGCTCATCTGCCAGATGAGCCGATATCTTCTCCTGGAGGATGGTGTGATCGATACTTGGGAAAAACTGCTCGATATCGCACTGTAGAACGTATTCGAACTTCCTGGCAAATTCATGGGCTCGTAAAATGGCTTTGTGCGTTCCTTTGAGCTTTCTATTGGCGTAGGTGTCGAAAATAAAACGCCTTTCCCAATCCGGCTCGAGGAGATTGCATAACGCATGGTGTACCACACGGTCACGAAACGGCGCGGCGGAGATCATGCGTTTTTTGGGCTCATGGATAAAAAAATTTGTGTAAAGACCAGGCTTCCACATGCCGGCACGCAGTTCGTCGCGGAGGCTTATCAACTCTTCCTCCTGGTTATATTCGAATGCCGCCACACTCACCTTGCCGCGCTTTCCTTTGCGGGCTTTGCGATAAGCATCATATAGGTTAGCAAACGAACAGAACCTTTCAAACAATTCGCTCATGAAGATGTCTCAAAGGGCCAAAAATTTTTAAAAACCGATTCAGAAATCAGAAACCAGAGATTCAGAATTTCAAGAACCTTCATCGGGGGAGAGCACAACACGAAACCCAACATTGAGGTTGTAGTTGCCAGGGTTGTCCCTGTTGCGAATCGCGCATCGGGCGTTGCTCCGACTGTCGTCCCACGACCCGCCGCGCACAACACGCCTAATACCAGAGGGCCCCCCTGTTGGGTCTTTTACTGATTCTTCCGCACGTTTTCGGTACAACTCATCGTCGTACCAGTCACTGCACCATTCCCAAACGTTTCCCATCATGTCCAATGCGCCGTATCCACTCACACCCTGCGGGTACATTCCCACCGGCGAAGTACGGTTAAGTTTTTCGGCGGTTGCCGGGTCTGCATTATTGCAGAATTCACCGTTCCAGGTATTGCCCCAACTCCAGATCGTATTATCCGCGCCCCGGGCGGCTTTTTCCCATTCCGCCTCGGTGGGCAGGCGATACACCTTTCCTGTTTTCCGGCTTGACCAGGTGCAAAAGGCTTCCGCCTCGAACCATGAAACGCCCACCACCGGCAGGTTGGGGGCATTCCATTGCGGGTTATCCCAATAAAAAGGCCTGTCTCGCAATTCAACGGTGCGTTGTTTCAACCAACGTTCATAGGCCTCACGCTGGTTTTTATCCTCAATTTTAGAGACGTTTGAATCGTATTTTCCAGTCCGCCAAGCCCAGCCGTCCTTCCCCCAGAACTCATCCCTGTCATACCCTTTGTCTTCATAAAAAGCGGAATATTCCAGGTTTGTGATGGGAAATTTTCCGATGGAGAATTCGGAAACATACACTGCATGGGAAGGCTTTTCATCACCATATACAGTTACATTCTGCGCCTTCATGGTCTCCTCTTCCTCGGCGCTGGTCCCCATGCGAAAGACACCGCCCGGCACAGGTACACAATCCGGTTCGAGCGGCTTCAGGCGCGGGTCTCCTAACGACCCAAGGGCAAGCCCCAAACTAAAACGCGCCCGAATCCCCACACGCGGAGGGTTGGACGATAATATCTTTTCGATCTGCGGCACAAGCGTATGGATCGTCTCCGGCATACGGCGGACCTGCGGCACATCTGCCAGCGCCAAGCCAGCCACATACAAGGCGCGGGCTTTTGATTCATCGTTCGTGCCTGCCTTTGCGATCTGCAACACAAGGCGGTTTGCCTTATCCTCGCCCTTGATCGCCAGATACCCCACGGCAAGACGCAGGGCTTCATCCCACAGGTCGTTGCTGATGTGTTCCATCAGGAAGGACTGTAGTTTTTCAGCCGGATATTCCTCCGCGAGGTAACGTCCTGCCAGATATTCCTGAAACGTTGCGTGGGTATAAAAACCGTATTTATCATCCATGGCTTCGAGGAGTCCGCCGCGCTCCGCCACATCACGCAGGAACCGCGCACAGGCACGGCGCGCCTCCGTTTCATCGTTTCCAAAGCGCTTCCAGATCAGGTCAACCAGATCATTTTCCAAAAGCGAATCCCTGCCGCGTTCGCGCAGTTCAAAAGCGATCCGCGCAATCCGGTCACGGCGCACTTCCCAATCCACGCCGCCCCAGTTTTGCAGGTCTTTTGCCTCTTCTCCCTTGAAGGGCACCTCGGTCAATAGCACTTCAACCGCCTCTTCATATAGTTTTGAGCGCTGCTTGGGCAATTCATCGCGGCTGTAATGCACCATCGCAAAGATCGTGGTCATGAGCGGGGTGGTTGCAAGTTCCTTTACGCGGGAATCGCTGTCCTCGATGCGCGAGGAAAGGTCGCTGGCTTTCCGGCGCGCCTCGCGGGGATCATCCGCAAGGACTGCGCGATACCATAGTTCGATCAAGCTATCCCTTTGTTTTTGCGAAAGCCGCTGGACTTCGCAACTATCGAAACCGTGCATTTGCTCGGCAATATGAATTGCAGATGGACGCGCAGTCAGCAGACACCGCAAATTGGGATTGTCAAATTCAGCCAGCAACTCCTCCAATGCGGAACGTACAGACGGACGGTCTGCCGGATCGACTTCATCCAATCCGTCCGCCATCAACAAACATCCTTTTTGGAGGTGAGTCTTGAAAAAATCAACATCCAGGTCGAGCGAGGCATGGTGGTCAGAAAAATACTCTGCCAAGAAATTAAGCAGGGTCTTTGAAGACCGGCTGCAACCGCCCTTTTCACAATACTTGGAATAGGCGCGCAAAGGGAACAGGAAAGGCACAAGCGGTTTTCCGCCCAATGCCAGAATGAAGGATTTCTGTTCCTCTGTAAGGGATTTCTTGAGCAGGGCGCGCGCAAACGACTGCCCCGCCCATTGCAGGAGGGTGCTCTTACCCGAACCTGCCACGCCGATGATCGCAAGACGCTTCGAATGGGTAAGCGCATCCCCCAACCCCACAGGTTTCTCTGTTTTTAATTGCAGCCTGCCCGCCTCGGCCAACGAGTCTTTGGAAGTCTTTTGATTTTCTGAACCTTCACTCCCTTTCGTTTCCCTCATCACGCTCACAGGAATATAAGCCTGGTCCAATTGAGGCGGCTCGATCCCCTTGGCGCGCACCCGTGGCAATCCGCGGAATTTAAAACGGCTGTACGTCGTGCTTGCCTGTTCAAGATATTCACGGGTTGTATCGTTCACATCAACACGTTTAAAAATTCTCTCGGCATCATCCTGTCCCCACTTTTCAAATACCGTCGAAATCCCGCTCCAATAGGCACGAAGTAAAAGGAATGTCGCAATTCCAACAATCAGAATCAATGCATGCCATCGGTATTCAACAAGAAAATCCACGATTGCCTGCAATCCTTCCATAGTGATCCTCCTGCCATGCTCAATATCAAACGTTACAAGTATTATACATTACCTGAATTTTCGATTTTTCCTCCAATCCTGCTATACTTTCACATAAATTCAAAATAAGGATTTTCCACACCATGCTCACACCCATCCAATACATCCTCGCCGCGCTCGCCGCGCTGGCGGCAGGCGCGGTCAACGCCCTTGCAGGCGGCGGGACACTGATCACCTTTCCCACGCTCACCTTTTTGGGCATCCCTGCCGTTGCCGCGAACGTGACCAACACCATCGCCCTGTGTCCCGGTTACTTCGGCGGGACCCTCGCGCAATGGAAGGACCTCAAGAACCAGGGCAAACGCCTATGGCTTATCGTCCCTGCGGCGATCGTCGGCGGCGTGCTTGGCGGATACCTGCTGCTGCTGACCGGTGAAAAACTGTTCAAAGAACTGGTGCCGTACCTCATCCTGCTGGCCTCGGGCTTGCTCGCCATCCAGGACCCGGTGCGCGCGTGGCTGACAAGGCGCATGGGCGAACATCACGGCGACCGATTGGAGAAGATCTCATGGCTCCCCGTCAGCGTGGCTTCGGTCTATGGCGGGTATTTCGGCGCGGGCTTGAGCGTGATCGTGCTCTCGGCGCTGGGGCTGACCATGGAAGATACGCTCACACGCCTCAATGCATTGAAACAAGCGGTTGCGTTCAGCGTCAACGTGGCGGCGGCGATCTTCTTCCTGTTTTCAGGGAAGGTCGTGTGGAGTGTGGCGCTGGTCATGGCGGTCGGTGCGTTGATCGGCGGGACGCTGGGCGGAAAACTGGCAGGCAGGATCAAGCCCTCCACACTGCGCTGGACGGTGGTCAGCATCGGCGTGATCGTCTCCATCATTTATTTCGTGCGTTAGACATTTCCCGCACCGACAGGAATATATGGACCCAAAGATCGCCAACCTGTTCAACGAGGATATTCTCAAAACCGCCGGTCAACGCTATGCGGTCGCCGAAGATAAGCTCCATTTGCTGGATGGCTTTGAAAGTTTCATCTATGAATTTGAGCGCCCTGAGGGGGAGTTCATCCTGCGCATCGGTCATAGTGACCGCCGTTCCCCGAACCTGATCCGCGGCGAGGTGGATTGGATCAACTACCTGGCGGCAGGCGGCGTGACTGTGGCACGCGCGGTTCTTTCGCAGACGGGGAGCCTGGTCGAACCCATCGAAGATGGTCATGGCGGACAGTTTCTCTGCACTGCCTTTGTCAAAGCCCGGGGCAGGATTGCTGAACGTGACCAGATCAACGAGCGGCTGTTCCTCCAATATGGACGACTGCTGGGACGGATGCACGTGCTTGCAAAAACCTATGCGCCCTCAGACCCATCCTGGAAACGGTACGCCTGGGACGACCCTGAGAACAACACGCCCGACCGCCAACTCCCTGCGTCAGAACAACTCGTCCGTCAAAAATACCGGGACGTGTTCGATCATCTCCGCACCCTGCCGCGCGATCCTGATGGCTATGGCATGATCCATCAGGATGCCCATCTGGCCAATTTGTTCGTGGATGAAGACTACACCCTGACACTCTTCGATTTCGACGACTGTGTCTACGGTCACTTCATCTATGATATCGCCATGGTGCTGTTCTACGTTTCCATGTGGGGCAGGGACGATATGAGAAGTTTCATGGGACGTTTCATGCCGGTCTTCCTGCAAGGGTATCGCGAGCACAACCGACTCGATCCGTGCTGGCTGAAGGAACTCCCTCACTTCCTGAAACTGCGCGAGATCGACCTGTTCGCCGCCATCCTGTTTACCATGGGTGAGACACCTGAAGATGCCTGGTGCGCCCGCTACATGGACGGTCGCCGCGCGAAGATCGGGAACGATGTACCTTACATTACATACGATTGGGATTCGCTGGCAGGGTATTTGTAACTGGCGTGATCACTTCCATCGCTTATTTCGTGTGTGGATAGGTTTATCGGTCAACAGGGGTAACGATTTTTGATGTCAACTTTTCAGCAATTCTCACTTTGAACCTGTCGCTGCGAGCCTCTGGCGAAGCAGTCTCCTCAGTTCTTAACTCGTTTTTTGCCACAGAGCGCACAGAGATATCTGAGAAAACCATTTAAAAATCTCTGCGAACTCTGTGTTCTCTGTGGCTAAAGGCTCTTTTTCAAGCCTTATTTGGACTTAAGAAACACTCTCTCACTCCAACCAGGGGATCGCTTCCCGAAGGTCGCAACGACATACCGGGAATTGCTGTCAACTTTTCCTTGACAAATTAGAACAAGTGTTCTATATTTGCGACATCGCTGTCCTTTGTTAGTTTGTGGTCACAGACCACAGGAGGTTTCCATGAACCGTTCGATGCCGATCAAACTGCTCCCCTTCCTGCAGGGGACCGCTCTCAAGCGGGGATTCATCTTCGGTGCGATCATCCTCAGCGCCCTGCTGGCGTTCGAGGTCTTCAATTTCTCCAGCACCGTTTTTGCCCTGCACGACATCCTTGGGGACCTATCCTTTGGACCCTTCCAGTGGGCAACCATCCTCGCTTTTGCGTTCTGCGGCATCGACTTTGCCGGGATCGCCCGCATTTTCACCCCCGAAAAGGGACGCGATGAACCCGCCGAAGTCTGGTATCTATTCGCCGCCTGGTTTCTCGCCGCGGCATTCAATGCCACCCTCACCTGGTGGGGCGTCTCGGTTGCGATCCTCAAACACAACGCCGAAGGCGGCGTCCTGCTCGGGCAGGAGAACATGACCAAACTGGTGCCGGTCTTTGTGGCGGCGATGGTCCTGCTGATCCGTGTCTTGTTGATCAACACCTTCTCCATTGCCGGGGAACGCCTCTTCTCGATCGCCGATGAAAATGAAGTACAGTACCAGAACAAACCCGTGTACCGCCCGAATGAAAATCAGCGCACACCCAATCCGTCCTTTCCGCGCCCTGCGCCCAAGCCCAATCCTGTGAATATCTCACAACCCGCTTATAGCGAAACTTATCACCCCGTCGGCATGAGCGCGCAGGCGCGTAATGAAAACAATACCTATACAAGGAGGTAGTCCCATACGCTGATACAGACACTTTCCACTCCCTGACATCCTGCAGTTGATATCCAACATCACAGACGCCGCGTATTGCGGCGTCTGTGATTTAAGCGGCGTGAATGTCGCGATATGCAAAACTTACTTCATCATCACATCGATCACGGTCAGGTCGTTCCAGAAGTTGAACGTATGCACCGCGAGGAAATCCCCGTCCTTTGGCGGTTCCAGCCGTTCCAGCAGTTCCTCCTCGAACTCGTATCTGGTGAGTTTTGTGATGCGGTTGATGTTCAGCGCGTACCCGTATCGGAGGGATGAGTCCTGTGAGGGACGCAGGAGCAGGCCGTCCCTGCGGAAGATGCGTCCTGCCGGGCGGGCGGAACGGACATCCGAAACGACCGGGTTCATCGGGTGCGGAGTCCACTGGTCCGATAACGGGTCATGCGAATGGAACAAATGCAGTTCGTCCCATGTCGAGCCGCCCTCGCCCGCGATGTTCACGAACATCCACCACACCCCGGAATGTTCGGTCAGCGTGGCATCCACGGCGTGGACATCCTGCATGAGGGTCTTGTGGAATTCCCACTGGTCGGGGAAGCGCACACAGCGATAGACTTCGACGGCGTTGTTCTGCGCGGTCTCGGGGATCATGTAAAACTCGCCGCGATATTCAAAAATGAACGGATACGAAAGGTGATAGGGACGCTCCAACGCGACCGCAGGCTCGCCGATGCTCCCATCCTGCTGGATCTCGGCAAACGAGATGCGCCCGCGCCGATTCTTGTAGATGTATTCTTCGAAGAAGAGGTACAACCTGCCCTGCCGCCCGATGATGAACGGGTCCGCCCAATAGGCGCCTCGCGGCGGGACCTTGAGGCTGAGTCCGTTCCAACCGGGTTTTCCCCCCTCCGCGCGGATTCCTGCCATCAACGCCCAGCGGTCAGGGAACCAGCGCCGCCACGTTTTACTCTCGAGCGTTTTGATGGCACGCTTCCACGCTGTGGCTTGCGCATCCGTCGGCCGGGAGATTTTTTTTGCGGGGCTCAGCGGCTCTGCCTTCGAAAAGAATTCAGCCTCGCCTTTTGAATGCAGATCCCGCAATGCGCGCGGGACGAGCGCAGATGCCCGCCACAAAAACGATTTCTGGTTGTGCGTGAACGAGTATGGATGCGATGCCATCACCGACCGGGCAATGGACTGAATGGAGGCGCCCCTTTGCGATTCGACCACGCAATGGGTGAGGGGATCGTCCTTTAATAATTCCAGCCAGCCGGTGTCTGTGCCGGTGGTGATGCGCCCGTCGTTGCACCGCAGGGACCAGACCCCGAACCGCGCGACATCGAGGATGGATTTGGGAAGTTCATTGAGGCTCAGATTGAGGACGACATCCAGCCGCATGGATTTGAAACGGGCGATGCGTTCCTGCAGGGTCTCGCCGATCAACTGCGTGTTCTGGAGGATCTTGCGGACATCCCTGAGTTCCCACGGGCTGGGGCTCGGGCGGAAGATGCGCCGGTCCAGTTGGAAATAGTTTTCGTACAGGCTGTCGGGTTCGCCGCTGGAATCGTCCGCATACGCCATGGAGATGATCTCGGCATAAGGGGAATTCTTGATCTGCTCCAACATGCGGGCAACCCAGACCGGCACATGCACATCCGGCAGGATGACCCCGAGGCGAAGTTTGATCATTCCCATACCCTCACCGGACGGATTGGACGAAATGCGGAAAAGTACAACAAGGGACGGTAACCCAATCTGCGATAGAGATGCATTGCCTGGTCGGAGGGGATGAGCACCATGCGCTTCACTCCAAGTTCGACGGCTTGCGCGTGCGCGCGCCGGACAAGCGCGGTACCCAGTTTCTGCCTGCGGAATGCTTCGAGCACATATAACTGGTTAATATACCCCACTCCGGGATAAACTGTGACCAACTGCACCCAACCGACCGCCTCCCCATCCACTTTCGCGTAGAACGAGTGGATGTGTTTATCGCGCAGGGTTTGCACATGGATACGTTCGCCTTCGGAGGTGAGGTTGTTGTTGGCGCTTTCCGCCTGCTGGATGGTGGTCGCCTTCAAGATGTTGTCGGGGTGGGTGCTTGATTTTGCGTTCAGGTTCAACCCAAGGATGGGACCCGTTCGGACGAATTCGTGGTCGAACTGCAAATAGGTATCCTTCAGGTTCTGGTCTGACGGCACGGGATGGAAGACATCTATGACGTAATCCTTCTGGTCCGGGATCGGGTACCCGTCCACCGCGGTCATGACGGTTTGCGGGTCGGCATTCAGGGCGAGGAACTCGTAATGAAAGGATGCGATGGGCGCGCCGTCATAGATGGACACGCCGATGGGTCCATGCACTTCGTATTTCGTTTTGTAGATGACCTTGTACACATGGTTGTACGAGGCGATCATGGCTTCGACTGCCCACCATTGTTCGATGTCGGGTCTTGGGTTGCTCATGAAATAAGAGGGTATCCTGTCTGCCGGCTGATGGATTTTCTGCCGCAGGATGACAATCATACTTTCGTAATGCGGGGGAATATCTTGCGTTACGGTTGCAAAGTGCTCTCGCCGTTCGAAAGCGCGTAAAAACTGCGTCCGGTGTCGAAGATGAAATCGGTGACGATGTATCCGGCGGCAAAGGCGGTCTCGAAGACTTCGCGCGAGAAGAAGCGCCAGTCACGCGCCAGCGGGAAATCCGCTTCCTTCAATGCACCGAAATCGGGGGGAATCTCGGCGAGCAGGAGATGCCCCTCCAGCGGGGAGAAATGTTCGGGCGGGCGGACCCAGCCCCCGGCGGAGGAGGAAGCGCTCGTCTCATATAACGGATGCAGTTCCGCCTTCGAGAAGTCATCCAGTTTCAACGGGCGGCGCGGACGTTTGCCCAGCCTGCGTTCGACGCGGCGGGTGTTGATCCACCAGTCCACCTGGAAACGGTCGGAGGGCAGACCGGCGTTCAAGCCATCGCGCATGTCGCCGTATTCGGAGCGGTGATACGTATTGCAGACCGTGCCGAGTTTGGCGATGTTGAGGCGGGCGTTGCGGCTGAGCAGTGGATCGTACGTCCACGTGATGTGATCGAGTCCCTGGTGGCGGACCATCTGCCACTGGGCACGCTTCAACGCGAAGCCGACGCCTGAATCCCGTTGATCGGGGCGGATGCCCAGCATGTGCGAACAATGTTTGGGACGCGGACCATCGGGCGTGGATTCGAGACCGGGGAAGCCGAAGACAAAACCGATCATTTCATCGCCGATAAACGCACCCGCCACGATGCCGCCGTTGTGCACGGCGGTGATGAGCATGTGCGCGGGGACCACGTCGGTTTCACTGCCGGGCCACACGGCGCGCTGGAGTTCTTCGACGAGGGTCATCTCTTCGGGGGTTTCGAGTAGTTTGATGTCGGGAGCAGGCATAGAGATTTTTATCCGCAAAGAACACGAAGGAATCATGGCTTTAACGGGAAGCGCGGAAAGTCCTTTGGATCCTTTTGGCGAATCTGGAATACCAGGGATCGTGGACAAGGTAGTTCAGCCGATAGGCAAAACGCGCGGGCATCAATCCGAAGGTACGCGGGAGGTTCTCCACCGGGCAGGTGCGGTTGACGGCGACATAATCGACCCAGTAGGTGGAGACATTGAGCCGGCGCGCGAATGTATCGAGCATGACGATAAGCGCGCGCATGTAGGGAGGCGGGATCGGTACAAGCACCCGGCGCCTGCGGGTAACACTCATGATGGTTTCCATGATCTGGCGTAACGTGAAATATTCGCCGCCGCCAATCTCGTAGGTCTGGTTGACCGTGTCGGGGTTTTGCAGTGCCCAAATCAAACAGGTGACAAGGTCCTCGACCCAGAGCGGCTGGAGCAGGGTGCGCCCGTTCCCGGGAATGGGGGTGATGCCGGGTGAGAATTTCAGGATGTCTGCCAGCGTGCTGGTGAAGCCGTCTTCGGGTCCGAAAACGATGGAGGAACGAATGATGGTATGCGGGACACCGCTTTTGCGGATGTATTCCTCGGCAATACCCTTGGATTTGTGGACAGGGAACGCGGAGGCACGGTCTGCGCCGAGATGACTGAGAAAAATGAAACGCTCGATCTCGGCATCTGCCGCGGCTTGTGCAAGCGCGCGTGTACCTTCGATATCCGTGGTCAGGAGACTGCCGCCGCGTCCCTGTGCCGCGGCGCTGGCGAGATGATAGACCTGGTCCACGCCGCGCAGGGCGGCGCGCAAGCCGCGTGGATCATCGAGACCCACGACCGCCACTTCGACGGAGACACCCTTCGGCAGGCGCGGCGACTTCGGCGAGGGCCGGAGCAGTACGCGGACTTCGTGTCCTGTTTCGGTGAGTTGACGCACAAGCACGCGTCCGATGAATCCTGTTGCGCCGGTGACGAGAATCATGGAGGGGATTATAGCAGAGGTGGTTTGGATGACGAATCCGGGTACGGTGGACTTTTCACATCCGCGTACACATCATCCCACCGTTCACAATTTGTGCCGCGGGTATTATATAATCGGCATGCTGGGTCTGTGAGGTGACAGTCACTTCGCAAGTGACTGTCACCTGCACGCACTTTACAGATGAGCCAAAAGATATATATTCGTCATCGATGGAATCCAAGCCATCCACGAGACCTCTTGTGGAATCCTTTACCCCGTTCAATGGAGCCGCTCATGAAAACCATTCTTGAAAAATCACGCTATCTCGCCATCGTCGGCGTCATCTCCCTGCTGGTGGCGGCGGTTGCCGCGTTCGCATGGGGAACGCTCAAAACAGTCCGCACGGTGATGCTGGTGATCGAGTCGCTTGGCGCAGATGCCGGCATCACCATCGAGTTCATCGAGATCATCGATAGTTTCCTGATCGCCACAGCCATCCTGATCTTCACGGTCAGTTTATATGAACTCTTCATCGGCAAGGTCAATGTCCCTGAATGGATGCTGGCACACAACCTGTACGAGCTCAAGTCCAAACTCAGCAGTATGGTCGTGCTGGTGATGGGGGTGAAATTCCTGGAAAAAGTGCTGGATGTAAAAGACTCCGCCGACCTGTTGAGGATAGGCATCGCCATTGCCGTGGTCTCTGCGGTGTTGATCGCATTCGGATATTTCGGAAAGAAGGATTGATGAACAAAGCATCGCTCAAAAACCTGCCGCGCAATGTATGGGTGGTCACGGCAACATCGTTCCTAACCGACATCTCCTCGGAGATGCTCACCAACCTCATCCCGTTCTTTCTGGCAAACATTCTCGGCGTGCGCACAGCGGTCATCGGCTTGATCGACGGCATCGCGGAAACGACCGCCAGCCTGGTGAAGATCCTTTCGGGCGCGCTCTCCGATAAACTCGGCAAACGCAAATGGCTCACCGTGGCAGGATATTCCCTCTCGACGATTGCCAAGCCGTTCCTCTATTTTGCGAACGCGTGGGGCTGGGTGCTGGGAGTCCGCTTTACAGACCGGGTGGGCAAGGGTATCCGTACGGCACCGAGGGATGCGTTGATCGCGGATTCGATCGATAAGGACCAGCGCGGACTCGCCTTCGGGCTCCATCGCGCGGGCGACACCGCCGGTGCCTTCCTCGGACTTGGGATTGCCGCCGTTATCATCTGGTTTAACCAGTCCCAGACCGTGCGCCTCACCATGTCCACGTTCAAGACCATCGTGCTGGTGAGCATCGTCCCGGCGGTGTTGGCGGTGCTCGTCCTGGCGCTGGGAACGGTTGAGGTAACGGGAGCAGGCAAAGGCGCGGAAAAGACGCGTCTCTCCCTCCGCGGCATGGACTCGCGCTTCAAGTCCTTCCTGCTGGTGGTTGTCTTGTTCACGCTCGGCAACTCGTCCGATGCTTTTATTTTGCTGCGCGCGCAGGAACGCGGCTTGAGCGTGTTGCAGGTGATGGGCATGGCGCTGACGTTCAACCTGCTGTACACGGTCTTCGCGGGTCCGCTGGGCGCGTGGTCAGACAAGGTGGGTCGGCGCAGGTTGATCCTCGGCGGCTGGGTGATCTATGGGTTGATCTATCTCGGGCTGGCGTTCTCGCAAACGGGCGGACAGGTATGGACGCTGTTCGGTCTGTACGGCTTGTATTACGCCGCGACCGAGGGCACGGCGAAGGCGCTGGTGGCAGACCTGGTGCCCGAAGCAATGCGCGGCACGGCATACGGACTCTTCAACGCCGCCATCGGCATCACGGCGTTACCGGCTTCGTTGATCGCAGGGCTGTTGTGGCAGGGCGCGGGCGCGTGGACGGGCTTCGGCGCGAGCGCTCCATTCTTCTTCGGCGCAGTGACGGCTTTGCTGGCGGGCTTTCTTTTCTGGAGATTCGTAAAGTAATTCAGTTCTGAAGTTTTGCCGCTTTCGGGCGGCGCGGACAGTCCACGGTCTCACAGCCTTCACAATGCTTCTTCGATGATTCAGGCAGGAGCCAGAATCCAACCACACAAAACGCAACGAGAAGCAGGAGCACCGTCCACGAGAATCCGCTGAGGAGAAGATAAAGCCCTGCAAGGGGTGGGACGAACCAGCCAGGGACCATGATGTACAGGTTGCGGCGGAACTCGCGGCTGAAGGTGGTGCCGGGTTTGGGCTTGAACCGTCTTGCGGACAGGATGTGGAAACCCGCGGGACACGTCCCCAGCGCGTAATGTCCGCAATACGGACAGACCCATGCCATGTAGAGGACGTTCGAGAGCAGGCTGTATGCCACGTAGAGGACCGCCAGC
>JBFYRY010000261.1:0-5658 GCA_041302025.1 Chloroflexota bacterium | reverse complement strand
AATTCCAAACTGGGACCCGAATCCGTTGTGCGGAGTTGGGTCGAAGCGATCAGCAATTACCTTTCGCAGAATTCCCTCACCTGGGACCAGGTCGGCGGGGTGGGGCTGGCGGTGCCGGGTCCGTTCCAGCGCTACGGTGTGTTCGATCATTCCGCCAACCTGCCGGATAGTTTTACCGGTTTCGATGTGCATACTTCGTACCGCAATGCCCTCTCCGAGCGCGCCGGACGTCCCATCCCATTGACCGTGGGCAACGACGGCGATATGGGCGGCGTGGCGGAAGCCCAACATGTGCGTGGTGATACCAACGCGACCGTCCTCATGCTGGCTCCCGGCTCCGGGCTGGGATGTGCTTATATCGACGCGCGCGGATTTGCATTGAGCGGCGACACCTTCGCCGGGATGGAAGCCGGTCACATGCCCGCCCTCCTGCACCTGCTCGGCGCGAAACCCTACACCTGCGGATGCGGACGCACCTGGGGCTGTATCGAAATGTACACGTGCCTTGCCGGTCTCCCCAACCTGCTTGCCGAGAAATTGGAGCAATACCCAGACCATGACCTGGCGAAATCGGCGCTCAGCATGAAGGAGCGCGCCTTCTCCCTGCGTGGACTGGCGCAAAAAGGCGATAAACTCGCCCAGGAGATCTTCGACTTCCAGGCGAGAGCCCTGGGCTTGCACGTTGCCAACCTTGCCATGCCGCTTGATCCCAAATATGTCGTCATCGGCGGCGGACTGATGGACCCCGAAGCGACCACGCCCGAATTCCGCGAACGTTACCTGGACATCGTGCGCGCCGCCGCTCGCGAATATCTGTGGCCCTACCAAAAGGATGCCATTACCATCGTCCCTGCCGCGCTGGGTGACCTCTCCCAAGCCATCGGCGCAGCGCTGACAGCGTTGTATAAGAGCCGGGTGTAGGACTGATATTCAGAACTCCGAGTTTTCCAAAAACCCAGCCATTCTCAGTATGTCGTTGCGACCTTCGGGAAGCAATCCCCTGGTTGTAGTGAGGAGACTGCTTCGCCAGAGGCTCGCAGCGACATGTTCATATTGAGAATGCTGCCAAAACCCCGGAGTTCTTTTTAACTTTGGTCGTATAATCGAAGTGGGAAATATATGACCGATACCCCTTCCCTACCTCTCAAAGTTTTTCTCTGCCATTCCTCCGGCGACAAACCGGCGGTTCTGGAGTTATATCGCCGCCTCGACAGCGAAGGCTGGATCGATGCCTGGCTGGATTCGGAAAAACTCTATCCGGGGCAGGACTGGAACTTCGAGATCGAAAAGGCAGTCGAGGAATCGGATGTCATTCTGGTCTGCCTCACCAAAGGCTCCGTCAATAAAGAGGGATATGTCCAGCGCGAATTGCGGATCGTTTTGGACTTGGCGGATTACAAGCCCGAAGGGACATTGTTCGTCATCCCCGTGCGTCTTGAGGAATGTGACCCTCCGCGCCGGTTGAGAGCCTGGCAATACGCCGATTACTTCCCCAAAGAGAACAGGGATGCTGCCTACCGGCGCTTGTTGGTCAGTTTGAAGATGCGCGCCCAAAAACTTGGCATTCTCTCCGACAAATCGAAAGAACAGCCAGCCCCAAAACCTGCTGAACCGGCGCCTGCCCCCAAACAATTGCCAAAGGAGGAAAAACCACCTGAAGAACGATCTGAACTCGAAACGTTGAAAAGCCAGGCGATCCAGTTTGAGTTGATGGGTGAACTGTGGGATGCCCTGCAAATCTACTATAAGATCAAGAAGATCGACCCTGCCTTCCCGCGTGTGGATGTAAAGATACAGGAGCTTGAAAAGGAATTGCGACCCCATCCGATGGAGTGGATGCAGGATCGCAGGCAAGAAGCCCGCCCGCGTTCTATACCGCGCAAAGCAATACCCTGGCGGTTCATTGCCGGGCTTGCGGGCAGATTGGCTTTGCTCGCATTTAGCATTTGGGGTGGGATTAGTCTTTGGAATAACCTGCCCACCTCCACTCCCGAACCAACGCGTACATCCCAACCCGTAGAAACGGATACGCCAGCGCCTGCTGAAACTTCTCTTCCTCCAATTCCCTCATCCATGACCGGCGAAGACGGCATGACCCTGCTCTATGTCCCTGCCGGTAAATTCACGATGGGTAGTGATAGCAGTGGCTATTTAGATGAAATGCCCATTCACAAAGTTAATTTGGACGCCTTCTGGGTTGATCAAACCGAAGTGACAAACAAAATGTATTCAATGTGTGTAAATGCGGGTATTTGCAAACAACCGACCAGCAAAGCATCATATACCCGTCCCAGTTATTATGGCAATACTGATTACGATAATTACCCCGTGATCCATGTAGATTGGAATATGGCAAAAACCTATTGTGATTGGGTAGATCGTCGCTTGCCAACCGAAGCTGAATGGGAAAAAGCTGCGCGTGGCACAGATGGCAACATGTATCCTTGGGGTAATTACGTGCCGAATAACGATCTGGCGAACTACAATAGTGTAGTTGGTGATACAACCGCAGTCGGTACATACCCAAACGGAAAAAGCGCATACGGTACGTTGGATATGGCGGGTAATGTTTGGGAATGGGTGAGTAGCTTATATCAACCCTATCCCTATAATGCTAATGATGGTCGCGAGAATTTGACATCTTCAGATTCCCGAGTATTACGGGGTGGCGCATGGGATGTCACTGATTATGTGATCCGTTCTGCCCGCCGTGTCAGGGGTGACTCCTTGAGTGCTGTCAACTTCGTTGGTTTTCGTTGTGCGATAAACGCAACCCCCTAAGGGTTCGTAATAAAACAATTTCCCTCAGTTTCGTCATTGCGAGCGGAGCGAAGCAATCTCCTGCTCATGAAACCGGGATTGCTTCGTCGCTCCGCCCCTCGCAATGACGGAAGTTAATAATTTATGAACCCTAAAATCAAAATTCCGAGATTTTCAAAATCTCGGAATTCTTTGTTATTTCTTCATCGGCTTCGCCATTTCCTCTTTCACCGTATGATACAAATTCTCTGCCTTCAACCCGCTCAGCGCATAGCGCGGCGCTTTGAGATGGTTCGCCAGTTGTTGGGCTAACTTTTCGCAAACCGGACGCTTTTCTCTGTTACCACCGTAAATTGACCTGCAAGGCGATCTGAATAGGACTTGAGCAGGCGCTTCAATACTTCAACCTTGGACGCGGCGCGTTCATCATCCAGACTCAATAAAACGATTCCATGGTGTGGCTTTCGTTCGCGATATACCTGTTCGCCAAAATCCTTGTCGTTGGTGATCAGGATCCAATTTTCTTCAAATGCTTTTTCCGCGATATCATCATCGTGCATTCCCCGCGCCAGATCGTATCTGAAAAAACTTCATGCCCCCTCGGCTGATAACCATTCTGCTACAGTTGGACCCGTGCTTTCGTCCACAAGAAAGCGCATCTACACCCTCTCCACCGTCAATGGCATGAAGACAGTATTTTCCAGCACCTTGCTGGCGAACAAAATGCAGGCTTGAATATCCTCCTTCTTCAAGCCTTTGTATTCAGCGATGATCTCTTGAACGCTCGCGCCATGCGCCATGAGATTGAGAATAAACTCAACAGTAAGCCGTGTCCCTTTGATGACGGGCTTGCCGGTCGTCACTTTGGGATTCATGGTGATACGTTCCAGTAATTTTTTATCGGTCATGATCGCGAACTCCTGTGATTATATACACCTGAGAAAAAGACTTCCGAAGCGCCAACTTGCGGCGAGACTTCGGAAGTCTGCCTGTTTACTTTTTCACCGGCTTCGCCATTTCATCCTTCACGGCGTGATACAAATTCTCGGCTTTCAACTCGCTGAGCGCATAGCACGGCGCCTTGAGGTGGTTTGCCAGTTGCTGGGCAAGTCCCTGGTCGAAGGCGGCATGTTCCATGTTGATGACCACACTCTTCACTTTCTCGTGCGCGATCAATTCCGCGAAGCGATACGATTCTTCCTGCGGGGGCAGTGCGCCGATGGACACATTCCCTGCGCCGTCGGTCAACACGATCAGAAGCGGCTCCACATCGGGATGATGTAATTTCTCCATGCGCAGAACGTCGGATGCCAGGAACAAGCCTGCTGAAAGAGGAGTCTTGCCACCTACGGGAATGTCCATCAGGGCACGTTGGGCGAGTTGAATGGAGTTTGTGGGGGAGAGGACGAGTGTCGCGCGGTCCTTTTGGAAGACGATCAAGCCGACTCGATCCCGACGTTGATAGGCATCCGTTAAAAGGGACAGGATCGCGCCTTTGGTCGCGTTCATGCGTTCCGCCACTGCCATCGACCACGAAGCATCCACCAAAAACAAAACCAGATTTGCCACGCGCTTCACGCGGATCTTGCGCTGAAGGTCCGATGACTCGATGGCGAAAGCCAGTTTCTTTCGTTTCTCTACGCGTTTCTTCTGGAATGGAGCCGCCGCGCGGAAGGTGGCATCGAAGGCGATATCATCCTTCTTGTCCCCGGCGGGACGCGCCTTGATATACCGCCCGTGTTTGCGCTCGGTCTTGGTCAGCGAACGCCTGCCCGCGTGTTTGCGCGCGAGTTTATCGAGCGGCGTGTTCAACTTGCGCGGCTGGAACTTCTCGCCGACCTTTACCTTCTGTCCGCCTTCCCACCAATTCGCCGACGTGTTCGCGAACACATCCTGCGGCATGGGTTCGGGCTTGCCCTCCTGCGGACCTTCCTCGCGTTCATCTTCGAGTTTTAAGTTTTTTTTTCTTCGGATTTATTTTGCTGGGACTCGGACTCGTCCGCTTCCGCTTCATTCGGGACCGACTGGCCTGCCAGCTGTTCGATGCGCTCCTGCAACTGCTCGGTCGTCATCTCAGCCTGCTGGAAGGGAGTCCGTTTGATGCGGTGGGGGAGCGCCAACTCAGCCGCCAGCGCGATATCGTGGTCGTTGATCTTCGTCCGACCCTCGAACGCAGCTTGGGCGCGCGCGGCTTTGAGGATGACCAGGTCTGCGCGGTGACCATCAACATTTAGCGATGATGTCAACGCCGCAATGGAAAGCAGGTCGCGGCTGGTGTGTTTCACCTGCCCGACCAGTTCGCGTCCCTTTTCGATCTGGTGCGAAAGTTCTTCCTCTTTTTGCATCCATTCATGGCGGAAGGCGTCTGCGTCCTGCTCGAATTTGAGGTTGCGCTCCATGATGGTGACGCGTTCACGCGCTTCGCGGATGCCCACAATGTCCACCGAGAGGGCGAAGCGATCAAGCAATTGGGGGCGTAACTCTCCTTCTTCCGGATTCATTGTCCCGACGAGAATGAAGCGGGCGGGATGGGTGAAGGAAATGCCCTCGCGTTCGACCATGTTCACGCCCATGGCGGCGGAGTCCAGCAGAACATCCACCACATGGTCATCGAGCAGGTTCACTTCGTCGATGTACAGCAATCCACGGTTCGCGCCAGCCAGAATGCCCGGCTCGAAATGGCGTTCGCCTTTTTGAATGGCTTGTTCGATATCGAGCGTTCCAACCACGCGGTCTTCGGTGGCTGAGACAGGCAGGTTCACAAACGATGTGGTACGGATATGCGCGGGGATTTTTTTGCTGTCGGCAAAGCGCTCCTTGCATTCCGTGCACCAGGTGTTGGGTTTATCGGGGTCACAGCCGAAGCGGCAATCGTCCACAACTTTGACTTTGGGAAGC
>JBFYRY010000260.1:0-5665 GCA_041302025.1 Chloroflexota bacterium | reverse complement strand
TTTTGCCGATTCAGGTCTGCGTCCCAGTTGGAGGCGAGGATCGTCCGCACTTCATCCTGCTGATCGGGCAGGAAGACGATCATGTACAGATAGTTGAAGGGCTTCCATTCCGAGACGAGTTTGTCGTAGGATATCTTTTGGTCGGGTCCGCGATAGGCATCCTGCACGGTAAAGGTTTTCGCGGTATCGTCGTAGCCGGTGATGAGCAGGTAATGCGCCGCCCAGAGATCGTCGTCGGGCCAGCCGGTGTCATCGGGGTTGAGGGAGGTGGTGCCTTCGATGATGACGGGATAATTCGCGGCGAGGATACGTTTGATGATTTCGATGTCGCCGCCGACGCGGTATTCGATATTGAGCCAGCCGGCATAGTTGCGCACCCAGTATGCCATCTCCTCCGGGTTGACGTTGCGGTCGCCACTGATCGGCTTGATCACGTCGGAGATGTCGAATTGGTCGCCGGTCCAGCCGTACATGCGCAGGAGCATGGTGAGCGCGGCGGGACCGCAATTGTTCGGTCTTTGTTTTTCATATTGTGGTGCGGGCAGGGATACCTGCGCCGGGAGAGGCGGGAGGGTCGCCGTGGCGGGGATGGGAGTTGCAATGCTCTCTAGGGTGGATGTGGATGTTGCTGTTGGGGATGCCTGCAGTGTGGGCGCGGGAGTATTGGGTATCGCGGTCGGCACATCGCCAACAGGATTGAGCACATTCTTGATATAGGTCTTTGCGACCTCATACCGCCATGAGAGACGGCTGTTGACGGCGGGGATCTGATAGAAGACTATCGCAAGCAGGAACAAACCCACACCCGCGAATAAAATGTGTCTTTTCTTCATGATGGGGAAGTGTACCAGATGTGGATGAGTGAAAATTAAACGGTTTTACAACTTCCCAAAGGCTTGTCCTGATGTGCAACCGAAGGATCTAAACATTCATGGACAGCAACAGAAGCAAATAAAAGACATGGTACAGACAATATTCATACGCCTGATATGCAATGGTGGTTGGTTAATCTTGCAAATCCTGAAGGCTATTGGAGGAAGGGGCGAGCAAACGTGACCCGATTGAATTGTTGAGCATCAAGCATATATCACTCCATGGAGAGATGACAAACGATCTACCCTAAATATTTCCAGTCCCAGAACCAGAAGGCGAGACCCATATACTCGCCCCATTTTTCAAAGTGTTTTTCCACTTCCTTTGCAGTGACCGGTTTGCCTTTGTACCATTCATGCGAGACAAGTTTCAATGCCCATGAGTCGATGGGAATGAAATCGGATCGTCCCAGGATAAGGAGCAGATTCGCCGCGGCGTAGGGACCGACACCTTTAATAGTCATCAATTCCTTGCGGAGTTCGAGCGCGGGCATAGCCGAATGTTTGAGCGCTTCGAGATCGTATTTTCCTGATGCCACGCGGACAGCAATCTCATGGATCGCCGGTGCGCGATATCCGACACGAATCTTTTCTTTGATGGTTTCGGGATTGGATGATGCGATGGCTTCGGGCGTAGGGAAGGCTTTGTTCCTCGCGCTGATCAGAGGCGGAGACGCAGTCGAAGCGCCGAACTCCTCCACCAGTTTCTTTGTCATATTTTTCGTCGCACCCCAGAGTGTGTTGGTCGTGAAGATGGTCTTGATTACGTCTTCGAAAAGGGTGGGGGAACGAAGCACCCGGCCGAGAGCCTGCTTTTTGGCGCGAGCCAGCTTCGGTTCGTGGCGTGAGGCGGCGTAGAAGTCCGAGAAATCCATGTCGAGTCCAAACATCCAATTGACGGTGCCGGTCACTTCCCTCTGTTCGGTTTTGGTCAGCTTGTCTGTCTCAACGTTCACCCCATCATCCCCGTCGCGCATCCTGAGTTCGATCACGCGGGCGTTGGAGAGACGCAAGGTGTAACCAAGCATGTTGGCGTGTTCATCGTACGTGAACGGCGCGAGTTGCCGCCAGCAATGCGAGTTGATGACCGATGTAAAGTTAAAGGGCTTTCGGGCAGGGATGGTGAATTTCATGGTATTCCACAATTCGTATGTTCAGACCTGGCGTAATGCAAATGTCGGACGGTGTAATCATAATCCATAAAGGCGGATGAACGACTTAAACGCAAACTTTATTTAATTGACTCATCTTTTTGCGTGTGGTATTATCCCGACACAATTCAATAGCCCCGCAAGGCGCTCTTATCCAGAGAGGCGGAGGGAACGGCCCGTTGATGCCTCGACAACCAGTTAGCAAACAGCAATCAGCTTTCAGCGTTCCGCTAAGAGCCAAAAGCTAATCGCTAGCCCGGTGCCAATTCCGACAGACGGATGTTCTGGGAGATGAGAGGGCTTCATAGTCAATATGGATTTGCCCTTTCTGCTCGTCTGGAGGGGCAAATTCTTTTTAAGGAGAAACAAAAACAATGAGCAATACTTTTATGACCTCCAAACAACTGATGTTCACATCAGAGTCCGTGACGGAGGGACACCCCGACAAGTTGTGCGATCAGATTTCGGACGCCGTGCTGGACGCCTGCCTCGAGCAGGATCCGCGCTCGCGTGTTGCCTGCGAGACCGCGACCAAGACTGGTTTCGTGGCGTTGCTGGGTGAGATCACCACCAAGGCTGTCATCAACTACGATGAACTCGCCCGCAAAGTCATCACCGATATCGGTTATGACTCCAGCGATAAAGGCTTCGATGGAAATTCCTGCGGCGTGCTGGTCGCCATCGCCAAGCAGTCGGGTGATATTGCCATGGGCGTGAACCACGCTCTGGAAACACGCGATGGGCATCACCTCACGGACGAGGAGGTCGAATCCATCGGCGCGGGCGACCAGGGCATGATGTTCGGTTATGCCTGTAATGAGACTCCCACCCTCATGCCGTTGCCGATCTATCTGGCCCACAAGTTGGCGCGTCGGCAAAGCGAACTTCGCAAAAACGGATCCCTGCCCTGGCTTCGTCCCGATGCGAAGAGCCAGGTCACGATCGAATATTCGTTGGGTAAGCCGAAGCGCGTCGATACCGTTCTTGTCTCCACACAACACTCACCTGATATCTCCCTGGCGGACCTCACCGAAGCCGTGACTGAGGAGATAATCATGCCCATGCTCCCCAAAGAGCTGGTGGACAATAATCTCAAGGTCTTCGTTAACCCGACCGGTCGTTTCGTGATCGGTGGACCGATGGGTGACGCAGGCGTGACCGGACGCAAGATCATCGTGGATACGTATGGCGGCATGGGTCGTCATGGCGGCGGCGCGTTCAGCGGCAAGGATCCCACAAAGGTGGATCGCTCTGCGGCGTACGCGGCGCGCTATGTGGCGAAGAATATTGTCGCCGCGGGCATCGCCGACCGCGTGGAAGTTCAGGTGGCGTATGCCATCGGTGTCTCGCACCCGCTTTCGGTGAATGTCGAGACCTTCGGCACCGCCAAGATCTCCGACGAGCATATCTCGGCTCTCATCAACGAGCACTTTGACCTGCGCCCCGGCGCGATCATCCGCGACCTGAAACTGCGTCAGCCGTTCTATCGCAAGACCGCTGCCTACGGTCACTTCGGCCGCGATGACTTCGAATTCCCCTGGGAACGCACCGACAAGGCGGAAGTGCTGAAGAGCGCCGCGGGTTTGTAAGAAGTAAATCGTACTTGGGAATGAAAAGCGCCCCTAATTCTCAGGGGCGCTTTTTTTGAGTATTGTGATCGTTTATTTCTCTTCCGTCACGCTAACCAGTACCGCGCGCACCATGCGCCGGTAGGAATAGGTCTGTGATTTTTCCTTGTAGTCTTCACAGGTGACCAGCGTGATCCACGACTTCTCCTCATGCTGGAACACAGTCGAGGTGTTCTGCGGAGAAATGGTTTTGCTCTCACGGATCTCATACGTGTACACTTTCCCAAAGGCATGCACCTTGACCAGGTCACCGTAGCGCAGGCTCTTCAAGTTCGCAAACGGACCCGGCTGGTTGAGCGCATCCCAGACGTGCGCGGTAATGACCGAGTTGCCGTTCCAGGTCGGGAAGGCGGAACCGTTCAGCCAGCCCGCACTTTTGTCGAGCCAGGTCACATCCCAGCCAGAGTCGGTTGACGGGACTCCGACGATGGACAGATTCAAGCCCAGTTTGGGAATCTCCAGCCGCAGGTCCGGGTAGGATGCGTATGCCTTGTCCGCAGATTGAATCGGGAGTGGGGTCACTCCGTTTTGCGGGAAACCTGTCGAGGGCAGTTGCACAGTGCCGGCCCGCACAACAAAATCAAACGTATAGTCTTCCCCGTTATACAAACGATTCCCTGCCAGATCCACAATGGATGTGGTGCCGCATACGAACAGGCGATATGAACCGATCGGCAATGGACCAGGTAATGTTACCGTCGCTGTGAATGTGGCATTGTTGTATGTAACGCCGCTCACCGTCACCTGGGTATCGTCGGGTTTGACCCCTCCCGCACCCGGAACCGGTCCACAGGAACTGGTATCGGCTGTACCGTTGACCTTGTCCACCAGCAGGTAGTTGGCTGGGTTGGTGACAGCATTGGGACCCGGAAGATCAGACACCGCCTTGCTGAAGATCACTCTAAAACTTGCAGGTCCTGTTCCTGTATAACTGGCTTTCAGGTTGGTGGATTTAACAGTGGGGTATCCCACATCGTAGGTCACTGTATTGTCGGTGCTTTGGGATGCATTGTTGGGATTGGTGCCATCTGTGGCAACACCCGCATTTATCGAAGCGATCACGGTACCACTGCCCGTCATGCCGCTCACTACCACATTGTAGGTGGTCCCATCCATCGGCCCGGTCTCTGTGATGGCGAATGTAGTTGCGCCTGCTGTTCCGGTCAAGATTACGTCAGCCGGATCAGTATCTGTAAACCCGGTCACAGCTGTACTGAACACCACCGTGAAGTTGATCGGTGAGGCGTTGGTCGGATCCACCTGACCAGTTGCCTGATTGATGGTGACCCCTACACCGTTATTGATGACGATCGTGTATGCCTGTGACCCGCTAAATGGACCCGTGCCGCCGGTAGAATCGGTGGCTGTGACCGTGAAATTATAGGTTCCCAGCGCGGTGGGGGTACCGGACAACACCCCGGCAGTACTCAGGGTCAGACCTGGGGGCACCGAACCCGATGTCACTGCAAAGGTATATGGGCTGGTCCCTCCTGAGGCTGTGATCGTTTGTGAGTAGGCAAAACCCAGTGTCCCATCCGGCAGGGTGGCGGGGGACAGTGTGACCGTGGGTACAGAGACCGTGATGGTGTAGGTTTGTGCCGGCGAACTGGTATCCACTCCGCCGTTCACTGTGCCGCCATCATCCTGTACCGTTACATCAAATGTACAACTACCCGTCTGGTCCGTTGCCGGGGTGTAGGTAAGTGTGCCGGTTATGCTGACTAAAGGTCCGGCGAAGAGCAATGTCCCACAGGTGCTGCCGGAAACGTTGTATTGCAGGACGCTCTGACCGGATTCGTTTGGTCCGGGATTGAAGGTTGCCCATGAGTTGATTGTCTGGGCGCCCGCGTTTATTGCCACGGCCGGTGGGTTGACAGCTGTAAAGCTCGGCGCATCGTTGACACAATTAACGGTTACTGCCACGGTGGCGGTGTCTCCACCAGCCAATGTGTAGGTGAAGTCGTCGGTGGCGGGAGGCGCGGCGCAGTAGTTCAGGTCGGGCTGGTAGGTGAGT
>JBFYRY010000259.1:0-9293 GCA_041302025.1 Chloroflexota bacterium | reverse complement strand
CGCTTGGCTTCTCGCCTTTTTGCTTCCCTGAGTAAATCAGGATATGCCGCGTTTCGGTTAGTTTTTAAGGTTCCATGCCTATCTTTGGCGAAACTACAGCTGTTAATTACATTGTCAACGACAAGGAATTCATGGTCCAGCTCGATGATGATCAATCCTATGATAGTGAAGGATCTGCCATGACGGCTCACTTGGTCGGTGAAAGCCAGGACTTGTATGTAAACCCGGTCGACCCACAAGAAGCTGAGTTGTTTTATGAAAAGTTGGAACCTAATGGTTGGATTGGAACTGTTTTAATCATTATGGGAATGTTCACGATCCTGCCGCTCATCATTGTAGTGGCTGTCTGGTTCCAGACAGGGAGATAAGGAAAGGAAAAAACATGGATACTTCAAATAATGTTCAGATCACGGTTACAAAGATCATCAATGCGCCCGGACGCGGTATTCTGGCATCGGGGCATGTGGAGCATGGTATCGTCCATTTGGGAGATGTGCTCCAGGTGTACAACCACCATCCCGGTGCGGCGGCGCGAGTGGGGCAGATATCGCTTGGTAATAAGCTGGTGAAAGAAGCCCGAATCGGAGATGAAGCGCTTCTCCTGCTGGAAAGCATTACCGAGACGGATATTCAGGCTGGAAATCGGCTTTTGCCCGGCGAGCAAAAAGACCTCCCCAAGACAGACGAAGAAGCATGGGAGAAACTCCCTGAACGGATCGAGCCCATCCTCCACCTCAGGCAGTTTGTCGGAAAGATAGCCTTGTTGGCGTTTCTCAGCATTTTCTGGATCGTTCCCATCTTCATCATAATTTCCATGGTGAACTCGAGCGTTCCGGTTCTCTTTATAATTGGATTTTTTCTGTTTTGGTACGGAATTGCAGGCTTCATCACATATGGGGTGGTCAAGGCATTGATCTACGGCTTGCGCGGACGGAAAAGCTTCCTGGAGGGTCAATCACAAACCATCGCGCAGATCATGCGCCGCCGGGTGGCGGAGCATGAGGGTCAATATGGGACAACGTATACCTTTCATCTTCAAGTGGAATTTAAGCCCACTTTGGCGGCAGTCAATGTGGGCTTGATGCATTTGGAAGCTTCGGTCAGCAAGAAGTTGTACGAAACTCTTTGGGGGAGAGACTCTGTCAATATCACTTACGCAGTTGAAGACCCGCGCATCTTTGTGATTGAAGGAGAATAGAAGTTGCCGAGATTTGGGATGTATAATCTCATAATCCTTATATGCCCAAGGGCTATTTGATTCCCCTGACGGAAATCCAGCGCGAGCATGTGGTGGCGAACTCACGCTTCATTGCCACGCTCGCGCCTGTTCCCACTATTGAAGCCGCTCGCGCCTTCCTGGCTCGAATCCGTCAAGAATTCGCCGATGCCTCTCACAACGTCCCAGCCTATATTATCGGCGGAGGAAATACCGTCACCGAATATTTCTCGGACGATGGCGAACCAGCCGGGACATCGGGCAGACCAGTCTTGACTGTCCTGCGCGGCAGTGGGTTGGGTGATGTAGCGGTGGTGATCACGCGTTATTTTGGCGGGACTTTGCTGGGCACGGGCGGATTGGTGAAGGCTTATACCGAGTCCACGCAAATGGTGGTCAACGCGGTGGAGCGTGGGAGACGAATCCCGGTGCATGTCGCCTTACTGGCGATACCCTACAATCTGCTGGAGCGTGTACGTTTGATGGTGAAACGAAATAACGGAGAAGTGTTGGGTGAAGATTTCGCAGGGGATATTACGATGACCCTGCAATTCCCGGTCGAGTCATTTGATGGGTTTCAGGGTGAATTACAAGAGTTGTCCGCGGGGAAGTTGAAAGCAGAAGTGATCGAGACAAAGGAAATGATCGTGAAAATATAAGCTTGTCTCGTCATTGCGAGCCACGATAGTGGCGAAGCAACCTTCACCTTGACTGAGCGTTTTCTGGCTGTAACAGAGGTTGCTTCGTCGGGTTGCGCCCTCCTCGCAATGACGGTGATGCTGTTAATATTTCCGATTCCCAAACGACTCGTTCAGGTCAGTGTGCAGGGTTTCAGCTTCGTAGATCTTGTCGGTGGCGGGGCTGAGGCGTTTGCCCATGCTCTTTGTGATGAGTGGAATGGGCTTTCTTCCATAAAAATGCTTGTGATACAAAGTGTTCGCACCGGCTTCGTCCCACGCCCAATTGAGATATGTGTAGCGCGAAGCATCCAGCGGGCGCAGATATCCTGTCAACACTTTGAGCTTGTGGATACTGACATAATGCTCAAAGTACGTCATCACCAGTTCACGGAAACTCTTGTAGACTGGCTCGCGAAATCCCAGAAAGATGTAGTTGGTTTTGGCTAGGGCGCCCCAACGCCCTTCGATTTGATACAGCGCCAGCACGTGATCGTCATCCACACCGGGATCAGGCACAATGTCGATCAGAAGCGGTTTGAATCCGATGCGCCAGAGACAGAGCGCGGCAAGGAATCCGCCGTCGAGACAGTGCCCCTGGTTGTCCAGCATGACATTCAATGGGGAACGGTCGCGTTCCTCGCCTTTGTAGGTAATGCTGTTCAGGTAGGTCTGGATGGCAAACGGTGTATCAAGGCTGTTGAATTTTTTACGCAGGGGTTTCGGCAATTGGGATTCGAATTCGGTTATAAAAGACATGGGGTTCACATGGAGCGCAGGCGCAAAGCCAGTTCTTTGAGCTGTACCGGGCTGACGGGTTTAAGGAGGATAATATCGGCTTCATCGGTAAGCGTTTCGGCGAGGCGTTCATCGGCGGTGGTGAGAATGACGCGGGTCTTCGTGAATCGCCCATCCGCACGGATGTAGGATAGGATCTCTTTACCAGACGTGCCCGGCAGGTTGAGATCAAGAATCACAATGTGCGGGGTGGACTCTTTCAAGCGGCTCATGCCAGCGTTGCCGTCGGTGCAGGTCTCGATCTCGAAATCAGCCTGCAGTGTGATGGAGATGATCTCGTTGAGTTTGAGATCGTCTTCGATGATGAGAACGGAATGTTTGGTCATGATGTTCGGTCCGTATTTCTCACGATGGGCAGAATGATGGTGAATGTGCTCCCCTTGCCGGGTTCGCTTTCGAGCACGATCCTGCCGTTCATTAATTCCACCAGTTGTTTGGTGATCGAGAGTCCCAGCCCGACGCCGCGGTTGTCGCGCGTGATGGCATTATCCACCTGGCGGAAAGGTTCGAAGATATACGCCCGCGCTTCTTTTGATATGCCCACACCGGTATCCGCCACCTGGATCCCCCAGTTGTTTTGATCGGGACGCATGATCATCAGGCGGACTTCGCCTTGCTTCGTGAATTTGATGGCATTGCCCGCCAGGTTGATGATGATCTGTTTCAGGCGGCGCTCATCCCCGATGATCCTGGCAGGCATGGTTTCGTCGAGCGATGCAATGAACTTCAAGCCTTTTTTATGGGCGAGAATTTCAAGACTGGATGATGCCTGTTTGAGCAGGTCGGACGGCGAGAATGGCTTTTCCTGAAGTACGGCTGTGTTGGCACGGATCTGTGCCTCATCGAGCAGTTCGTTGACCATCTCTGTGAGATGGTTCGCGCTTTCGACGATCTCAATGGCGGCTTTCTTTTGCCCGGCGTTCAATTCGCCGAAGGTGTTGTCGCGCAGGAGTTCTGCGTAACCGAGAACGCCTCCAAGCGGGGTTCGAAGTTCATGGCTGACCTTTGAAAGCAACTGGCTTTTTGCCCGGCTGGATTCAAGCGCGTGGTCGCGCGCAATCCGCAGGGCTTCCTGTGTCTGTTTGATGGCGGTGATGTCGCGTGCCAGTGTCTGAAAACCAACGACGTTGTCACCTTCGTAGATCAATTGCACATTCTGTCCAAACCAGATCTCGCGGCCGTCGGCGGCGAGACCGGGAAATTCGTTGTAAGTATTGTTTGTTTTGCTTGCGAATTGGCGAAGGTATGTCCGTCTGAGTTTCTGGCGCATTTCGGGGGTGGTCAGGTCGAGGAAGTATTTGCCGATGGCATCCTCCTCTTTTTCGAAGCCCATCAAACGCAGGGCGGAGGGATTGGCATAGATCAGGTAGCCGTTGACGTCGAAACGATAGATCAGGTCGCTGGCATTTTCGACGATCTGACGGAAACGCGCTTCACTCTCCTGCACAAGGTTCTCGGCTTGTTTACGGCGGGTGATATCGCGGACGGTGATCACCTGCCCAATGATCAGTTTATTCTCGTCCCGCAGGGTGGAGAGATGGAGTTCATACCACCTCTTTGAGCTGCCCTCGCCCAGCGTGATCTCGTCTTCTGCGTCGGAAACATCGCGGTAGCGTTCGATGAGGCTAGGCCACTTATTCAATACCTCCGCGATCGGTTTGCCGATGGGTTGTTTCTCGCCTGAGAAACCGAGGATGTTCTGAGCCGCCGGGTTGATATCCACGATGCGGCGGTTGGCATCCAGCACGATCATGCCGTCCTTCATTCCATTGATGACGATATCGCGTGCCAGAGGTGCAATGTCCAGCAATCGATGGCGGAAGAGCGCATATGCCATGCCGATCCCTGTAACAGTAAAAGCAAACGGTGTCAGGTCGATCAGGATGGGAACGATCTTGAAGATGGTGAGGACATTCGCGATCAGCGGCGTCAATGTGGATAACAGAATCCATATCATCTGTCCGCGATATTCGGCGGGCCAGCGCAATAACGCCCGCACGATCAGGAACAGTCCCACCATGATGAGGGTATAGGTGTATGCGGCGTGCACCCAAAACCAGGGACCGTTGACCGTATTCAACAGCAGGAAGCCGCCCTCCGATGCCAGTGTCCGTTCTGTCCGGAACAACAGGTGGGAATCATTGGTGATGATAATGATCATCGTTGTCAGGGGGAGGATGGACAGCATCGCCAGCCGGCGTGCGTTGATCCATGCCTTTCGGCCGGTGTACTCAAAAGCGAAGATCAGCCACGCCACCGGCGTGGAGACAACGCCTGCGAATTTCATCATGTCCCAAAAGGATTTTGTCGGAAGGTCTGTGCCAGCCAGTTCCAGGATGTAACTGACCCCCCACTCGAACAGGATGAACATCATGACGGAAAACGGAGTTGCTCCCGTTGTTTTGCGATTTCGCCATGTATACAGGGCAAGCGCGCCTGAGATGGCGGCGGCAAGTACGAGTGGCAACATGTTGAATGTGAACTGATACGGCATTCCGGATCCTTGTGTCTGGTTTTGCTGATTATACCCAGCGCAGTCATAAATTGCGCTTTTTCAAAGGCGGGAAACCGCAATTCCCTGTCACGGCCCGTGATTTCCCAGGCGAATCAGGCAGGTGTGTGAGTGGATATTATATATCCCACAGGGGTTGTGTGAAAGCAGGTTTTACGGAGAATGTCTGTCGCGGCGGTGCACGGATAACGCGTGAGATGTGAAGCCTGTCTGTGTTGGAGAGTCAGGCTGTTCTTTTTCAAGGTCCGGTTTTTGCCCATGCCATATGTCCCTGCCGCTGAGCATTTGCCGCGCAAGTTGGTAGAGGAAGGAGAGTCGCTGTTTGTCGGGTCTGGCTTTGCGGAACCAGGTGACGGGATGATGGAAGACCCTGGGTGAGATCACTCCGCTGGCGATTGTGACAAGGATTTGCAGTCCTGGAACTCTTTGTAAAAATATTTCCAGACTGCGCGACCAGTGGTTGAACTCTCCTTCGGGGTCCGGCATGAATTCGGGGTCGGCTTCGATACCTCCGCGCGGGAAGATGAGCAATGCCCCGCCGCGGTTGAGATGCCGGATCGATTCGCGGATGACCCGCATCCGTCCCACTGTGTTGCCGGGATCAGGGGCATAGATGGCGTTCTGGCTGACGTGCGGCAGGTGTTCAAAAAAGGGGATATCGCCGATGATGACCTTGTAATCCGGGCGGTTGACATGGGCGGAGATCACGATGGAATCCACGTTGGCGGGGTGGTTGGATGCAATGACCAGCGGTCCGGCGGTGTGGGGGATGTTTTCCACGCCGCGAGATTCGTGTCCCTTTACGAAACGCGGCAATACCCAGCGCGCACCGGCTGAAATCCCGCCTTCGGCAGTGGCGCGATCCAGCCCGATGCCAACTTCCGCGGCGGCTTGTGTGGCTTTGCCGAATATGGAACGAATGATTTTCTTCGTCCATGTTTTCTGCGGGAGTGCGAAGGCTTTGGTCAATTCGTAGATGAGTGTTTCTTTGAGGGTTTGAATCTCTTCGTTTTGTGTGGTCATAATCGTATCGAAACCTTCGGGAAAACCGCGGATTTCATCGTGATAAACCCTGAAAAGGCGAGATGGATTTTATGAAACGGGGTTATTTTCTCTGAAACAGGAACCAGGCTGAGGGACGCTCGCGGTCAAAACCATCGCGGCGGGAGAGGAGAGTCAATCGGGCGGAGATGCGGTTCAGGTCCACCTCATCAAGCCCGGGCGTGGAAAGATCCGTGTTTGGGTGCAGGAATCCGTACCAGAGCCAGAATCCGCTTGGGGCGAGGATTCGTTCCAGTTGATCCAGATATTTCGATTGTCCTTCTTTTGAAATGGTGTGGAAACATCCGATATCCAGCGCAAGGTCGAACGGACCGGAAATCCCACTGAGTTTTGTGGCGTCATTGACGGATACGGATGCAGAAATGCCAGCCTGTTGTATTTTGCGGCGCGCAAGTTTGACGGCGCGCGGGACGAAATCCACGCCGGTCACCTGCCAGCCTGCTTTTGCCAGCATGATGACGTTCGTGCCCGTGCCGCAGCCGATGTCGATGGCGGTGCCGGGCGGGTGTTGCTGTATAAATTCGATGAGTTCGGGAGGACTAATGCCCGTATCCCAGGGCGGCTGGTGGAAATACCAGGTTTGAAACAAAAGACGCCGGATTAGATTTCGCACTTTTTCAGGTGTAAATGTCACAATGGGAAGGTGACGGTTCTTACTTTGACAATTCAAATGAGTTCTTTTACAATCATGCGACTGACTTCTATCCCAGTTGTATAGGAAGGGCTTTTTCATGAAAGAGTATACCACCGAGTTTCTCCGTAACGTTGCGCTGGTGTCGCATGGCGGCGCCGGTAAGACGATGTTGGCGGAGGCATTTTTGCACGTAACGGGGGCAACCACCCGCCTGGGCAAGGTTGAGGATGGGACAACGGTTTCAGATTACGATGACGAGGAACACCGTCGAAAGATTTCACTCTATTCCAGCGTAATTCCAATCGAACATCGCGATCACAAGATCAACGTTATCGACGCGCCGGGCTACACGGACTTTGTAGGCGAGATGATCTCCGCCTTGAGTGTGGCTGACGGCGCGATCATTTTAGTGGATGCTGTCGCGGGCATCGAGGTGGGCACTGAACTGGCATGGCGCTATGCTGATCAGTTCAACCTGCCGCGTTTCTTTGTTATCAACAAGATGGATCGCGATAATGCAGATTTCGCCAAAACCTACGAATCCATCAAGGAATTTGTGGAAGCACACGGTAAGCGCGTTGTGCAGGTGCACATCCCGATCGGCGAGAAGCAGGAATTCAAAGGGGTGGTGGATGTCATCGGCATGAAGTCTTACATGGGCGATGGCAAAACGACCGGCGAAATCCCCGCTGAGTTAAAGGAAGCGGCGGAAGCGGCGCACTTTACGATGGTGGAGGACGCGGCGGAGGGTGAGGACGCGCTGATGGAGAAATATCTCGAGAACGGTTCTCTCACGGACGCTGAAATGGTGCGCGGTCTCGAGGACGTTGTCTACGCCGGACAGTTTGTCCCGGTCTTCTGCGCGGCAGGTGCGCGTGAGGTCGGCATTATCGCCCTGCTCAACGATATCATTGACTTGATCCCCTCGCCTGTGAATGGACCCAAACGGGTGGCACAGGGTAAGGATGGCGAAGAGGAGTTGAAACCTGTAGATAATGGACCCTTAGCGGCGTATGTGTGGAAGACCACTGCCGATCCGTTCGTCGGCAAGATGACCTACTTCCGCGTGCTCTCCGGTTCGATGCAGGCAGACGCGCATGTTTGGAATCAAAACAAAGGCGCGGATGAGCGCGTGTCTGGTCTTCACTTCCAACGCGGCAAAGAAGGCATCCCCGCAAAAGTGGTCCATGCTGGAGATATTGCTGCCGTTTCAAAGCTGACCGTGTCTGCCACCGGTGACACATTCTGTGATAAGGGTCATCCCCTGACTGTTGAAAAACCACATTTCCCTGCCGCTTTGTATCGTGTGTCGATAACCCCAAAGACTCAAGCCGATGCCGCCAAGATCTCACCGACGCTTACCCGCTTGTGCGAAGAAGATATGACTCTCACCTGGCAAAACGATTCCATCACGCATGAGACTGTCTTGCAGGGCATGGGCGATCAGCATATCGATGTTGCCATCAACCGCGCGCAGACCAAATTCCAGGTTGGGTTGAGCACGCATCAACCAAAAATCCCTTATCGTGAAGGTATCACCCGCAAGGCTTCTGCTCAGTACCGCCACAAGAAGCAATCCGGCGGTGCAGGTCAGTTCGGTGAAGTGCATCTGCGCATTGAGCCGCTCCCCGAAGCGGACTTTGAGTTCACCGATGAACTCGTCGGCATGAACCTGTCGAAGTCTTATCTCCCGCCGATCGAAAAAGGCATCAAAGCGACCATGGAACGCGGCGCGTTTGCCGGTTACCCGATGAGCAACGTGAAAGTGATCGTCTATGATGGCAAGGAACACGAAGTGGATTCCAAGCCGGTGGCGTTCGAAATTGCCGGACGCGAAGCCTTCAAGCTCGCCGTTCAGAGCGCTGGACCGGTGCTGTTCGAGCCGATCATGAACGTGCGTGTGACCGTTCCGGATGCGAACATGGGCGATGTGATGAGCGACCTCAACACCCGCCGCGGACGCGTGCAGGGCACCGACTCAGAGCACGGCAGTACCGTCATCGTGGCTCACGTGCCGATGGCGGAAATGACGCGTTACACCACCCAGCTCCGCTCGATCACGGGTGGGCGCGGTTACTTCACGATGGAACTCGACCACTACGATGTGGTGCCGACCAACGTCGCCATGCCGATCATCGAAGCGCATAAGAAGGAAATGGAAGCGAAGAAGGAAGAGTAAGTTGGTAAATAGTAATTAGTAAATGAAAAGTCCCGAGGCTCACTGCTTCGGGACTTGTTTTGTGTAAGGTATACAGGCATACAAGCCTATCGCAACCTTTTTCCTTGTCTACTTATGTACTGTAGTTTCGCCAAAATAATAGGATGAGCACTGGTAAATCTGGTAGGATTTGTTTGCGACGAATCCAAGAAGCCAGAGGTCACCAATGCTCCCCC
>JBFYRY010000041.1:0-17712 GCA_041302025.1 Chloroflexota bacterium | reverse complement strand
TAGGTGGCAGTATTCATATTTCGCCTCCGCAGTTTAAAGACCTGCTAATAAGTATAGCGTGGGCAAAGACCAAATACAGTAATATCACCTCGCCAGCGAAATAAACACATCCTCCAGCGTTGGCTCACCAACGACGATATCCCTCACATTCACGCCTTTGGTTTCCAATGCTTTCAATAAAACATCCTTCTTCGTTCCTTTTACTGTGATCGTCCGCAAGTGATCGCCGGTCAGCCCCACGCGTAACACACCCTCGATACCTGGCAGAACTTCCAGCCCGGCTTCCAACGGCTCGGCAAAGACTTCCCACACGTCACCGGGGATGATATCCCGTTTCAGGTTAGAGGGTGTGTCCATTGCCAGCAGTTTGCCATCGCGCATGATGCCGACGCGTTCACAGTATTCGGCTTCGTCCATGTAGTGGGTGGTCACGAGGATCGTCACACCACCTTCAGCGAGTTCGTAGATCAAGTCCCAGAAGGCGCGACGCGCGGTCGGGTCCACGCCGGAGGTGGGTTCATCGAGGAACAACAGTTTCGGTTCATGCACCAGCGCGATTCCCAGCGCGAGTCTCTGACGCCAACCGGCGGAGAGGGAACGCGTCAGAGTAGAGTCGTGACCAGTCAAGCCGACCAGTTCAAGGGTCCGTTTGATGCGGACTTTGTCCGTAATCCCATACACGCCGCCGTAGAACGTCAAATTTTCCAGCACGGTCAAGTCATCGTAGATCGCGAATTTCTGCGACATGTATCCCGCGCGCGCGCGCACCTCTTCGCTTTGTTTGAACGCATCGAATCCGAGCACAGTCGCTTTGCCATCGTTCGGTTCAAGCAGACCCAGCAACATGCGGATGGTCGTGGTTTTTCCCGAGCCGTTCGGACCGAGATACCCGACCACTTCACCCGCGCCCACTTGAAAATTGATGTGATCGACCGCGACGAAATCGCCGAAGCGGCGTGTGAGATTTTCGACCTTGATGACTGGTTTGCTCATTTGGACTCCGATAAGGCGATGAAGACATCCTCGAGGACGGGCGGCACAGCGCGGAGTTCATCCACGTGACCGCCCTCGCTTCCGATCCGGGACTTGAGCCTGCTGAGGACATCTTGAGCTTTGTTCTCCCCGACACGGATGTGCAGTCGATCGCCGAACGCCTGGACGTCTTCGACATCCTGATCCTTGTGCGCTATGTGGCGAAGGAGGTTGATCGGCGAACCACGCAATTCAAGGACGCGTCCGTTGAGACGCGCCCGCAAATTAGACGGCGTGTCCTCCGCGATGATCTTTCCCGCTTTCATGAATCCCACACGGTGACAGCGCGAGGCTTCGTCCATGTAGGGGGTGGAGATCAAGACCGAAACGCCATCGCCATTTTGGGATACGAGATGAATCAACAACTGCCAGAAATCCTGCCGGGTGACGGGGTCGACGCCGGTGGTCGGTTCATCGAGCAGAAGAACTTTCGGTTTTGTCACCAGCGCGGAAGCCAGCCCCAGTTTCTGCCTCATCCCACCGGAAAGTTGACCCGCTCGGCGGTCGGCAAATTTATCGAGTCCGACAAATTCAAGAATCTCCATCGAACGCGGACGCCACTCATTCGGCTTGAGTCCGCGCACTTCAGCGAAAAAGCGGATATTCTCCAAAACGGTTAAATCTTCATACATGGAGAAGCGTTGCGAGAGATAACCCAGTTGCGAGCGGGCATCTTCAGTTTTTCGGATCACATCATATCCGCAGACGGTTATTTCGCCCCGGTCGGGCAGTAACGCGCCGACCAGCAAACGCAAGGTGGTTGTCTTCCCCGCGCCATCCGCCCCGACGAGTCCGTAGATCTCGCCGGATTTGATCTGGAGGGAAACGCCATCCACGGCGTGGGTGTTTTTGAAGTGTTTATATAAATTGGAGGCTTCGATTAGATTCATGGTTTTCTCAACGTAATGCACATCCACACAGGCAGGTTCGCGATTGTGACCTTTTCAATATCGAATGTATCTGCAAAAAAGGTCTGCTGGATGATGCGAGTGGTTTCCTCAACAGAGTAGGTCATGCGAAGTTGTTTCTTCAAAAAGAAGGGTGAGATCAATCGGCGTACCAAAGGTTCTCCCTGTAAATTTCGACTCAGGGTTTGCTTGAAGTCTGTTTCGTCAAAGTCACGATAACTCTCAAAAAGGATAGACGCACTGCCTGGCTTGAGAATACGGTAAATCTCGTTCAGGCTGGCAACAGGTTCATCCCAAAGGTAAAAACTTCCTGTACAGGTGACAAGATCAAAATATCCATTTTCATAATCTGTCTTTTGGATGTTACCCAGGCGAACATCCGCATTAAGATCGGACAGATTCTTTCGCGCCAGTGCAACCATCGCGTCTGAAATATCGAGCCCAAGCAATTCAATGCCACGGTTCAGGTTATGCACTTCACGTAACAGGAAACCCGGTCCTGTACCGATATCGAGCAACCGCCCAACTTGAATGTGCCGCGCCAGCCTTTGTGCGATTTCCCGGTGCTGTAGTTGAATGGCGCGAGTCTTGGTCAACAGCGCGTACATTCTGGCGGCAAAGCCCGGTAAACGAGAGAAACTGCGTTCGCCTCGATCAGACATGACATCATCTCACAGGGTGAACAATCACCAATGCTTCCTTTTCAGCCAGTTTCTCCAACTGCTCACGGCTGGGGTGTTTGGGCAATCCGTGTGCCTTCTCCATGATCAGACCGATCATGCGCGGATGCCGTTCGAGTCGCACTTCCAGAAAATCGGCAAACTTCGAAGGGTCGTTGACGATCTCGGCACTGCCGTAAAAATGCTTCCTGCCCACGCGGAGTTCAACCTGCGCATTTGACTGGATATTGCGTACCCAGTCCGCGTTCAACCCGCGCGCCGCACCAAGATAATAGTCACTGCCGATCTTTTCGTATTGCAACGGGGTCACCCGCTTCACTCCTGACCTGCGGCCTGTTGTCGTTAAAAGGAGGATGATCCTGCCGATGATGGGTCCCAGCCCGATGGCATACAAGACACGATGAATCTTTTGGATATTCTTCATCTTCGACCAATCAAAGGCAACGGGTTTCATATATCCTGGCTTTCATGAAGACGGAAAAAACATTTTAGTCTTATCCATTTCGGCGCCGGAATGGATTGGGGAGAAAACGTGAGACGCTTTCGCAATAGGCTTCGTATGATTGACCAAAGCGTTTTTTCAACTCCGGCTCTTCAATATAAACTGCATTGAAGTACAAGATGATCGCAAACAAAACAGCGATACCTGATAACGACGGTGACTGGTAGATTCCAGACTCGCCAAGCAGGAACAGGAATCCGCCAAGCGCCATTGGATTACGACTATATCGATACGGTCCGGCAACCACCAATTCCGAAGGCGGCAACTTTGGGTTGGGAGTCCCTTTACCAATGATCTTAAAAACCACGATGGTCCATATCACCAGACTCAGCCCAAGAACCGCGATCATTCCACCGATCAGCAAAACAGGCATGGAATGGTTGAAGAGTCCGCGATAGGGATAGTACAGTCGATCAAGGAGCTTGCCAAGCCATGGTGAGATCACCCACATCGCTGTGAGAACCATAACGTACGTTGCAATCTCGATAATGCGCTCTCGTCTCATGGTAAACCTTTCAATCAACGTTAATTCCCGAATACCACATCCGCAGGCATGCCGATCTTCAATTTACCGTCACTGTTTGTGACTTTCAATTTGATAGCATAGACCGTTGAACTGCGTCCCTCCACCGTCTGGACATTGCGCGGGGTGAATTCAGCCTGGTCAGCGATGTGTGTCACTTCGGCGGTGAAGGTCTCGCCGGGGAAAGAGTCAACCGTTACACTGGCTTGTTGCCCAAGGGTGATCTGTCCATAGCGGTCTTCGGGGACATACACCGTGATCGTGATGTTGTTCAAATCCGCCATGGTAAAGGCGGTCGCTCCGGGTTGGACGAACTCACCGGGTTCCACATTCCGAACGAGGATGACTCCGTCCATGGGGGCGTAGACGGTCAGTTTAGTCATTTGCGCATCGATCAATGCCAGGTTTGATTCCGCTTGAGCCAGCGCGGACTTTGCCTGCTCAAGCGCGTTGAAAGCGGACACTACTGCCGGTGACTCCGCTCCGGTCTGCAGGGAGAGCAGGCGTTTGTATGCCGCGTCATAGCGCTGCTGTGAAACGAGAACCAGCCCGCGCGCGTATTGGACATCGTCATCCGCTTGAGAGTCGGCGAGAACATTGAACTCATCCTGCGCGGCTTCCAGTTCGTCTTCGGCGGCGTTGTAATAGTCGTAGGCGGCATCCACCAACCCACCGCTCTCGGTGACATTCTCGGTCTGGATCTTGATCTGGTCCGCGATCAGGAACGCGGCGCGCGCATCGGCGAGTCGCTTTTCGGCTTTGATGTAATCGGCGTTGTTCAAGTCGGCGATCACTTTATCGAGATTCACGAGCGAAGAATCAAGCGCGGCTTTGGCGTTGTCCACTTCAGTCTGGGCAGATGCGATCTGTTCCGTCTGGTTGAAGTACCAAGTGGGCTGGTCGAATTCCGTTGGGGCGGAGACGCGCCAATCCTTGTTCCGTTGTGCTTCCTGTGCGGCGAGCGCGGCTTGCAGGGTCTGGTCATATTTGGTCTGCGCGCTGACGAGGGCGGCGTTGGCGGAATCCACTGCGGAGGAGGCGACGGCTCGTTGCGCGGCGAGCAGGCTGTCATCGAGGGAAAGAAGCGGATCGCCCGCTTTGACGGAATCCCCTTCCCCGGCGAGGACATCCTTTACTTTTCCAGCCATCTCAGGCGAGACGTTTATCTGCGTCGCTTCGATGGTGCCGGAGGCGGTCAGGTCTCCGTTTTGGTCGTTTTTCGACTGCGTTACGATAAAGTAAACGCTGAATGCAAGCACGAGGATAAGGATGACGATAGCGGGGACAGGTGGTCGTTTGTGATTCATGGAAATCTCCTTCAAAAGTTAATCGAGTCGTTTGCGGAAGCGGAGTGCGGCGGCGGTCATGATACCGACGGCAAAGAGCGTCATGGCGATGACGTCAGTTTGGATCAGCTCAATACCGACTCCCTTGAGCAGTAACGAACGGATGATGACAAGGTAATACCGCAATGGCATGATGTATGAGATCCATTGCAGGACTTTGGGCATGGCTTCGAGCGGGAAGAAAAAGCCGGAGAGGAAGATGCTGGGGAGCAGGGTCATCCATACCGTGAGCATGGCTTCCTGCTGGGTATTGGCAATAGTGGAGGCAAACAACCCAATGCCAAGCCCGGTGGTGAGGAAGACCAGGGAGAGAACAATGATCAATCCAAGGTCGCCGCGGATGGGCATGCCGAACCACCAATGACCCACAGCCAGCACCTCGATCGTGTTGAAAAAACCGAGAATGACGTAGGGCATGAGTTTGCCGATGATCAACTCCCATGGGCGGATGGGCGTGACAATGAGTTGTTCGATGGTGCCGCGTTCGCGTTCGCGCACTACGGAGGTGGCGGTGAGGATGGCGGCAATGGCATACAGGATCATGCCGATCACGCCGGGGATCATGAAATGAGCGCTGATCATATCGGGGTTGTACCAAACCCTTGTACGCACCTGCACAGGCGGCTGTACGCGCAAGTTCATACCGCTGCGCTCGAATTTTTCCATCAGGATACCTGTGGAGTGAGATTGCCCGATCAACAGCGAAGCGGATAATGCTGTGGAAGCGCTGGTCGGGTCGGAACCGTCCAGGATGAAGGCGACTTGCGCGTTCCCATCGTTGAGACGTTGTGCATAATCGGGCGGGATGATGATCGCCGCGCGCGCATCCCCGCTGGAAATGAGCGTTTCGATATCCGCTTCCGACTGGACCGTGTACGCGATCCTGAAATAATCAGCCGCCTTGTACGAATCGAGCAACGCGCGGGACTCAGCGCTCCGGCTTTGGTCCAATACTGCCAGCGGAACATTACGCACATCATTGGTCGCGGAATAGCCGAGCAGGAATAACTGCATGATCGGGATGACCAGGATCATGATGAGCGTGCGCACATCGCGGAAGATCTGGATGAATTCCTTGCGGATGATGGACATTAAACGTGAGTTCATGCAGGCTCCTTTAGGATACCGTTCAGGAAAATATCGATATAAACGTCCGCGCTGTTTTTGGGCATCAAATTACTGATCACAGAATCGGAGGTGATCATTTCTGTAATAAAGTAGGAGATGATCATGCCGAAGAAAGTACGCATTAACACAGCGGGGTTTTTGTAGCGCAAACTCTTCATCGTTTTTACAAGCTTTTCAAAGACCGGCAAAACCTTGGGCGCGATCTCGCGCAGCATCACAGAACCGTGTTTACCCTTGAACTCGACCAGTTCGATGAACATCAGGTTGATGAACTCGGGCTGTTTGCCCAGTTCATCGATGACAATCCGAAATGCGTTCCCAAAAAACTCTTCCGCAGTTTCGCCTTTCACTTCCAGAATGAGCGGGAGAATCTTCTTATAAGGGTGTTGATCGATAATGATGGCTTCAAAGATCTCATCCTTGCTGGAAAAATGATTATAGATCCCACCCAATGCCAGCCCGGTATGCTCTGCGATCTGACGCATGGAGGTGGCGTGATAGCCCTGTTTCAGGAAAAGGCTGATGGCGGCATCTTCCACGGCAAGCCGGGTCACATCCCCCTTTTTCAAATTCTCTTTCGCGGTCATGCAAATCTCCAAATATGAACGAACGTTCGTTTTTATTTTAGCATGTTTTTTCGGGATCAGTCAAGATAGAAAAACGGACTTTCAAGAAAAATTCCTTGAAAGTCCGTTTAATATCCCAACTGCAGTTTTTATGGTTTTATGCCCCACACACGGATAGTGCCATCATAAGACGACGAGAAAAGCAAGTCGCCGCCGGGAGAGAATGCAAAATCTGTGATCCCTTGCGAATGTGCCTGCCAAGTTGTCAGCAACGTTCCATCAGCCACGTTCCATACTTCAATTGCTCCATCTGCCATGCCTGCCATCAGGAGTTTGCCGTCAGGAGAGAAACGCACGCTGCTTACAGCCTCCGGGCGATCTTTAAGATTAAAGATTAATTCGCCACTGGGCACTCTCCAGAATAATAGTGTATTGTCTTGCGCCGCCCCTACCGCCAACAACGTGTTGTCCGGTGAGAAAGCCAGGCAATCGCCTTTATTAGTGGATTTAATAACCTTTCCATCAGACACCCGGATCAATATGGTTTGATTGTGTATGGACACTCCCAAAAACTCGCCGCTGGGAGAGAATTCCATGTTGTTAAATCCAAAAGTTGCAGTGAGAGATATTGTTGCCAGCAGTAAGCCGTCCGAGACCTGGCGCAGTTCGACTTTACCTGCCGGGGAGCTTGCTCCCAATGCCAGAACTTTTCCATCTGGTGAGAAGGCAACCCCCCTGATGTATTCCTTCTTTTCCATTTCAAAACTTTTACGAATTCCCTGGTCGGAAAGCGGCATAATCTGCGCCGAGTTTTTGAAAAGGCCTGTTGCAATACTATTCCCATCGAGCGAAAAGTCAATCGTCCCATTGCTTTGCAATGGTTCTTTCGTGGGGATCAAGCTTCCATCGGAAATTTGCCATAGATCAATATTAAGTCCCTCCACCGCAGCGAGCGATTTTCCATCCGTTGAAATATCCACCTTGTAAATCGGCTCGGATTTTGTTTTAATATTTTGAACCAGGGAACCGTTGGCTACATTCCACATGGCCATAATATTACGTCCTGCCGCAAGCAAGGACTTGCTGTCTGGCGAGAATTTAACTGCCAGCCTATCGTAATAATAATAATCCTTTGGCACCAAATCCTGGAAATCGTTTTGCAACGCGCCGCTGGTGACGCTCCAAATTTTTATCGAATAGTCATTCCATGAAGCGGCGACATATTGACTGTCAGGCGACATACCTATACGGGTAATTTTTGTCGAGTAATAATCGCCTCCCTTTATCTTTTGCATCTGTTTTCCATCTTCAACATTCCAAAGAATCAAATCATATTCGCCCTGGCCATATAACCCCCTTTCAAGCACAGCGAGGACCTTTCCGTCGAGGGAAAGATCCGCTTCGAAAATCAAATGGCTATGCCCGCTAAAGGATTTTACTTCTTTGCCGTCTGAAACCTGAAGCATGTGCACATTGCCCGTGAAAGGGGCATAAAATAGATACTGGCTGTCAGGGGAGAAAAGGACGCGGGTAATATACTTGCCCAGTTTTTTGCTCTCTTTATCAGATCGAAGCAAACTGCCATCCGAAACCTGCCACAGGACGACCATTCCATCCGATGATCCAGCCGCAAGCAGTTTTCCATCCGGCGAAAAGGCGATGCTGGCTACGTCTTCCTTGCTGGCTTCATCGATCTCTTTCTCGGTGCCTTTTTCATCTTTGGGATATTCAAAGGTTTTGAGCAAAGATCCGTCCTTCACGCTCCAGGTTTGCACAGTCTTGTCGTCCAACCCGGTGGCTAATGTTTCTCCATCCGGGGAAAACACAACGCTGTTTACAGTTAAAGTTGTTTCAAAGTAAAGGATTTCCTTCAACGTGTCAGATTCGTAAATTGAGACACCAAGCGTTGACCCACTGGCAATTAACTTACCATTCGGGGAATATGTCGCATCGGTAATTATGCCGTTTCCCCAGCGCGCCAATTCGACCACCTGATCTAAATTGTCCGCTGATAAAGCGAGTCCCGGGACAGGCATCTGAGTGCCAGGCGCTACCGGCAAACGTGGTGTAGCGGTTGCTGTCGGGGTAAACGTTGGAGTAGGTGTAAGGGTCGGAGAGGATGTGAAAGTCGCTGTAGGCGGAATTGTAACCGTTGACGTTGGTATTACTGGAGTTTGCCCCCCAGCACATGAGGTTAAAACGATTAAGATTAACATGGATAAAATTGAAAACGACTTATGATAGGTAATCATTGCATTCTCCTCTCTTGAGTAATCCCGTATCTATAAATAGAGTACGCTTTTTCAGAAGAAAATTCAAGTACCAAATTTCACGATTTTTGGGATTCAATACTTGAAGTAGAATTGAGTAATGCTTCCCCTCTCCAAAGTCGAACAATTCGGTCGTAAACATTTGCGGTTTAACGTCACGGTTGGTTTTATTGATGCGGGTATGTTTGGCATCGCGCTCGGCTTTGCCTCCTTCGGCACCATCCTGCCGCTCTTTGTCGCCTCGATGACTGATTCCGCCACCCTGATCGGACTCGTCCCTGCGATCCATTCCGCGGGCTGGCTCCTGCCGCAGTTATTCACCGCAAGCCACACCTCAAGACTGCGCAGGTATAAACCAACGGTATTGTTGAACACCATCCATGAACGCATTCCATTTCTCGGGTTTGCCATCGTGGCTTTGCTTCTCCCCAGGATCGGATTGCAAGCCGGGTTGATCGCAACCTTCGTTTTCCTCATCTGGCAGGGACTCGGCGGCGGATTCACCGCCAACCCGTGGACCAGCATGATCTCCAAGATCATCCCATCGGAGAACCGCGGTACCTTCTTTGGCACACAAGCCGCGGTGGCGAATCTCTTCATCAGCGGCGCGGCGATTGCCGCCGGTTACGTCTTGAACGGATTTGATTCACCCATCAACTTTGCGATCTGTTTCTTTGTGGGGGTCGTCTTCTTTACGATCTCATGGGGCGCGCTGGCATTCACGCGCGAACCAACCGATAACGAAAAAGTCATCGATGAACACCCAATCCCCTTCTGGCAGGGAGCAAGTCGCATTCTCAAAAGCGACAAAAACTTCAACTGGTTCCTTGTGGCACGCACACTTTCGCAATTTGCCACGATGGGCTTCGCCTTCTACATCGTCTATGCCCTGCGCCGTTTCGAAATGGATACAGTCACAGCAGGCTTCCTGACCGCAACTCTCACGATCTCACAAATGGCAGCCAATGTCAGCATGGGCTGGCTGGGAGATAAGTTCGGTCATCGTCCCATGCTCATTGTAGGCGCGGTGGCAGCCCTGTTCAGTTCATTGCTGGCATGGTTCGCAACATCCCTCGCGTGGTTCTTTCCCATCTTCATTCTGTCAGGTCTCGCCAACGTCTCCATCTGGACCAACGGCATGACCATGGCGACCACCTTCAGCGGCGAAAAGGAACGTCCGTTTTACATCGGTCTGGCACAAACTCTCACCGCACCCGCCACCATGATCGCGCCGCTCATCGGCGGCTGGATCGCAGATACCCAGGGCTTTGATGATACTTTTGCATTATCCGCCGTTCTATCGCTGGTCATGATGGGCATCTTGATCTTCATCATCAAAGAGCCGCGCAAATTCAACCGACAAACCATACCTATGGTCGAAGGAACAGACTAGGAGATATCCATGACTCTCATTCAAGAAAAAACGAATCAAGCCGTTGAAATTCTCAAAGAACAACAAACTGATATATGGCTCACCTTCGTGCGCGAAACCAGCGGCGTGCGCGACCCGGCGCTCGATTTATTGATCGGTGACAACGATCTCACCTGGCCATCCGCGCTCATCCTCACACGCAAGGGAGAAAAGATCGCCATCATCGGTAATCTCGAAAAGGATGCTCTTCAACGACTGGATGTCTTCGACGAGATCATCGGATACGACACCGCCGTGAGCGGACTCCTGCGCGATACGATCACCCGCCTCAATCCCGATCGGATAGCTGTCAACACTTCGAGGAACAACGTCCACGCTGACGGTTTGACTCACGCCATGTACGAATTCCTGTGTGAGTATCTGGCGGGCACACCCTATGCAGACCGGCTCGTCAGCGCCGAACCGATCATCAACTCCCTGCGCGGACGAAAAACCGCCACCGAGTTGGCGCGCATCCGCAAAGCCGTAGAGATCACCGACGAGATCTACCGCAAAACATTTGCCTTCATCAAAGTTGGCATGACCGAGATCGAAGTCGGCGAATATATGCAGAAACTGGCGCGCGACTATGGCGTCGGGCTGGCATGGCCCGCGGAAAATTGTCCCGCTGTGAACTCGGGACCCAACTCCCCTGTTGGGCACAACGGTCCCACCGACATCAAGGTCGAACGCGGACACATCATCCACTTTGACTTCGGCGTGAAATACGAAGACTATTGCTCCGATATTCAACATGTGTGCTATGTCCTGCGCGAGGGAGAGACCCAGGCGCCACCCGAAGTCCAACGCGGATTCATCACCGTCCGCACCGCCGTTGAAAAATCACGCGAAGCCATGAAAGCTGGTGTGACCGGCAATGCCATTGACACGATCTCCCGCGAGATCGTCACCGACTCTGGTTACCCGGAATATCCATACGCACTTGGTCATCAACTCGGACGGGTAGCGCACGATGGCGGCGCGCTGCTCGGTCCGCTGTGGGAGAAGTATGGTGATTCACCGAATCAGAAATTGGAAGTGGGACAGGTCTTTACCATCGAGCCGGGGCTGGCAGTTCCCCAGTATGGATATATCGGTCTCGAAGAAGATGTGGTTATCACTGAACACGGCGCAGAATACTTCACCGAACCACAAAAAGAAATCATATTAATAAAGTAGCCGGGCATGATCCTCGCCACCCTCTGCTATGTCAAACAGAACGGCAAGACCCTCATGGTTCACCGCAACAAAAAGCCCAACGACATCCACGCAGGCAAGTGGAACGGGTTGGGCGGCAAATTCGAAGCAGGGGAATCGCCTGAGGAGTGTATCAAGCGCGAGGTGGAGGAAGAGGCGGGGCTGGTCATCCAGAATCCGCATTTGCACGGATTACTGCTCTTCACGAACTTCAAAGGCAACGATTGGTACGTCTTTGTCTTCACGGCGCGGGAATTTACCGGCGAGTTGAGCGAGTCCTCGCCCGAGGGGAAACTGGAATGGGTGGATGACGACAAACTAACAGAACTAAACCTGTGGGAAAGCGACCACATCTTTTTCCCATGGATCACAGCGGGGATGTTTTTCTCGGCAAAGTTCGACTATTCGGGGGACAAAATGCTGGGGTATGGTGTGAATTTTCACAAGCCTTACTAAGTTGAAAGATTCGCGTTTTTGTTAAGTGCCTACAAAGTAGGGGCGTCAACCCGCTGGCTATAATCCGTGTTACTTGTAATGGAATTGTCATGAACAGAAAACGCGAACTGATCGAGATCTCCCGTGGACTTGCAATGTTCCTGGTGCTGTGGGCGGCGGCGCTGATAGCTGTGCGCCTGCAGTTGCTCTTCCCGCGCTCGGTCATCGTATGGTTGAGCGAGAGTTCAAACCCGCAGAGGGCGCTGATCGCCTTCGGGGCGCTGGTCGGGAGCGGCGTGCTCGTTCTCCTGCGGCTGGGCATCGAGGTGCCGGGCATCAAAACGATGGTCACCTCCGAGACGGTGCGCACCTACATCACCGGCATCCCGCTATGGGTGCTGGGGACCGTGTTCGCAGTTTCGGTCGGCGCGCTTATGCTGGTGTTCCCTTCGTGCCAGTCACCCGCGTTCGTAACCTTCCATGTGGAAGGCAGGCAGGAGACCTATCGCCCCAATGAAACGCTCGTGGCTGTGCCGGGAGAATTTCTGGCGATCACCGCTGTGTCCACTCAACAGGATGCGATCCTCTCCTGCAAATGGCAGTACATCGGAGAGACATTCGAAACGATCGGCGCCAGCAGTGGGTGCGATATCAACCTAAAATTGTCCGGTAAACCAGGGAACGGTTTGCTCACCCTGCAAGCCTCCCAGGATTTTTGTAATCAGAGCTCCATTTTTTCACTGGATATCCAGGTTGCGAACCCATAAAGGACAGGGGTATCATGTCTCATCGAAAAATTCACCTCCTCATTCTCATCTCTCTGCTCATCCCGGGCATCGTCGCCTGCGGAAATGTGGCAACGCCCACCAACGCTGTCACCGTCCTGCCCAAGGATTGCAGGCTGAATGTCAACGAGCAACTGCCCATGACGCTGGATGGACTCGTCCCGCCCAACGCGGTCATCACCTGGGATGCGGACGGCGGGAGCATCGTTTCTGCCGCTCCGGGATTGAACGCCCTCTTCATCGCTCCTTCCCAGCCGGCAATTGTCACCATTAACATTACCATTTCCTCCGGGACGCCTGGTGTGGAGATTCCCATCACACGCCAGTGCGTCGTCACATCGGATGATGGCAGTCTGCCGCAACCCACCCCGATCACGGAAGTGCTCCAGCCCGGCGTGGCGGCTCCCATGCAGGAAGTACAGGCGGCCGCACCTGAACCCATGATCCTCAACACCCAGCCGACCGTCATCATCAGCGAAGTGATGGGAAACCCGTGCGGAGACCTGGAAGTCAAGAAGTGGAACGAGTACGTCGAGTTATACAACTACGGCGACCAACCCGTGGATGTTGCCGGTTGGTGGCTTGCCGACCTGGGCGAAGCAGGAACGCCCGAGGAACTGGTGGCGTGGTCACAGCGTAACCCCACCAAGCCGCTGGATGCCAGCCTCGTGACAAATTCCACCGTCATCCCTGCGCGCGGGTTCGCATTGATCCTTTCACCGGCTTACACCGAAGGCATGAAACCCTACCACATGCCCTATGCTTTTCCGGCGGGCACGGTCATCCTTACCCCGGCACACAGCCAATCGCTTGGCGATGACTACTTCAACATCATCGGCGACGGCAACGGGCGCGACGTGCTCGTGCTCTACAAAGGCGGACCGAGCGTCATCAAGGAAGTCATCTCCACCTACGGCACACCCAAACTCGATTCGTATGTGACCGGACTCCGCGACGATTATCTCGACAACCTGCCGCTCGACCTGCACGAATGTTCGTCCGTGGAACGCATCATCCCGACCGGCGCGGATAGTTTCGAGAACTGGCGCGAGATCAGCGACTCGCCCGGCGAAGCGCCGTACTAAATCATTGAAAAAGCGATGCACATCCCGGCATCGCTTTTTTGTTGGATGTATAATCCATGATATGTCCATCCTCACCGACAAACACATCATCCTTGGCGTCACCGGCTCCATCGCGGCGTACAAAGCCGCGGACCTGGCGTCGAAGCTCACGCAGGCAGGCGCGCAGGTGGATGTGCTCCTCAGCGGCGCGGCGGAAAAGTTCGTCACGCCGCTCACATTCCAATCAGTCACCGGGCGGCGCGCCTTCACCGACGCCGACCTGTGGGGCAATGAAGCGCACGTTTTGCACGTGGGTCTCGGTCACAAAACCGACCTGCTTGTCATCGCGCCCTGCACGGCGAACACCATCGCCAAACTCGCGCACGGATTGGCGGATACGCTCCTCACCGTTACCGCGCTGGCGGCACAGTGTCCGCTCATCATAGCGCCCGCCATGGACGGCGGCATGTACGAGCACCCCGCCACGCAGGAAAATCTGGATACGCTCCGAAAGCGCGGCGCGGAGATCATCGAGCCGGCGGAGGGACATCTCGCTTCGGGACTCGTGGGCGTAGGACGCCTGCCCGAAACCAACGAACTCATCGGACGCATTCGCCTCGTGCTCGGACGCCGGGGCTTGCTCGCCGCTAAAAAAGTTGTCGTCACCGCCGGAGGGACTCAGGAACCGCTCGACCCCGTCCGCGTGCTGACCAACCGTTCCTCCGGCAAACAGGGCTACGCCCTCGCGCAAGCCGCGCTCGATGCCGGTGCGGAGGTGACGCTCGTCACCACGCCCACCGGGTTGACTCCGCCGGTCGGTGCGCAGATGGTCCACGTGGAAACGGCACAGCAGATGCTCGACGCCGTGTTGCAGGAATCTGCGGGAGTGGACGCACTCATCATGGCGGCGGCGGTGGCAGACTTCCGCCCAAAGAATGCGGCGAAGGACAAGATCAAGAAAGAGGGCGGGGTGCCGCAGATCGAACTCGAAGCCACGGATGATATTTTGAAAACGGTATCCGCCTCCGGCTGGGAAGGAAGCGGGAAGCGTCCACAGGTGGTGGCGGGCTTTGCGGCAGAGTCCCAAAGTCTTCTGGAAAATGCGGCAAATAAGTTACAATCCAAGAACCTGGATCTGATCGCCGCAAACGACATCTCCGCCGATGACGCGGGGTTTGCCGTGGAGACCAATCGCATTACCCTCCTGTTCAAAGACGGGCACAGGGAAGCATTGTCTTTGATGAGCAAGAGCGAGGCGGCTGAGGTCATTATTAAACGTATTGCAGGGTTGCTGGAGTAGAATGCGAATTCTTGTCATCTCGGATATTCATGCCAATTACACCGCCCTCGAAGCGGTGCTCAAGGACGCCGGTGAAGTGGACGAAACCTGGTGTCTTGGCGATATTGTGGGGTATGGTCCCGACCCGAATGCAGTGGTGGAGGAGATCCGCGAGATCAGGAATTTAACCTGCCTGCTCGGCAATCACGATGTTGCCGTGATCGGCAAGATCCCCTTTGAAGCCTTCAACGGTGACGCTCGCCGCGCGCTCGAATATCACGAACGCGTATTGAGCGCCAGCAACATGGACTTTTTACACTCCCTCCCTTCGAACCTGAAGGTGCGCGAGGATGTCAGCCTGGTGCATGGAAGCCCGCGCGATTCGGTCTGGGAATACATTCTCAACACGCTGGCGGCGCGTTTGAACTTCGATCATTTCACCACTCCCTGGTGCATGGTGGGACATTCGCACATCCAGTGCATGTTCCATCTCGATGAACAGAATGACCGCGTAAGCCTCAAACCGATCAAAGTGGGGGAACGCATCCAGCTACAGCCGAGGTTGATCCTGAATCCCGGTTCGGTGGGCCAGCCCCGTGACCGCGACCCGCGCGCCGCGTACGCCATCTACGACAGCGAAACAAAGATTTGGGAACCGCGCCGCGCCGCATACAACATCCCCGAAGTTCAACAGCGCATCCGGGAGGTGGGTCTGCCGGAGAAACATGCCGTGAGGATCGCCGAGGGGTGGTAAGGTCGGGAGGCAGTGAATAGTGAGCAGTCTCAGTGATTAGTGAACAGTGAGCAGTGGGGGTCGGAACTTTCTAGAAATCAATTCGTCTGTAGGGTGTAATCACCTTATGTCGGATCAAGGAGTTGAAACCATGAAACGCCCGTTAATTATCATCTTTTCCGTTATTGCGGCATTTTTGCTCGTCAGTTTTTTGATGATAGGTCTGATGAGTCCAAAGGTCGGCAATACCTTCAGCACCATATCATCCGATCTTGATTATGGACGCGGCGGCGGGGCTCCGGGGCAGGAACTCTATCTCATGGAAGCGCCTGCGCCGATGGCGTATGACTCGGCTGGGCAGGTGTTGACCAGCAACCAGGTGGAAGCCGTGCAGGTGGAGCGCAAGGTCATCAAGAACGCCGACATGGCAATCGTGGTGAAAGACCCGAAGGAGAGCATGAAAGCCATTGTGGCGCTCGCCGAAGGGATGGGCGGGTATGTCATTTCCTCGAACCTGTATGAATCCACATACGGACCGAACAACATCCCCGTGCCGGAAGCCAGCGTTTCCATCCGTATCCCTGCCGGGAAATTGACCGAAGCCCTGGAAACGATCAAGAAGGATGCGGTCGAGGTCAATTACGAGAATGTCACCGGGCAGGATGTCACGGACCAGTATGTGGACCTGACCTCCCGCCTCGCCGCGAAACAGGCGGCGGAGAAGAAACTGGTCCAGATCATGGAAGCCGCCGAAAAGACCGAGGATGTGCTGGCTGTCTATATGCAGTTACAGCAGATCCAGAGCGAGATCGAAGTGTTGAAGGGACAGATCAAGTACATCGACCAGTCCGCGGCGATGTCATCGGTCAGCGTGCGGCTGATCGCGGAGGAGGGCGCACAGCCGATCGAGATCGGCGGCTGGAAACTTCAAGGCACCGCCAAGAGTGCCGTGGAAGACCTGGTCTACTTTACCCAAGGCTTCACCCGCTTCCTGATCCGCTTTGTGATCTACATTCTGCCGGCGTTGATCCTGATCGCCATCCCGGCATCCCTGTTGTACTTTGGCGGACGCGCACTGTATCGCCGGTTCAACAAATCATCCGGTCACGGCAGTAAAATGACCGTTGCTCAATATCTTGAAAAGGACAACCCGGAGAAGGATAAATGACGAACATCGACGAGTTGGCTCAGAAGATCAAACAGGGAGAAATCCTGCTGGCACAGGAAAGAACTTCAGGATGGATGCCTCTCATTGGAAGCCTGATCATCACATTCTATCTGGGCATAAAAATACCACGTGGTGAAATCTATCTGGTGCTGACAGGTCTTGCACTTCTGTATCTGGGTTTCAATGTTTGGAGAGTGGTCAAAGCCCAAAAGAATGTGAAGGAACTTGAAGCGAAGATACGAGAGTATCGGGAAAAGAAAGCCAAACTGGAAAACCCCGGTTCCTGATTTTAGGCGCTTCTATAAATACTGTTATTGGAAAGACCGTCAGAAAAGGCGGTCTTTTTTGCTGGCTTTTTTCGTCTTTCTTTGTGTGGAAAGAAGAAAGAGGAAAGAGTCGGTTTGCAGGTTATAATTTTTTATATGGAAAAACTCGTCCGCGACGCGCTGGCATTGTTCAACGTCCACATCACAGGACGGCAGGTGATGTCGCTTATCACCTACGAGAAAGAACTGGTGGAGTGGAATCAGAAATTCAACCTGACCGCCATCCGCGACGTGGAAGCCATCCGTACCAAGCATTTTCTGGATTCGTTCTCATGTGTGCTGGCATGGAAGGCGAATCCGCCGAACCGCCTCATCGACGTGGGCACGGGCGCGGGCTTTCCCGGACTCCCGCTCAAGAT
>JBFYRY010000258.1:0-5712 GCA_041302025.1 Chloroflexota bacterium | reverse complement strand
TCAGGGGGAGCATTGGTGACCTCTGGCTTCTTGGATTCGTCGCAAACAAATCCTACCAGATTTACCAGTGCTCATCCTATTATTTTGGCGAAACTACAGAAGCTAATAATAAAAAGGCAAAAAGAAGGCCTGTATCAAGAAACGATCATAGGAGGCATAGAATGACGGATGAGACTATTTTTCCCCGCACCATGGTCGGCGGCGTGAGCCTGCCTCGCTTGCTGGCAGGGACCAATTGGTTCCTCGGTTATTCCCACACATCCCTTGCCAAGGATAAGTTCATCAAGGACATCCAAACCCGTGAACGCATTGCCGCCGTCCTCGATGTGTTCCTTGAATTCGGCATCGACGCCATCATGGGACCACTCTCCCAGCATCTGGAGGATTCCATCTGCGAGGCGGAACAACGCTCCGGTCAGGGCATCATCCGAATCTACACCCCGGCATTCGACATCTCTCCGAACGCCGACCAGAAGGACAGCGCCGAGGCGGTGTTCGACCAATGCGCCAAATTCAACGCCACGTTCTGCATGCCGCACCAGTGCGTCACCGATGCGCTAATCGACCGCCGGGCGGGAACAATCCGCGACCTGGATCGGTACACCCATATGATCCGGGAACGCGGGATGATACCGGGTCTTTCAACGCACATGCCCGAAGCCGTCGTCTATGCCGATACGATGGGCGCCGATGTTGAAACCTACATCCAGATCTACAATGCGGCAGGCTTCCTGATGCAGGTCGAGGCAGACTGGGTGATGCGGATCATTAGCCAGGCGCAAAAGCCGGTTATGACGATCAAACCGCTGGCGGCGGGCAAACTACTGCCGGTCGTGGGGCTGGCGTTCGTCTGGAACACCATCCGCGACCAGGATATGGTGACGGTGGGTACGACCACCCCCGATGAAGCTCGCGAAGTAATCGAACTGTCGCTCGACCTGCTCACCCGCCGGATACCGGACAACCAGTTGCAGACCACACGAAGCAAGAAGTCACTGCAATAACCCCGGACTCAGGACTTCGTTTATTACGGGGAACAGAGCCATAATCCCTTGTCGGATGCACAATGAAAATGTCCGACCGCTCGTGCGATCGGACATATGTTTTCCATGGACTCGTTCTACTCGCCTTTGACTTCCACCCAGATATTATCTCGTTCAGTGGGGTCGCGTCACCGACATCCTGAAACTCGTGCCCATTGGCGATTGCCTCGGCAGGCGGATTGGTGATCGGGGAATCGACATAAGCGCTAATACATCAGTATGATTCGCCTTGGCAAATTCCAATGCCGCCTTGTTGGGATTGATGTATGTGTAATCGATCAGGGTCAGCCAGAAGACATCGCCCCGCATGATGTAGTTCAACCAGGCATGCGCGGCGTCGGCATGCGACGCCATTCTTGAGCATGACTCAGTTATCCGCCAATGGCTCCTTCGGCTCCTCTACTGTCAACTCACCCATTGTCAAATCCACGTGCAGGATCTTTCCGTTATATCCGTTTGGCATGGCGACCTCCATATATGATTTATTCAATTGTACAAGTGCATGGAACGAAAAACAATCGGATTTCGCCGAAACAGACACAGGGACGCGTTCTACAAAGGATTCTGTGGGACACGTCCCTGCGCTTCATTCCAAACCGACTTTTGGTACCGTCCGAAGAGCTCTATCTACCCTATTCATCTTCCTCGCTCGCAACGAACGGGTCAACATCCGGCACACCAGGCTTGACCCACTTTCGGATCGGGAAATACAGCACCGCGCCAATCACCATGGCTCCCAACGCCCAACTGATGGAAGCCATACCTTCCTCCACATATTGGCTATAGATCGCCAGACTAACGATCAGGGCAGGCGCAAGCGTCACGAGCGTTAACCCAAACCAGCCGCCGGGAACTTCTTTGCGCGGCAAGTTTGGCAGATCGAATCGCAGTTTCCACAAGGCGAAAAATTCCGCCATCAATACCAACATGTTCAGGAAAACATCGATCACGACCAGCGCCGCAAACGCGGAGAGAGAGAAGACCGAATAAACAGCGGCACAAACCAATATGGATACCCACGGCGTTCCATACTTTGGATGGACCTTCACCAAAAACTTCGGCATCATTCCATCCTGCGCCATTGCGAACGGGACGCGCGTCCCGCCAAGTCCGTTGCCGATGAAAAGACCGATCATGCTCAACACCGCCGCAAACGTGACCAGACCGCCCATCGTGCGCGCCAGCGCGCCGTCCTTCTGGCCAGTCAATTTATCCGCGACAGCATGCGCGATATCCGGGAATTCCCAGCCAACCGAACTGGAGGTATCCACATCCCAGGATTCCACCTGTTCGGGTGGAACACCGTAATCATCAAGCACCACGCCAATCCCCTCGCCAGCCTCATATTCCTCGATACCCCACAATTGATATTTCCCGTCCTCACCCGCACCACCATACAGACCCGTAATGGTTGGAATGGCATACGTGGCGATCGCCGCCACCAGCACCAGCGCCATCGCGATAGGGTAAGTCTTCTTTGGGTTGACGATCTCATCGCCCGCCGCGGTGGGCAGTTCCCAGCCCATGAAGTTCCACATGGCAACAAAGATGCCCGTGCTCAGCGCGCCCATCAGCGAGTCGAAAGAGACAGGCTCGCCGCCGGGCAGGAATGGCATCGGAGTCGTTGTACCACTGCGGATCCACACGATCAACCCCATCACAGACATGGCGATCAACGGCAGAAGCATGACCAGACCCAGCCAGTTGGTGGTCAAACCCGCCAGGCGCGCACCGCGCATATTCAATGCACTGACACCCCAAATCAGGACAACCGCCACAAGGAACGACAACACCGTGCTGGAAACAAATACACCGCCAATTGTCGCACCGTTCCGAAGCGCCGGGATGAAATAGCCAAGATAATACGCGGCAAGCACCGGGTAGATGGACACATCCACCCACGAGACCACCCAATTCATCCAGCCGCCCATGAATCCCGCAAACGGACCGAACGCCTTTTTCAGCCAGTGATAATATCCGCCTTCCACCGGCATCATGGACTGCATCTCTCGCACCATCAGCATGTTCGGGATGCTGAAGAACAACGGCGTGAGGATGAACAATAACATGGCAAGTCCGGGTCCAGACCAGCCGACCATGGGTTCCGCTCCAAAGGAACCGCCGCACACCGTGAAATAGATCAGACCGAACAACGGTAGGAGCGTTAATTCACGCTTCAGTTTCTTTGACTCACTTTGAATTCCGCCATTATTTGCAACGACTTGAGACATTTATCTGTCCTCCGAAATAAAATAGCGGACAATCATTCTTGTGATTGTCCGCTTTGATTTCTCTAAGCGCCTGCTTCCGTCATCTCTTTTATACCGTAGGGGAAGCCATAATCAGCCATTCTTTCCATGAACGGCTCCGATTCGAATGCCTCCGGACCAAGCACGCCGACACCCTTCCAGAGACCGTGTTCGAGCAGGTCCATCGCGATAACCGCGCTGAACGCTGTCTGCGCGACAACCGCCTGACAGCCAAGTCTCTTCATGCAGTCATCGTTGTCCGCCACCTGGTACATATATACTTCACGGGGTTTGCCGTCCTTGGAGCCTTTGATCCAGATACCGGCACAGGTTTTACCTGTCATCTTGTCGCCGAGGTGGGCGGGATCGGGCAGGCACGCGGCGACCACATCGCGCGGGGCAACCTGCACGCCTTTGACGTTGATCTTTTCCTTGTTGTCGAGACCAAGCATGTGCAGGGTCTTGAGCACCCCGATGAACTGGTCACCCAGCCCATATTTGAAGGTCATGCGTTTGGTCTTGACCCAACGCGGAACAAGCAGAACCTCTTCATGTTCCACATTGACCACTTCGATATTGCCGATGCCTTCGGGGAATTCAAACACTTCCGGCTCGGAGAAGGGAGCGGTGGTGAACCATCCTCTGCCTTCTTCCCAGATGACTGGCGGATTGAGACATTCCTCGATCGTCGTCCAGATCGAGAAGTTGGGAGCGAATTCATAACCCTTGATTTCGAGGTTGGCGCCGTCACGGATTCCCGCTTCTTCGATCTCATCGAAGAGATGGTCCTCGGCGTAGCGGGCGAACACATCCACCATGCCAGGTTCCACGCCGATGCCGACCAGCGCGAGCAAGCCCTTCTTCTTCCATTCCTTGGCTTTTGCGAATTGATAATCGCCCAATTTGACGCCGCACTTGTTGAACGGGTCGGTCTTGTGCGGCTTGGAAAGGGTCATTGCCATGTCCATGTAATTCACACCGACGGCATAGGCGGCATCGAAGATCTGCTCATTGAAAATGGGATCCACCGCATTCATGATCAGATCCACTTTATACTTCTTCGCAAGTTTGACGATATCCGCCTTTTTACTTGCATCTACAAATTCCACGGGGAATCTTTTGTTCTGGCGAAGCTTCTTCTGAACTTCCCTGGCGCGCTTCACGTTGTAGTCGGCAAGCACGATCTGCTCCACCCATTTCTTCGGCTTGGCAATCGCGGCGATCGCCTCACCCACCCCACCAACACCAATGAGTAATACTTTCATAAACCTTTCTCCATTTGGTTTTATAACCCGCAGTCCGCGAGTTAGAGTAACAAATCTAAATAGGACTTTCGCTTGTCATTCTGAGCGGAGCGAAGAATCTGGACTTTTGGAGTAGAGACCCTTCGTTTCACTCAGGGTGACACGAAAAAAGCGCTGTGAAGCGAAAGTCCTGCTAAAGAGTGGACCCTGTCAATTAAACGAGATCAACTCCGGGTCCCGCGTGAAGCGGTTAGAAATATACTTCCTTGACGATCTTCAGGTGCATAAATGCTTCCGTATCGCGTATCCCGTCAATCGTCGAGAGTTTTTCCGTCATAAAGCGGAGCAGGTGTTCATGGTCGCGGCACACGACCTCGGCAAAAATATCGAAGCGTCCGCTGGAAACGATCATGTAGATCACTTCGTCGAGTTTGGAAATCTTTTCGGCGACTTCAAGCAATTTACTCCCCTCGGCGCGGATACCGACCATCGCCATCGTTTTGTAACCCATGCGAAGAGGGTTGGTGATGGCAACCACCCTGAGATAACCCTGCTCGACAAGACGGTTATAACGCTGGCGGATCATACCCGGAGATACATTGAGTTGCTCGGCAATCTGCGCAAATGCCACGCGCCCGTCCTTTTGCAGGGCATCGATGATCTTTATATCAGTCTCGTCAAGGTTTTCGAATGGCAAATTGCCGATTACGCTTTCCATATTGGCATTTTATGATGATTATGCACAAAAGTCAAGGATTTTGTAATTTTTATTCACGAAATGGACTAAAAACCGCCTCTTCCCAAGCCGGGACTTGATTCGTTCCGAAACCCTTTTTCTCCCCCCTCTCGTTTCCACCCTATACAAAAATGTCCGACTGCTCGCGCAGTCGGACATTTGCTTTCCATGGACTCGTTCTACTCGCCTTTTACCTCCACCCAAATATTGTCGTACAGCGGGGTCGCTTCACCGACATCCTGAATCCCATGCCCGTTGGCAATCGCGTCGGCGGGCGGATTGGTGATCGGGGAATCGGCGTAGGCACTATATACATCGGTATGATTTGCCTTGGCAAACTCCAGCGCCGCCTTGTTGGGGTTGATGTAGGTGTAATCGATCAAGGTCAGCCAGAAGACATCGCCCTGCATAATGTAGTTCAACCAGGCGTACGCCGCATC
>JBFYRY010000257.1:0-8086 GCA_041302025.1 Chloroflexota bacterium | reverse complement strand
GCTGGAACCGTCTCTTCGGTGGAAGTCGCCATGGATAAGGGCACCGGCAAGTCGAAGGGCTTCGCTTTCGTGTCCATGCCCACCCAGGCGGATGCCGACAAGGCGATCAACATGTTCAACGATTATGCGCTGGCAGAGAACAAACTCAAGGTCAATGTCGCCAAGCCGCGCGTCAGCTAACGCGATATAAAAAGGTTCCGACACGGTACCCTTGTTCCAACTGGGACGAGGGTACTTTTTTTGAAACAAAGCACAGCATCCATGAACGATCTGTTCATCACGCGGGGGAAAACGCAGGAGTTCCATCGGGAACGTTGACTCAATACCACCTGGTATTAAAGGAAAACATCATGAATTCACAAGAAACCGTCCAAACCCTCATGGATTCCGTCCAGAGGGGTGATTTCGATAAGGCAAAGACTCTGCTCTCGGATGATTTTCAATTCAAGGGACTGATCCCCCGACCCATCAACGGCAAAACCTGGCTGAGGATGAGCGCCAGTTTGAAGATGGCATTTTCCGGTCTGAACTACCATTTCAAAGTGGAAGGGTCCGATGGCAATACAGTCAACACCACATCGCAAATGAGCGGGAACAACCGCGGCGCCTTCGATCTCACAGGTCTGCACATGGGCGTCATCTCCGCCACGAACAAGGCTTTTTCAACCGCCACGGAAAACCATACGATCACCGTAAAAAACGAAAAGGTCTCCTCATGGGTTGTTGAGCCAGCCGAAGGCGCAGGCTTGATGGCGATTCTGAAACAACTTGATGTTAAACCGCCGAAGATTTACTCCGCTCCGAAATGAATTCGTTTCCGGAAGTTCAGCCCCGCCTCACGGCGGGGTTTTGATTTTTGGGAATTTGGGTGTACCATATTGAGGGAAGGTCGCCATGGAAGAAAAGGAAAGAAACAAACTGGCTCTGCTCGGGCTCATTGTCGGTTTCATTCTCGGAAGCGGTTTGAACTATTTGCTCCTCCTGCTCCAAAACTGGCTCAGTCGATTTTGGAGCCATCTGGAGCCGGTGGAGATCACCTTTCGGAACGTGATTCCCCTCGGGATCTTGATGGGACTTTCCATGGCGGCGGCTTTGCGGTCTGGACTCTTCGAGACTTACGGGGATTAAGAGAGCGTTTCTTAAGTCCATTTATGGCAATATTCTCTACCGTACAAATCTTCAACGCGAATGCCGCGAACGGGCGAATGACGCGAATTTTCTCAAATTCAATTCGCGAAATTCGCTGAATTGGCGTAATTCGCGTTTAAAAATTGGGGGGATCTTCCGGGTGTATGGTAAAGAGTGGCAATACTCAAGAGCATTTACCACGGAGAACACACACCTGCGGTTTGGACGGTTTTGATCTCACCCCCGTTAAACAAAAAAGTTGACATTGACCTGTCAACTTTTTTATCGACTATGCTTTCGACTTGCCCACCATATTCCTGCTCTTTTCAAGCAGAGATATAACCTCCTGGATGGCATCTGCAAAGGTTACTCCCTCCACAGCCGCCCATTCCTGGCACAGCACGTTCTGCGTCTGACGAAAGAAATTCGCCATCGAACCGTACAACGACTTATGCTCGCCAAAGGCATACAGGTCGCGTACCACCTCGCATTGGACCTGTATCGTCCCCTGCTTGAGGCGTTCCGCCAGAACGGATTGCCGCGAACGCACATCGTCCGTAAGAGGCGAGGGGCGGGAAGTCAGAATCTGACGACAGCGGACGATCTCGCTCCGCGGCGCCAGTTTACGCAAACCGAACGCAGGCGGATCCATCGGCACCCACAAGGTACTGCCCGCGCCCGGGATGGATATCTCGTAATACTGCCGCGTCACGCCGGACCCGAATTCGCGTTCATCCAGCTTGACCACCTGCCCCACTCCATGCTGTGGATGAACGACCCGGTCGCCGATCCTGAACATGCCGGAGGTGGTATTAATAACGTCGGTCCTTGCCGCCACTGCGGTTCTGACGGGGTCCGCCGCGTTCCTCGCGCGGACGCGCCACATTCACAGTCAACTGGCGATCATCCAGCGAATATCCGTTGAACATGCCGATCGCCTTTTGCGCTTCGGCTTGCGAACTCATTTCCACAAAGCCAAATCCTTTTGAGCGGTCAGAGCCCGGCTCCTTGATCAACGCAACCGAGACCACACTGCCCGCCTGCATGAACAGTTCCCGCAGTCCCTGCTCGGTGGTTTTGTAGGACAAATTCCCGACATACAACTTCGCTTCCATGACGTGCTCCTTTTGGTTCGGTCGGTGATTTAAAAAAACCGCCAACCCTATTCGGGTTGACGGTGGCATAAACGCGCTCGACCTTTTATAAGATGAAGTGATTATATCATACCGGGCTGTCACTCCCTACTTCGCGTAGAAGGCAAAAACATGCTATTTTCGCCAAATTATCTCTAGTGACGCCATGGACTTCAAATCTTGTCAAGCGACCTTGGAATCACCATGCCAGCCAGGAGTGGCGAAAAGGATGGGTGTAAAACCCTTCACCACGGAGAACACACACCTGCCTGATTTGCCTGGCAAATCACGGGCGGTGCCAGGGGAGTTCACAGAGAAAACAAAAAGAAAAAATCCCTGTGCTCTCCGTGGTCTCTGTGGTTCATTCTGTTGGAATACTCACTGAAATAGCCGCTCCCCCCAGCCAGCGGACACCCCCGTCACATCTTCCCAATGTTCTTCGTGATGAAAGAAACGCTTGCCCAATTCAGGCATACTATCTATAATGAATCTGCATTCATCCACAAGCGAGAGTGAGGTCAAATGGCAGGGCAGAACTTCATCGCAAAGTTGTTATGCAGTCTCGGCGGGGACAGGTACACCGGGCAAGGCACGGAGGATGCGCTTCAAGAGTCTCTTGATGAGGCACAGAAGAACACCGTCCGCTTCGACATCAGGAAGGATAAATGGGTCCTGTTCTCGGATCATCACAGGGGGGCGAAGAACCGCGCCGATGATTTTCGTCTTTGTGAGGGGAACTACGTCAGGGCGCTGGATCATTACTTCGAAACGGGATCCAGCCTGTGCGTCATGGGAGATGCGGAGGAACTGTGGGAGGAATTCCCGGGCGACATCATCCGAAACAACAGCGCATCCTTCGCCGCCGAAAAACGATTCCACGACGAAGGGCGTTACCTGCGCCTGTGGGGGAATCACGATGACATCTGGAGTGACTGGAATACGGTGCGGACCATCCTGCAACCCCTGTACGGAAAAAGGCATCTCAATATACCCGAATCCATCCTGCTGGAAGTACGCGACGGAAATGAAATACTGGGAAGGATCCTTCTCATCCACGGGCATCAGGGCACGCAGAACCAGGGGAAGAGCACCAAATTTGCCAAATGGATCCTGCACAATATCTGGCGCCGGCTTCAGGTGCTGACGGGCTTCTCATGCAACACGCCTGCCACCGACTGGAAGATCCGCGACGACCGCGACAAGATCATCTATCACTGGACGGCGCGCCAGACCAGGCTGGTATTGATCGCCGGTCATACCCATGCACCCGTGTTCGAATCCTACACCCACAGGGCAAGGCTGATGATGCAGATCTCCACCGCCATCGCAAACGTGGACAGACTCGCCGAAAACGAACGGGACGAAGAGTTACACAGGATCGATACATTGTCATCCGACCTGAAAACCCTGGAAGGCAAATTGAGCGCCGAGGAGCGCGAACAAGTCGAACCGCTTGAAAATCCCCTGCCCTGCTATTTCAACACCGGATGCTGTTCCCTCCCCGATGGCGATATCACCGGCATCGAGATCGCAGACGGGGAGATGCGCCTCGTCCGCTGGCCCGATGACGATGGCAGTCCCAGGCAAAAGGTGCTCCAGGCAGGCAGTGTAAGAGAGATCTTCCAGGCGCTCAAACAATGACAGGCAGATGCTGCTCGTGGGCTTGCTAAAAGATTTCACCACAGAGACCACAAAGATCACAGAGAAAGCCACTAAAAAACTCTGTTGACTCTGTGCGCTCTGTGGTAAGAGGTTTGTTAGCCCATTCTTTCTCTCCCCAGATACATGGCTCACCCCCAACTTAAGTCCCCGTCACACAACGGGGATTTTCGTTCTATAATGGACAAAATCATCGTTCTGATATGAGGCAGACATGAAAGACTTCGACACATCCGCTCCCTTCTTCCGTGTGGACCTGCTGACCGGCTGTAAGAACCTGGTCAGTTTTTCAAAATCGCTCGACAATAATTTCGAGAATAACATGCTGGAGGCCGTCTCGTTGATCGTGCTGGACCTGTACCAGTTAAGCCACATCAACAAATCGAAAGGCTTCGACTATGGCGACAGTCTCTTGCGCTGGCTGGGCATTGCCATCAAGGATGAAACCGGGGCGGATGTGTATCGCATCGCAGGCGATAACTTCGTGGCGGTATTGACCGGGAAACACAAGACGCACCAGGTGCTCGCCCGGAAACTGTTCGACCGCCTCGACAGTGAAGCCCAGCAGTTGGAACTAAAACTGCCCGTTGTACGCATGGCAGTGATCCACTTCCCGGAGGGCAGGCCGCTCAACCCGCCGGTGGTATGGAAAAACCTGAACGAAAAAATGGAACTGACCCATGCCGGTGAACCCTTTCAAGTTTTCCAGGCAGACACCTCCGAGCAGGATGCAGTCACCCTGCACGCCATCGAACTCATGGCAAAACGCATCGAAAGCCTCGGCGGCACTCTTCAATACACATTCAAGATGGCATATACCGACCCGGTCAGCAGTGCGCCCAACATGCTCGCCATCCAGCGCCGGCTCGAACTGTCCCTCAGTGAAGCGATCCTCGACCAGAGACCGCTCAGTCTCTGCCTGTTAGACGGCGACAGCCTCAAACGCTACAATAGCCGCGGCTACGAGGCCGGGGACGACGTCATCCGCAAGATCACACAGACACTGGCTACCGCCCTGCGTCCCACCGATTTTCTCGGCCGCTGGCGCATGGGTGACGAATTCATCATCATCCTGCCTGCCACCAATGTAGACCAGGCATCCCAGGTCGCGGAACGCTTGCGGGAATCCATCGAACACGCATCACAAGGATGGCTGTTCCCCACTTCGATATCGATCGGCGTCTCCTATTTTCCAAAACACGGCTATACCGCAAACCAACTCATAGATGCGGCGGAAAAAGCGCTGAGCATCGCCAAGTCAACGGGGAAGAACAGGGTGATCGTTGCGGCGTAAATGCAGATGACAGCTTTTTGAAGGTTCTGACAGCATGTCTGTAGATTCTGACAGCCGCCACTGGATATGCTGAAGGAAATCCAAAACGGAGGCGCTGTCATGAAAACAGTCTCGATCTTTCTCGCATTGCTCAATTCGCTGTTTGCCGGTTTTCTCATTGCACTCGACCTTTCATACAACGGAATTCACCGGGCTGATCTGTGGTGGTCCCTGCTGAAACTTTCCACCGCGTCGTTGATCATCGTGACCGGCATATCGACATGGCTGGGAGCCATGGAACTAATCCCGCCGGGTCCCATTGTATTGGGAGGTTTGTTTCTCTTTGCGCTGGGTCCCGCAACCATCGTGTGGGCCATCCATGTGGCGTTGACCACGGGCACAACAGAAGTTCACATGGCGATCTACGGTGTGAGTCTCATGATACAAGGCGTGGCATCCTTGTTGGGATATGGTTCGGAATCAATGACTGTGACAACTTCATAACACCCGGATTTTTTAAGTTGCATTTTTTTCGTGATAGTGCTACACTATGAACAGTTCACCCCGACCTGCCCCCCTCAGGCCGGGGTGAACTACTTAAAGCACAGACTTTGCTAGTACAATCGGGACATGAAAAAAATATTCCTCCCGGCTTTGTTGATCGCGACAAGCATCGCGTGCAACCTGACCGGGCAAACACCCGCTTCTCCCTCACCCGAGGCTGGCGACTCACCAACCGGCATTCCCTTCATATCATCCCCGCAGGGGACTGAAACGTTCACCCACACCCCCGTACCCGAAACATTCACCCCCATCCCCACACTGACGTTCACGCCCACGCCGCTTCCCACTGAAACGCCCACATCGACACCGCTTCCTGTCATCGAAAGCGTCAAAGCCAAAGTCACCGCAGACCTGCTAAGTTGCCGCTACGGACCCGGCGCCGAATATCTCTATCTCTACGCCTTGAACAAGGGCGCGAACATCAAACTCGTCGGGCGCACCGATGCGAACAACTGGGTCTGGGTGGATGGAAAAAACAAATGCTGGGTCAACACAAAATTCCTTGAGATGGCGGGCGACTGGAAGTTGCTTCCCATTGTTTATCCCGGTTTGAAACTTCCGGTATCGAAATACTACCCCGGTCCGGTGTGGGCAAAAGCCGTTCGGAACGGGAACAGTGTCGAAGTCACGTGGGAACCGGTGCCCATCAGTCCGGGAAAATATGAAGATGAAAACATGCACCAATACATCCTGGAAGTCTGGAGATGTGAATCGGGTGAGATACTCTTCGAAACGCTCGGCACCAACTTCCCGTTTATTACTGTCGAGAATGATGAAGCGGGGTGCAGTATCCCATCGCATGGAAGGGTGTTTGTGCAGGAAAAACACGGCTACGGCGGACCCATCGAAGTCCCGTGGCCCTCGCATGAATAAGTTACGATACCACAACCAAACTAAAAGAAAGCCAACATGAACACAACACAGACAAAAGCATCCGCACTCCCCTACATCGCAACAGCGGCATATTACCTGTCCTTCATCGTTCTGGGATTGACCACCGCCGCCAGCGGACCCAGCCTGCTCAAACTTGCTGAACATACTACGAGTTCACTCGACCGCATCAGTTTGATCTTTGTCATCGGGTCATTGGGATATTTAGTCGGGTCCCTGTTCAGCGGATTTGCCTACGACCACCTGTCGGGTCATAAACTCATGGCATTCACAATGCTCGTTGTGGGGATCGCCTGCATTCTCATCCCCATCACTCAATCGCTTGAAATACTGCTGTTCGCCATGTTCCTGAATGGATTTGCATCCGGCATCATCGATGTGGGAGGCAATACTTTGCTGATGTGGGTGCACGGTGAAAAAGCCGGTCCGTTCCTGAACGGCTTGCACTTCTTCTTCGGTGTCGGTTCGATGATCGCGCCCATCCTGCTTGCCCAGGTCTTATTGCAGACCGATGACATCCACTGGCTGTATTGGATTTTTACGATCATCTGCCTGCCTATCATGGTCTGGCTGTGGATTCTGCCGGAGCCGAAACATGCTGTGACCGAAAAACAAAAAAGCGCATCCTTCCCGGTCACGCCTGTCATTCTGGTTGTCATTCTGTTCCTGCTGTATGTGGGGCTTGAACTTGGCTTCGGCAACTGGATCGCCACCTATGCCGTTACGCTCGGGCTGGGGACAAGCATCACCGCCGCCTACCTCACCTCCGCTTTTTGGGGAGCGTTCACCTTCGGCAGACTGCTCGGCGTGTGGGTTTCCACGCGCCTTCGACCGCAGACCATCCTTTTCATCGATATCTTTGGCTGTGTGATCAGCGCCGTCATAATCATGATAGGCAGGGGCAACACGGAACTGTGGATTGGAACGATCGGGCTGGGACTTTCGATGGCTTCCATGTTCCCAACCTTCATCCTGCTGGCGGGTGAACGGATGCAGATCACCGGCATGATCACAGGTTTGTTCCTGGTCGGTTCGGGCGCGGGGAGCATGCTCATGCCCTGGCTGATCGGTCAGATATTTGTCCGCACGGGACCGGAAGCCATGATAACTGTCCTGCTCGTCGCTCTGGCAGGGATACTGCTCTTCCTCCTGATCTTCCTCGCCAGAAAGATGGAACCCCTGCCAGACGCAGTCAGCGCAGACTAACCAAATTTCAAAATCCCGTCACCCGGCGGGATTTTTTATTGATTGGATGTTTTGCGAAGGGAAAAAAGACCTTATACGTTTTTAGATTGGACTTACGCAAAACCCAAGAGCAAGCCGCGAATTACACGAATTTTGTCTTGGTCAAAAGCACTTTACACAAACTGATAATCGGATAACATAGGGACATGAGCCCCAAACGAGCATATTTTGGTTATTCCACACCGCAGCAACG
>JBFYRY010000417.1:0-2654 GCA_041302025.1 Chloroflexota bacterium | reverse complement strand
GCCGCCGAGGTCCCACGTCATCGCAGGCTTCACGCGCTCCGTCCACGTGCGGATCAATTCCTTTTTATGTTCGAACGCCGCATCGGAATAATTGGTGATGTCGTAATAGTTCTCCCACTCGGTGCCGCCCGGTTTCCACTCCAACTTGCGGACGGTCTTATCCAGGCTGTCGATCAACGCCAACAGCGCAGGCTTGCTCATCCCGCCGCCTCGTGATCTGACTTCCTCGCCCGCATAGCGTTTCTGCGCCCCGGCATGCAAATGGATGTGCGTTGCCAGTCCAAAATTGAATCGGGTTGCCCACGGTAATAACGCACTTGCCAGGTCGAGCGGCATGCCGTCAATATACACGCGCAAGAATTGATTGAGGCGGACATCCTTGAGAGCCATCAATGCCAACGGCGCAAGAAAATACTGGCAGAATTGCCGGTATGCCACCCAAGGCTGTCCCTCTTTGTATATCTCGAACGAGAGTGTATCGATCAGGGTTGCCTTACCGCGCACGAATTGGATGTTGTACGCGCTCGCATCCTTGAGCGACATATCCACCTTCAATGCGCGCCGCTGGATGGACAACGTTGTCAGCGCCGCATCCTTCAACTGACTGAACGACCATTCATATGGATAAGAGATGAACGGTACGCGCTCCGGTTGGATGATTTTGAACGCCGTTTCGGTCTCACGCAGTCCCGACGCTCTTTCGGGCGCCGGAGCCTGATCCGCTTCGATGTGCGGGATCAACATCCCGGCTTTGACCAGCTTCGCGTACAGACCCGATTCCATCAAGCGGACATATTCGCGCTCGTACTTGCGGTTGACTTGTCGGTAGAGCACCCCGTCCATAGAAAACAGGAACCCGTTTGGGTCCCGGAAAGAAGCGGGGAGTTGTCCGCCGGACTGCTGCGCTTGTCCACGGGACTGCTGCGCTTGTCCTCCGCTATTTGGTTTCTTCGTCATCGTCATCTTCGTCTTTGGGTTTGGACTTGATGCCAAGCCAGCCCTTGATCCTGTTCCACGAAGAATAAACGGCAACGCCCAGTCCCGCCAGCATGGCAAAGAGCAATTGGATCAAAAAACTTCCCGAGCCGGGATCCAGATAAGGTAAGGGTGCTAAATGCATGGGGACTCCTATTCGACAGATTCAGGCACAATCGTTTCCAACAGGAACGACTCCTGGCAATTTGTGCATTGCGCTTCGCGCTTGTTGGCGTACACAAGCAGACCGTTGCATTTCGGACACGGCTGTTTGAGCGGACGCTTCCATGAAGTGAAATCGCAGTTCGGATAATTGGCACAACCATAGAAGGTGCGTCCCTTGCGGGTCTTCTTCTCGACCAGGTCGCCGTGATCCTTCGGGCAGTATATGCCGATCTTCTCCAGCCAGGGTTCGGTATAACGGCAGGTCGGGAAGTTCGCACACGAGATGAATTTACCGAAACGCCCATAGCGGATGACCAGTTCGCCGCCGTCTTCCGGGCACTGGCGTCCGATCGGTTCCGGTCCGCTTTTGGTGACGGGCATCTCGGCCTGCGCCCGTTTCAGGTCTTCCGCGAACGGATGGTAGAACTCGTGCATCACTTCGGTCCACTCCGCCTGACCCGATGCGATCATATCCATTCAGATCGACGATATCAGAGAAGTATTCCACCATCAGATCGTTGACCTGCACGCCGATATCCGTCGGCATGAGTCGCTTTTCCTCACGCAGAACATATCCGCGCTGTTGAATGGTCGAGATTGTCGGCGCATACGTGGATGGACGACCGATGCCATCCTCTTCCAATGCCTGCACCAGCGATGCTTCCGAGTAGCGCGGCGGCGGCTGGGTGAAATGCTGTTCTGGGATAAGCCGGATCAATTCCTGTTTCTGCCCTTCGGCGATCCCGGCGGGAATCTTCACATTCTCTTCGTCTTCCTCTTCGGTCTTCGCATCTTCGTTCTTGGCTTCTTCATACACGACCAAAAAGCCCACAAACTTGACCGCCGAGCCGGAGGTGCGCAGGAGATATTCATGCGCGCTGGTCTTGCCGGTCACTTCGACCTGCAAGGTATCGTACACTGCCGTTTCCATCTGCGAAGCGACGAACCTCTGCCAGATCAAGCGGTACAGTTTGTACATGGCAGGTTCGAGATATTCCTTGATCGATTCGGGTTCGCGCATCACGCTTGTCGGGCGGATGGCTTCGTGCGCTTCCTGCGCGTTGGCAGAACGCGTCTTATATTGCGGCGGCTCGGACGGTAAAAAGTCCGCGCCATATTTGCCCTGAATGTACTGTTGCGCTTCGGTCTGCGCGAGCGTCGAGACATTGGTCGAGTCGGTACGCATGTAGGTGATAAGACCGGTCGTACCGCCGTTGCCCACATCCTGACCTTCGTAGAGTCCCTGCGCGAGCGCCATCGTCCGCTTGGCGGTGTAGCCCAGTTTACGCGAAGCCTCCTGTTGCAGTGTGGAGGTTGTGAAAGGCGCGGATGGTTTGCGCCGGCGTTCGCCGCGCTTGACCTTGGTTACTGAATAGACGGCAGTCTCCATGTCGATCAGAATCGGCTTGACCGTTTCTTCGTTCTGAAGTTCCGGGTCTTTCTCGTCGATCTTCGCCAGTTTCGCGATAAATGTGGACTTCAATCCCTCAGGCTTGAACTCGCCATGGATGGAC
>JBFYRY010000040.1:0-17833 GCA_041302025.1 Chloroflexota bacterium | reverse complement strand
ATCCCCAGAATGAGCAGGAATGCCAGCGTGATCCCAGCCGCGGAGAGTCCCAGCAGGTCGATCTCGGGAGGCAGATCTCCGAAGAAACGCGCCCCGCCCAAAGTGATGACAAGAAGCGAGCCGCCGTTCCAGGCCGCGTGCACAGCCACAGCGATCCCGAACCGCTTCCACCAATTCGTCCCCGCATCCTTTTCACCGCGCAGGACATCGCGCCAGCCTTGCGCCACCAGCCCCGATCCCAGCGGATGCAGTGCCCCGCCCAGCGCGCGGACAAGTAATATGCCGGACCAGATGGCAAACCCGCTCGTGGCATAGAGGATGTTTTCCAGCGCGGCGAATCCCGCTCCCGCCATCGCGCCAACCCAGAATGCCTCCTGCCTGCCGAGTTTTTTCAACAAGGGCAATGTCACCAGCGGTTTGGCGATCTCCTCCGCCAGCGGCGCGATGACCGCAATTTGAACGAAGATATAAATGAAACCCGGATTTGTCAGTGCATCCGCCACATCCGAATTCGACAAGGCGCGGAACAGGTCGCTGACCTGGTCTGATAATGTATCCGCGAGATTGAATACCAGCGACAGGACGATGACCGGAAGCAGGATTTCCAGCACGATGGCAATGAACACACTCACCGTTGCCCCGCCCGCAAATGACAGCAAGCCCCGCCTCCAACTCAGGGATGGCTGGTCCGTGTTCCCCTGAACATTCTCTTCTCCCGACGACTCATGCCCGCGTGGGATCATCCATGCCGCCGCCCATAACGGAGGCAGTATCGCGCAAACCACCAGGATCGGCGCAATGATGATCCCTGTCCCGTTCTTGTTCTCGTTCACAAGCATTCCCACTGCGATCAAAACGAGAAAAACACCGACAAACAGAGCGGGAGGATTTGGGAACCTCATCGGCTTCGAAGGTTTGTTCTGCAAAGAGCGGTTGGCATGGAAAAATGCCGCGCCGCCCGCGCCTACTGTCAGCAAGGCGATGGTCAGGCTGGCTATGCCATAGATGGTGACATCCGATCCGCGGTCATTCAGCAGAACAAGCGGGACGATACAGAACAGGTTGAGCGAAACCGGAACTCCGAAAATGACCGCAAGTATGCCGACATTCATGACAGCGCGCCTGAACCAGACCGGCGCGGAACTTTCGACGGGTTGAACGATTTCAGGAGCCGGGTTTTGTTCGTTGTTCATTCCCATGTCTCCAACACTTCCTGCCAGGCTTTGATGGTTTCCAGCCTTCGCTCCACAATGATGGCGATGACCACCAGCGCAATGCCGATCAGACCGAAGGTGATCCACTGGTTCACTTCCTGCAGGGCATTGAGCAACTGTCCCAGCGCCGCCAGCACCACGCCAGCCATTCCAGCGTAGAAAAAGCGCCGCAACCTGCGCGCACTGCCCCACCAGAACGCCGCCAATCCCTCAGCGCCGAGCATGATGGCGAACCCCCATCCGTACGCCAGCGTCTGCCAGAAGAGCGAGCCGAACAGCAACAGCATCGCGGCGTAATCGAGCCAGCGCGCCAGGTTTTTGTTACCCCGCGTCCATTCCACGAAGCCGATGCCCAGCAGGTACAACCCGGCAGGCATGGCATACCATTGCAACTGCCGCAGGTTATCCCAGGCATTGATGTAGAACGCATACAGGAACCAGCCCGCCAGTAACATGCCCACCGCCAGATACCCAAGCCTCACCCGTTGATACACCGCTGACGCCGCCGCATACAACAACCCGATCAACGCCAGCACCCACACCGCCATATACACCGTTTGCGCATCCACGATCTCGCGGAACGAAAGGCCGAACAACGCGCGCACGCTCCAGACAGCGAGGTCGAAACTCAGGATGAGCGCAGACCCAAGCGACAGGTAGGAGACGAGCATCGCCGATCGTTGCAGAGGGACCTCCCAGATGGAATGCCAGCTCCGCACCGGACTGTCCCCCGCTTCATTTCGACCTGGCTCAACGCGAGCATTCCCAGCCGATGCCTGCCACCGTTTAATGAGGTTGTACCCAAACCCAAGCGCGCCGTATCCCAATGCCAGCGCCGCGAGATGGACTGGAAGATAAAGGTCCAGCCAGTCTGCCGCATCGCGCCACTGCAACAACGCGATGAGACCCATCAACAAACTGACATAGGTCAGTTCAGAGGATATCCACGCCGAAGCCAGCACCGCCATAAGAAACAGGTTGACGATGGAAACTCCCGCGCCTGCAAATGTCCCGTGCATGCTCCCGAACTGGGAGAGGAAAATATCGATGATCACAAACAGATAGAACGGACGCGACCAGCCTGAGAATATTCTCTTTGTGTGGAGGGGCGTCCCTTCGTTGAATTGTTTTTCGATGAACAGTCCTGCGATAAGCATGACCGCTGTCAACGGCAGGAAGTTCAGCCAGGCATCTTCCGCGTGACGCCAGAGATCGAAGGTGTCGAGATAAAAGCCGAGACTGTATTGGGCGGAGAGGAGCGCCGTCACCAGCCAGAAACGCAGTTTGAAACGGTAACAAGCCCACCCGTAGAAAGAGGCGAGCATGAGGAAGTTGAGGGAGGTCAAGTCCGGGTGCGAGTCCGCAAAGAAAGGCGCGGATGTCGCCAGTCCCAATCCCAAAATGGTAAGCGGCAAAGACCACCATCCCAGAAAGCGCTCTGCCAGCCCGGTAAGCCATTGACTGGGTTTGTCCCACGCGAAATCCTTCCACGCGCCGAAGCGGCGATCAAGGAACCATCCAAGGGTCAACGCGAGCAATGCGCCGGGGAAGAGGCTCAAGCCGTAATATTCATTTGGAATCGCGGAGCGCTGGAGCAGGCAGACATACGGAACAACGATGAGCGCGCTGGCGGGAGTCAACAGGAGCGGTTGCTTCAACCAGAAGGCGCTGATCGCATAGAGGAGGGCGGCGGCGCCATACCCCCAGATGGCTCCGGTCTGGTCGAGGCTTGAGGGAGGCAAGCCCAGCGCGGTGAGCGCAAAGCCCGCGATGATGAAGATGGAGCCGTAGGCATCCAGGCGAAGCCGGCGCAGGACCCATGCGATGAGCAGATAGACCGCCGAAAGCCCGATCAGCCACCAGCCTTGTTGCCCGGCGGGGATATCCGCTTCGTTCAACGAGATGATGAGCGATAGCGCGGTGAGCGCCGTTGCCGGATACAGCCACAACGGATTCTTGAAGATGCGCGCCGAAACCAGCATGAGGATGGCATCGTACAACAAAGCCAGCGCGAGAGTCCCTGGCAGGTGCGCGACCAGCATGGTGCCGACGATGATGGAGATGTACGCTGTGAGATAGGCAGGCAGACCGTAGGCGTGTTTGAATTCCGGGCGCGGCGCAAGGCGTTCGAGCAGGAGACCAACAGCCAGACCCAACGCGCCAAATGTCAGGATCAACAAGCCGAAGTGTTCATGTTGTGCTTTTGGCGATAAATAATCCAGCCAGTACACCGACCATAACGGAAGCAGTCCCAATGCCGGGTAGAAGAATTTTGTCGCGGCGAGTGGAGAGACGGTTCTTTCCAGTTGTTTCGATTGACCGTGATCGATCCACGCCGAGACCGCATACAATGCAATCGAAAGTCCGACCGTGTACAGACTGGCTTCGGTGTTGGCTATCGCCCACAGCATCGAGAACGGGAGCAGGATGTGCGTCGCGGTTTTCAGCGGCGCGGCATACGCCAGCGGTGCGCGCCGTTCGACCCACAGACCGATGAGGAACAAGAGCCATGCCAGTACTGTCCAACTGACGGCGAAGTCGGGCAGGTCTGGTTTGAAGGATGTGAACCAGCCGAGGTTGGTAAGGATGGTCCACGGGGCGAGGAGTACGATGACCGCGAACCAGACGAAACGCGCCTTGCGGAACATGCGCGCCGAGAGAGCATACAACGCAGTGATGATGAGCAGTCCCGCCGCCGCCCAGGTTTGCTGGATGCGCCCGCCGCCGAGCAGGATCAGGTTCCGCACGAGCGAGAGGATGATGATGCCGACCGATGCGGTCCAGCCTGCCACGAGCAATGGACGCTGGTACAGACTCCACGCCAGCCGGACGAACGCGCGGAGGCGTCTGCGGATGGAGTCCTTTTGTTTCAGGTAATTCAATCCGCGTTCGGCGAGGATCATGATGACGGCGATGACCGCGCCTTTTGCGGCGAGCGAGCCGTGTCCGCGGCTGTAGATGATGGCGATGAATCCGCCGCCGATCATGCCCAGCCATGCGGCGATGTGTCCCCAGCGTTCCTGGCGGCGCCCCCAGGCGTATAAGCCGTAGATCACGCCGAGCAATAGTTGATCCGCCGCGCCCCAGAGCTGGACGGTATCCGTCCATTCGGGACCGCCGAAGAAGTCATTGAGCGGGTTGAGGTAGATCCGTATCAGGATGATGAAAGAGAGTAGATGTGCCGTGTTGTACAGATGTGACAGGAACTTGTAATTGCCAAGTGAGAGTCTTCTACGTTCCGCTTCGAGTCCGGCAAGGAAGTAGACAGCCGCCAGCAGGCACAACGCAAAGGTGATGATCTCTTTATCGGCATCCGCCTGTGTGAGCAGGAGCCAAAGTCCCCAGGCGGTGACGAGTCCTGCCGGATAGAATCCCGGCGCCTCGCGGGATGCAATTGTGTCGGCGAAGTACAGCAACCCAGCCGCCAAAAGCGAAATGGCAGGGACATATCCGTCAGGGACATTCACGAATGCAATGATGGGCGCAACAACGCTGACCGCCAGCCCGGTCCATCGCCAGGGGATACGGCAATTGTTCGCGGTACATTTCTTCAGCCAGTGACTGATGAAGACCATGAGACAGGCAAGCGCGACGAATAATAACGGCAGTACCTCATCGGCGAATTCACTATTTTTGGTGATGATCCAGATCCAGAAGGGGAGCGGCAGGGTCGTGGCCCAGTGATAGACCGCATCCGTGGCAAACAACCGGCTAAAGATGTTGGGTTTCCTTGCATTGGTCTGGAAGATAAACCCGGGCTGTCCCTGATGCGCCAGATACGCTCCCCACGCAGAGAGGGTGACCCAGTTGCCGAGGGCGTAGGAGAGCAACTTCCCATCGTACAGGAAAAGCGGAGGCAGGATCGCCAGCGCGGCGATAATATAAGCAGACGTCACAAGCGCGGTGAGGTAGGGTCTTCTTTTCTCCACTTGCTCAGGTTTGCGCGCAAGCCGAAGCGTGAGCAGGATCAGCAGGATCGCCAGTGAAGCCCATCCCACTCCCAACTGGTTCAGCGATAAATCCAATTCGGACATGGCAAAGGTCGATGCCGTGAACGAGAAGAAAGATGCGGCATACAGGGAACGCGGCCGCTCCCAGAGGATGGCGACCAGGGTTGTGCTTACGATCAGAATGGCGTGCGATGCCGCGGCGGCGGTCCCGCTGGTCAGGTCGGTGAGTGAAAGGAGGGCGGCAACGATAATGAGCGCAATACCCCAGCGTGTGGCGGTCTGTGAGTGGGAGATAAGGACGTTGTCTTCTTTGAATGCTGAAAGTCTATAACCCGTGTAAAGATACAGCGGAGTCAAACACGCCAGCCCAAAGGCATGCCAGGCGGGATTGATCCCGGTGTGGAAGAAAAAAGCTCCCTGCGCCATGTAGACGGAGATCGGCAGGGAAATGGCGGCGAGTATCCCCAGACTCCGCGAACGGTGATGGATGGCGCCCCAGGCGAAGATGAATCCACCGAGGAACCAGTCCACGGTCATGGCGTAGTGCAGGGCATCGTAGGTGTCGCGGGTGATGAGGCGCAGTCCCAGCGTGAGGGGCATCACCGCGGCGGGGATCCAAAGCGCAAGGGTGCGGAAAGGCTCGGAGAAAACGGACCAGCGACCGGCTTGGGGAAGACGCGTGATCCACGTCCCGAGCAGGATCAGTCCCGCGGCGAGGATCGATAACGCGGCGGAGTACCAGTCGCGTGAAAAGTCTGTGAAGAATTCCAGCAAGGCAAGGACAGCACTGCCCGCCGCGATGCCCGTGATGTACCCGAAGAAACGGCTTTGGATCTGCAGGGCGGCAACGATGTACACGACCAGACATGCCAGCGAAGTGATCAACCAGAATTCGGGCCAGCCCTCCGGCGGCGAGCCATAATTGGCGTAGATGGTGTATGAATCGATGGGGACCAACAACGCGGCGATGGCGCTGAGAGCGATGCCGGAACGATAGAGATGGGTCTTGATGCGCACGAACCAGCCGAGACCGAAGAAGAGTGCCGTGAAACCGAAGGGAATCGCCACACGCACCGGCGCGGGGAAATCCTTCCAGCCCCAGACCACGAACGAGATCGCCGCGACGAAAAGCAGGAAGATGCCGAGGAACAACAGTGCCTGTAACGTGCGTTCAGAGAGGATCGAGCGCCATAGCCACTCGCGCAAAGGCGGACGCGGCGTGGGCGGTTGTACGGGTTTCGGTGCGGGACGCGGCGGGGCTTCTGCCGGTTTGGATGGTTTTGCCGTTTCAACCTTGACGGGAGGCTTGAGTGCGCTTTCCAGGCGTTCGTTTTCAGCGATGAGCGGATTGACAACCTTCCCTCGGGCTTCGACGGAAACGAAGTCGTCCCGCTGAATGAGGCGCTGGATGGCTCCCCGCAGGAACGCGATCTCCTCCAGCCTTGCCGATGGGGAAGTCTCAGTTTGCGGTTGGGAATATCCTGCCAGGCGGGTTTGCAATTCGAGCAGGCGCGCATAATAGGCTGGCAGGTAACCGGACTTGACATACCCAGCCGTGCGCCACTTCTCCAACTCATTGAAAAGAAGTTCGTGGCGGCGTAGTTCGGTCCATGCCTGCTCTGCCTCCGCCGGGGTAAATGGCGGATACGTCAGTCCCAGGTCGGTCCGGGTTTCCTGCCTTCGGGCGAGATAATATTGTTGCAGTCGTTTGGGAAAGTTTTTGAGGATGCCCTGTTCGACCCACGTATCCATTTCACCCAACAGCCAATCCAGCCGCGAAAGTTCTTCGATCCGGGTGGTATCCCCGTGGAAGCCGCACCTTGAACAACTGGAAACGAACTCGGGATGCCTACATCGTGGGCAGAGCATGTCTTATTATGACACAGGAAGAATCAACGGACAAGCACTGATTTTGATCTGCAATGGGATGGAAAGTTATAATCACCGCAAGGAGACTCCAATGGCAAAACTCATTCCCGCGACAGAACGCCTCATCCGAAGCCGGAAGTTGATCCAGCAAGCCCGGGCATTACCCGTCCCGACAACCGGACTCGGCAAATCCGATTTCTCCTACATCGCCAGCGTCAAAGACCTCCTGCGCCAGGCGAAGGACATGGTCAAGTTCATCCCACAGACCGCCGGGGTCTCCGCTGAGATGAAGGAGGAGGTCAGGAAGGTCTATGAGGAGATCGAACAGGCGAACCGGGAGATATTGTATTAATCCATTGGAGAGGAAAAAGTTGTAAAATAAAGTTGGAGATTGAAAATCCATGCCTGAATTGAAAGGAGAGTGACCCATGACAGACCAGAAACTACGCGAACTTCTACAAGAGCTTCATGACGAACTCGAGCGGACTCAATCCGTGGACGATAATGGGCGTGAGATGTTGAGTCGCCTCAATGCGGATATTCAACAATTTCTCGATCCCGCCCGGGAAAACCCTGCAACGCTCCTGGGTCGGTTACAGGATGCGATCGACCATTTTGAAGTGGATCATCCTGCCGTCACTGCGGCGCTCTCTCAAATGTTGAACACCCTGAGCAACGCGGGGATCTAGCGCAAGTCACAACCAACCGAAAGCGGACAAGCCGATTGTCCGCTTTTTTGTTGCAGGATGGACCGGTCTGGGTGTTACAATCAACTCATCACACCACAGGGATTTGCCATGCAACCACCACGCCTGCGCGGACGCTACTTCAGAATTCTATATTTTTTTGCGGGGGTCATTGCACGTTTCATCCTCTGGGAATTGATCATAGCGAAATTAGGTCTCCGTAAGTGGACCCGCCGCACGCGGGCGGAACGTTTCCGCCGTGAGGCGGTCCGTTTTCGGGCGCTGGCAATCCACATGGGCGGGGTGATGATCAAGGTGGGGCAGTTCCTGTCTTCGCGCCTGGATGTGCTTCCGCCCGAAGTGACGGACGAACTCGCGAACTTGCAGGATGAAGTCCCTGCGGAATCGTTCGAAGCGATAAGGGAACTGGCTGAAAAGGAATTGGGCGCGCCGCTTGCCGAAAAGTTCGAATGGTTTGACGAGAATCCGCTTGCCGCCGCCTCATTAGGTCAAGTCCACCGAGCCAGGCTCCGGCTTGAGGATGAAGCGGACGGGTTCCGAAGCGTCGTGGTCAAGGTCCAGCGTCCGTTCATCGAATTGATCGTGGAAGTCGACCTGTCTGCTTTACAGCGCGTTGGCAACTGGTTGATGCGTTATCGTCCCATCCGCGAACATTCAGATGTGCCTGCCTTGTTGCGCGAATTTTCCGGGACCGTGCGCGAAGAGATCGATTACCTGCATGAAGCCGAAAATGCTGAGAGATTCTTCGAGAATTTCAAGGACGATCCCGATGTGCATGTGCCGCGTGTCGTAAGGAGTCTTTCCACGTTGCGTGTGTTGACACTCGAAGATGTGTACGCCATCAAGATCACGGATTACGCGGAGATCACAAAAGCGGGGATCGAGCGCGGCGACGTGGCAAAAAAATTGCTGGATACCTACCTCAAGCAGATCTTCGAAGACAGCTTCGTTCATGCGGACCCGCATCCTGGCAACCTGTTCGTGACGCCGCTCGGCGCTGACGGCGAATCCCCCCGCCGCTGGAAATTGACCTTCGTTGATTTTGGCATGACCGCGCGTGTGCCGGACGGTGTGCGCGACGGTCTGCGCGAGATGTTGATCGGAGTCGGCACAAAGGATGCCGCGCGCGTGGTGAAATCGTATCAACGGTTGGGGATGTTGTTGCCGGGCGCAGACTTGAAGTTGATCGAGCAAGCCGAAGCACAGGTGTTCGACCGCTTCTGGGGCATGTCCATGAGCGAACTGCGCCAGACCAATCCGGATGAAATACGCAAGTTCGCGCACCAATACCGCGACTTGATCTTTAGCATGCCATTCCAGGTGCCGAACGATCTCATCATGCTGGGGCGCACGGTGGCGATCCTTTCGGGCATGTGCACCGGTCTCGACCCCGAATTCAATTTATGGACTCAACTCAGTCCGTACGCGCGCCGGTTGATCGAAAAAGAAGCCACAAAAGGCGTGAGCGATTGGATTCAGGAACTGGGGAGTTTATTGCAAAACCTGGTCGCGCTTCCATCACAAGCCAGCCGCGTCTTCGCCCAGGTCGAGCGCGGGGACCTGATCGTGCAATCGCCGCAGGTTGTGCGCGAAGTCCGCGCGCTGAGCCGCTCCGTGGACAGGCTGACTGGCGGAATTGTCTTTCTTGGTTTGTTGTTGGGCGGGGTGTTGTTTTACAACGCGGGGAATACACTCTACGGTGAAGTGATATCCGGAGCGGCATTGGTCGCCCTGCTCTGGGTTTTGTTTGTGCGCAGGGAGTGACCTTCACGTTTCACTTTTCAAGCGCCCCCTTCCCTTGATCTTTTTGATGGCTGTTTTTAATTCACCCCACTCTGTCGCCGGAGAGTCTGTTTTCTCAGATCGGTCATGATCTCGCGAATCTTTGTCAGGGACGGTGATCCATGTCGTTCGATTGCATCTTGGATCCATGGAAAGAACCACAGGTGAAAGTGGATGAATTTTTCTTCCTGGAAGCTGGTCAGGTTCTCAATTCTTGTCACTTCCTTGATGGCTCGATGGGTTGTTCTGGGAAGATGAGCAAATTCATCGGCTTCGGCATCAATCATCTCAGAGAGCGACCGGATATGCCGCAGCGAAGCTATCACCAAAAAAACTGAAAGCGGAATAAGCGGGTCTTGATGGATACAAAAGTGTTGTGTCTTTGGAATAAACCCTCCGGGAACGGACATCGATAGATCTGCGATGGCACGCCCCATGCAGTCAATGTTCCATTCATTTCCAAGGAAGTCTCTTATTTTCATGATTTAAATACCCCAATGGTCGGGAGAACCCCGATTTTATAAAGGGGAAACAGACCGTTTACTTCGGTAGATGAAGAAGTACCTGGTTTAGGCTCCGTTGACTGGCGTCACCTTGATACCATTTTTTTTGTATTCAGACATGATCTCCGTCGCCAAACTCTCGCGGGAATATGTTTGCACGAGTGTTTTATCCGATGAAAGTGGCTTGGGGACCCTGTTAAAAATATCTGTGTAGGAGATCAGGCGGCCAAGGGAAAACGGGGTTCCGCTGAGCAACAGTGCTTGTACGAGATATTTTATCTGCTCTTTAAGGGCTTCGTTGATTTTCTGCCGATCGGAGGATACCGGGATGGGTGTCTTCATAATTCGATCTGCCAGGGAATAACCATTGTCGATCAGTCCGCCGATTGTCTTGGGGAAGGCTGCCTTGATCTGTTCGATATGAACTTTATCCAGTTTGTTTAGACTGAGAATTTCCATGGCGCGATTATCGAATTGCAAGGCAACAATTAGTTCATCGCCGGCTACTGTTCTCGGAGGACGAGTGGTCGACTTGAGAAAACTCAGATTTAGAAAGGAATTATCTTCTGCACTAAAAAGGATGATGGCAGTGTCTTTATCGACTTCCACATGTCGATTTGTCACATGAGGAGGCTCAACCCCCATTTGCTCCAGGGATAAAAACGGGACGTAGAGGAGGTTCCCCAGGGCAATCTTGTATTCTCCGTGACAATAATATCGGATCGCATCCTGAATATAACTGAATGGATTTTTGGCATCACTATCGAGGGATGCATAATGCAACGCACTGCTCAACAATTCATCTACAATCCCTTGAAAGCGATGCTTTAAAGCGATCATTCCAAGCATATCGACCTGTCCGAGTTCGTGCTGGAGGGGCTGGACATACGTCTGCATGTAAGTGTCTGCCAGACGCAGTGCCTCTCTCGCATTTGCTTCCGTACTATTCTTGGCTATGTTTGCCTGGTCAAGTGCATCCAGCTTTAAATTACTGCTATCGTCAGTGGAAAAATCCTTAAGGGTTTGCCAAAATTTGGATGTTTCCTCAGGCAGCACCATGCCCAGGCGGGTCGCCTGGATCAGTTTTGAATATGGTTTGTTTTGGGTGGATCCCATTCCCAGTGAAATCTTGACCAGGCGGAACAGTTCCCTCAACACGAATGCCTTGGAAACGGTATTCCCGGTTTGCTGACTTAATGTGGTGGCAAGATCGGCTTGAATGGATGTCCGCACCCAATTTTCAAGTACTTCCCACCAATCTCTCAAATAAAAATTTGATATTATTTTTTGCCGTAAAGCGGGTTGTGAATTCAGGTGGCGCAGGAGTTTATAAACATCGTTATTTGCAAAGCGGGCTCCTCCTGACACGGAAAGCACATCTTTATAGATTTGGACTGGATCGAACAGGGTGCCAAGCACGCCCTCCGGGGTGCATTTGAGATACCGAGCGGCGATTTGGTGAGCTTCATTATTCAGCAGCAGAGTTTCACTGTCTGCTTCGACCAGATCGGCGATTTCAAAGCTGGTGGGAACGCGCACACCGTCCCATTCATCGATAAAATCCCGTAATCGTTCGAATACCTCCTCCCTTTTGCAGTTCAATAATTTTTCCAACTTACTCACTTCGTTCGGTGATCGCATCAAAAAATAAGCGTCGGCAGGCGTAAGATGGAGTTGGATGTTGAGCGGATGGTCACCACCATAGGTCGGTTGCTGGGACAGGGCCCGTAAATAGCACATCACATAGGATTCGTAGGGGAAGAAGGTGTTTGCTGTGGCAAATTTGGAAAGACTGTATTGATCGCTCATATGAACCTCACACCACCTCAAAACCAAGCAGCATGTTAATCAGGTCGTCCATTTGGTCGCTGACATCCTGGATATATTGATTCGACCAGACGGCGTCGACCGCCGGAGCAACCTTGGCATAGATCGAACGCGGACTCTCACCGGAAACCTCCAGTTCTTCAACGCCCCGGGCAACATCCTGGGCGGCTTGTACAAAAGCCAGGGCCCGGAGAATATTGAACATGGAAAGTTCAGTCGCGTTCAGGTGACTTAATGACCGTACTTCCTTCAATGTCTTGCTGACAAGCAGGTCTTTTTTTTCGAGGCATCTTGTCACATGGGTGGCATCCAGTTGCATGGCAATGTGCAGATATTTCTGGATTTCCCTTTCGGTCTCGTTTGCAGAATTGTGCCTTAATCGCTTGAGATGTTCAGGAATATCCTTGCCAAAATGGATGACAGCCTTTAACCATGCCAGGGCCAGTGGGATATCGACAAGGTTATGAAGTTCAGAATCCAGCGGCTCTTTCTGAATTTCGGTGAGTGCCTGTTGCAGGACGGCATAGCCGGATTGAAACCCATTGCGGCTCCAAAGCCTGACCCCAAGATTTTGAGCCAGTACCGGAGCTGCTTTTTTATTGGTGTTGGCTGCATTGGTTTCGAACACAGTTTGTGAAACGAAAGGTTTTTGGTAGGCGTTGACGATTTCCCGCAGGGTCACCTCGGGGTCCAATGCCAGGGCTGCTTGGAGGGATTCCTGTGCGTCCTTCGTTTTCCCGGCGATGGTTTGAGCCTTCCAATCAGTGATGCACTGTTGCGCCTTGTCCGTTTGGGGTCGATAATCGATTTCCGTTAACCGATCATAGAGGCTTTGTGCAATGGGAACAGGATACCGGGCGTCAAAGATAAAGACGGAAGTTTTCGTGTCTGTCAGATAAAAGGGGCGGATCATCATCAATTTTTCCTCGTACACGATATCCATCATGAAGAATACCTGTCGGGAGGCGAGGAGTTTTTGTTCGAGCCCATTCCTCTTGAGTGTCTTCTCCCACAAGTACCAAAGTAACGGTTGGACTTTTTTCTTCCATGCCTCGAATGCCTGGGCAACTTCGGGCGTGCTGGCGATGGGAATATCTCGCAGGGCGGCATCGAATAGCCGAGCGATCGTCAACCGGTTCAGGTTGCTATCGGGTTTTGCGATTGCCGTGGAAAGATTATTGATCAGTTTCTTGATCTTTCGTATCCAGTTGATATCCATCAGAATCAGGCTTGGAACGTGCCTGCCATAATATTCATCACGCGATTTTTCCTCCGGATCCTTCAATCGATAGGAAAGACCGGTTTCGTAATCGATCTGAATATCCAGTTGGACGGTCTCTGGCAGGGAGTTGCGCCTGTCGGGATCCAGGTAGGTTTTCAAGGCATTGGTGTGGTCTGTCAGATTGCTTGTGTAGAAGCTCAACCTTCGCAATGCGTCTGCAGCCGCAGCACGGATCAAATCATTCCGATAAAGGTTGTGAAGTACTTTGAAGTCTGGTGATTCAACCAGTGAAAAAGGCAGATTGATGTTCAAACTCGGGATGGGGTAGGGAATGATGATCCGCTCGGCTTCCGTGGCGGTGTGTTGCCAGAGTGTCACGCCTTCCTGCCGGTATTCCCGGGATTTGATATTAATGGACTGTTGGTATTCGGAGCGATGCACATACGAACGCTTGACCACCTCCACTAGACCGGTTTTGGCTTCAAGTTGGACCAGTTCGCCCACCAGTTCGTTCATTGCCTCCGCCGGGCTGACATCCTCCCGTAGAGTACTACTGCGAGGTTGTATTTTGCCACCCAACAGGAACATCTCGGCGGGTATGAATGTTTGCTTTTCCCTGACCGCGGCACTTTGTTCGATTTCCTCCGGTGTGAGGCGAAGGCAGGTGAGACCCTCCAACAAGACATCGGCTGATTTGGCGGATAGGCGCAGGGCAGTGGAAAGGACTGCGTTATCGATTTGCTCCCGTATCCAACCTATACCGCGTCCGCAGATGATCACCTCGACCGGGATGTTTTTTTCATCGTTATACACCCATACATGGATCACCGGCGAATCCATACTTGCTGCAGAATCGATCTGCATTAATGCAGAGGTTGACCAGGCGACAGGCCGCAGGAATGGTGAATGATAAGTGGGTTGTGTCTTGTTCCATTTGTCCAGAGTCTCCGCCAGCATGGGTGGCAGGGGGTATCCGTAGGCTTGGTGGCTCAGGAGACAAGTGGATAAAGCTTCACTCGCAGGGACTTCCTCGCGCACCATGCTCTGGATATAGTGGACGCCTAGCTTTTGGATCAACTTGGGTGGCACAAGGTGAAAATCGGATTCGAGCAACAAATTGTATAAGTACTGTACACGTTCCCAGTTGGGACTACTGACACTAAGCAAAAAAAGCAATTCGGTATTGATCTCTGATGAATCGAGGGGTGCCTGGCTTTCGTCCATGATGTGCTCCTAATGAAAAGTCTTTTTGTTCTTCTTATCGAGGACAGATTCATCTTCATCGTCACTGAGACCGGCAGAAGCCGGATCCTTGCGTTGCCGGTCGGGTTTATTTTTACGCCCCTCTACAACGGAAGTGGATGCAATTTGAACCGCGGCCGGCAGGAACGCACGATTCTGTGCGTCACTGGCCTTGATCACCAGTTGCAGGACGGGACCTGTATCGGTATAGAGGGGAGTGGTGAATTCCACCCGTTCGCCTGACATCATCTTTTCATAGGTTTTCAATACCCGTTGAGACATGGCTGTGGCTGTATAGCCAATGATCTCCACAGAGTTCAGATCAAATGGATTGGGGTTTACCAGGATGACATTGAGATAAGGAACATCGCCTCGCGTGATCAGGTCAAAGATACATTTCAATGGCGGCATGCTGAAGTGAGGAAGGTTGGTAGCCGGTTGATCTTCAGGCTCACCTTCACTCACCTTCCCGATATAGATCGCCCCTTCTTTTCCCTTGTAGAATATCTGCGGATTTTGAATCGCATCCCCGGTTTGCCAGCTCAAGACGCCTTCCCGGGCATACTCGAACCATTCATCCAAAGAGACGATGTCGTCCTTGTTTTTGTCGGCTTTGCCATTTCGCAGTCCTTCGGTGAGATGATACGTGAAGGATTTCCGATCCTCCCGACTATAAGCCTGCTGGGCGGCATTGGAGGATGTGAGGATGGCAGTACCCTTGCCCTGGGAGAGGTGGCGTTCGACCTCAATTTGCTGATGATCGGATCGGGAGCCGTGCTCGATGGCAGCGCTATAACAGGCATCCAGCACGATCACTTTATTCCGTGCCCGGCAATCTCTGATCAGCTGGTTGAGAATGACCGTTTGCAGACTGGTATAAACAATGCCCTTCAAGTTGGTATCCCGTAAAGCTAAATACAGGGCGCCATCATCCCCTTTCCGACCATGACCGCCAAAGTAAAATAGGACGAAATCGTCCGGTGCAGCGGATGTGAAGAACCTGCCCGCTGCTTCGGTGACATTGGCAGTGGTGTCATCCAGAAAATACTGAATTTCGAAAGGCTCATACCCAAAATGGGCCAGGGCATTGCCAAACGCCTTCGCTTCGGCAGCAGCATTCGGAATGGGGGGGAAATCGCCTTTATACGTTTCACAGGCTACGATCAGGGCACGATAGGTTCCCATGGGTTACCCCTTCTTCTTGTTACCGGAAGTCAATAACACCTTTATTTTTTCAGTCAATGCGATTAATTCCTTTTGTGTGACCCCTTGGGATGGAAATTCCGTTTCAAATGTATTCCCATCCACCGTTACCTTTAGTGTGACTTTTCGATTCTCTCCTCGTTTGAGCCAATCGCCCAACGCCTGAATGATGGCGGTTACGCCGCCGCCGGTGACCAATGCCAGCGCGATCGTCCCCACAGTGACCGGATCTCCGCGACTTCCGGAAATTCCGGGTTCTTCCAGGAGGGTGGCTGTGACCCCTTCCAGCAGGCGAAAATCACTGAGCAAAGCGCGGGTTTGCCGATCCAATGCCTCGGCACCATCGTTCTCATTGACCAATTGAATGGTCAGGGATGGCTGTGACATGGCATTCTCCTTTTATATATCGCACTCCCTATGGAACATCATATGGTTCTGGGAGAGTTCCCACACCGTTTCGTAATTATATAGTGCGTCTGATCATACGAGACGATACCATTTCAACTAACGAAAAAGGGATGATAAATAAAACCCTCTGTGCTTGTATCCGATATTTAAGTGACAAAACCCTAGGCTTTTTCGTCCATCTTCTTGATGGCATGGTCGAGCATGCTCCGCCAGGCGAGCATCATCTCGCGGCGGGCGTTATGATGGTGCTCCACGAAACCCTCCGGCAGAAATCCTTCCATTGCTTCACGCATTTCTGTGCGCGCCTTCTTGTAATGTTCGCGGGTTTCTTCGGGGATGTGCTCTTTCCATTTTTTGTCATGTTCGCTCATGGTTTTCTCCTTCGTGCATTTTTATTATAGCACTTTCAGAGTACAATCGTTTTACCATGATCTACTTGGACTATTCCGCCACCACCCCCCTGGATTCCCGCGTGCTGGAGGCGATGACTCCCTTCTTCAACGCCTCTTTCGGGAACCCCTCGTCTGTTCACCGTTATGGACAGGTTGCCGAATCTGCGGTCGACTCTGCGCGTGAGACGGTCGCGCGCGTGTTGAATTGCCGACCCGATGAAATTATCTTCACCTCCTGCGGCTCCGAATCGGACAATCTCGCCATCCGCGGTGCGGCGTACGCCATGCGCGAAAAGACCGGCGCCAAATGGATCCTTGCCTCGCGCACCGAACATCCCGCCGTGACGAAAACCCTGTTGCATCTCGAAAAATACGAGGGCTTCCGGGTCGAGTGGCTGGACGTGAACGCGCAGGGCATGGTCACGCCGGAAGTCGTGTCAAAGGCGATTTGCGATAACACGGCAATCGTCTCTGTGATGTATGCCAACAATGAGATCGGCACGATCAACCCGATCGAAGAGATTGCAAAGATTTGCAGGGAAAACCATATCCTTTTTCACACGGACGCCGTCCAAGCCGCGGCTTATCTGCCTGTGGATGTGAACGAGTTGGGCGTGGATATGATGTCTCTCGGTGCCCACAAATTCTACGGACCCAAAGGGGTGGGGGCGTTATACGTCCGCAAAGGGACGCCGCTCATCTCGCATCTCACCGGCGGCGGACAGGAGTTCAGCCTGCGTGCCGGGACCCAGAATGTGCCGTATATTGTCGGTTTTGCGGAAGCGTTGCGGTTGACCCACGAGGAACGCGAACAGCGCGTGGCACACGTCAAACTGTTGCGCGATAAGATCATCGGAACGGTTTTGGAAACGATACCCGATTCCTGCCTCACTGGTGATATGGAATCGCGTTTACCTCAACATGCCAGTTTCGCCTTCAAGGATGTGGATGGCAATCTCCTGCTCACCCTGCTCGACGCGGCAGGCTTTGCCTGTTCCTCTGGTTCCGCCTGCAAGACCGGCAACCCCGAACCCAGCGAAGTGATGAATGCCATCGGTCTCTCCCGTGATTGGGGATTAGGTTCCCTGCGTGTGACGCTAGGCAAAGATACTACATCTGATAATGTGAATTCGTTTTTAGACATCCTTCCCTCACTTGTTGAGCAAGCTCGGAAGTTAAGGAGTTAGAACTCAATGGATGCACATGAAGGTAATTGGAAGATAGTCATCGAAGAACACGGAAGATCCGGCGTTATTCGTTATGTGGAAGGTGGAAATGATATCCGCTTTGATTGGGAATTTGGCAGTGGGAATAATGTGGTATTTATTTGGGGGACTAAGGAACATAATTGGGAAAAAACGTATCCATGGGCAATTGGTCGCTGTCAACAAGTATTTGAACGGGTGGCAAGTGGTGCCATAATGCAAAAGGCACCTACCTGTAAATATAAGTTTGACCTTAACGCTGGTACGATCGATATTTACGCCCCATAATACCGTGACTAAAGTTGCCGT
>JBFYRY010000256.1:0-5799 GCA_041302025.1 Chloroflexota bacterium | reverse complement strand
AATAATTTCTTCGATAGGTACAAGCTGATTATCTTTGCTTGTTCGCTTTTTTACTTCAACTTTCCCCTCTTTCAAACCCTTTTCGCCCACCGTCACGCGCACGGGACAGCCGATCAGATCCGCGTCGTTGAATTTGACACCGGCACGCTCGTCGCGGTCATCGAATAAAACGGAAATACCAGCATCCTGCAAAGAGCCATAGATCTCTTCGGCTTTAGTGCGCGTGTCCATCTCCCTGCCCGGGACATGCATCAGATACACATCGAACGGCGCGGCGGGGCGGGGGAGGGTCAGTCCCTTTTCATCATGATGAGTTTCAGCGAGAGCGAGCAAAATACTTTCGGCATCGTTCAATTGCATGGCGCTCAAAACCGAAAGCGGGTTTCCACACTCAACACATCCATCGTCTCCTTTTGCCTGCACCAGGTCTGCCACAACTTCGGCGGAATAATCGCGTCCATAATTTGTATTTTTGAGATGCCAACCCGACTCATTCGCCCCCGCAACGAGATTTGGCGAAGCCGGGACCTGATCGTCCACGACGATCAACGCCTCTTTTCCCAAGCCGACGGCTGATGCGTACCCCGGCACCGCTCCTCCGCTGACGATTTCCTCCGCCGTCGCCGCGCGGACATCGCCAACCTGCGCGCCGAGCTTTGCTTCGCTGAGTTGCATATCCCCGCGCACAACGACGAAGACGAATTTGCCGTCGCTGACGCGGGTGTACATCAATGCCTTGGCGGTTTTCTCTTTTGGAACACCGAGAAAATTCGCCAGCGACTCGATGGTATTGCAATCAGGGGTCAGGACTTTTTCGAGCGGAAGTTCTTCCTCTTGCGAAAGCGGCGTCTTTGCAAACCGCGCCAATTCAAGCCGTTCTGTATATTTGCATGATGGACAATGCGCAACTTCTACATCTCCCGATGCGATGGGAAAGAAGGTTTCGTTTTCGTTCCCGATGGTTGACAGTGATGCCATGGCATTGTTCGAGACATTTCGCAAATGGTTGAGCGTATATGCTCCCAGTTTTGTCGGAACGTTTTCCCGCGTCAAATACCCCGCGCGGACGAGAAGGGAGAATCCCTCTGTCCGTGCATTGTTCGGCGCTTCACGTTGTGTCTGGATTTGCAGATCGCGGTATTTCATGGGATTGCAGTTCCCCCCTCTCCTTCAGGAGATGGGCTGGGGGTGAGGTCAAGAATCAGACTTCTTTTTCCTCGGCGCCCGTTGCGTCTTCTCGGGTTCAGGGACAACCATCGGCGTGGACGCAATGGACTCCGCTTGAGCCGCCTCAGATTGCGTCGTTTCGGTGGCAGGACCGAGGTCCAGATCGACCGTTTCTTCCATCCGAATTTGACCGCGCAGGAAGGCGCCTTCCTCGGTCACGAACGCGGTTGTGACCACGTCCCCCCAGACGCGTCCCGAACCGCGGATTTCCAGTTTTTGCGTTGTGATGTTGCCGCGCACCGCGCCAGCGACGATCACCGCGTTGGCGCGCACGTTCTGGCAGGTGACGCGTCCTGTCTCGCCGATGACGAGCATGCCGCGCAGGGCGATCTCGCCTTCGAACGCGCCCTCGATGCGGACGCCGCCCGAGCCGTTGATGCTTCCGTGCCAGATGACACCCGACCCAAGCACGGAGGTGATGCGCTCGACCGCCTGGACGGGTTGTTGTGTTTCGGTTGGAGTGGTATTGCGTTTGAACATGATTCAATTTTACCGTTAAAACAAAAAGGGCGACGGAACGTCACCCTTTTTGTTCACTGTTCACTGATTACTGTCTTACTCGTCTTTTTCCTTCTGCTTCTCGCTGACCTGCACGCCCATGATGTTGAAACCCGAGTCGATGTAGATCACTTCGCCAGTGACGCGCGCGGAAAGGTCCGAACCGAGGAACACAGCCATATTGCCGCAGTCTTCGATGGTCACGTTCTCGCGCATCGGGGACATATCGGCGAAATGCTTGTACATGTCACGGAAGCCGCCTACGCCCGCCGCCGCCAATGTGCGGATCGGTCCCGCCGAGATGGCATTGACGCGAATCTTTTGCGGACCCAGGTCATACGCCAGATACCGTGTGGATGATTCCAGTGCGGCTTTCGCAACGCCCATCACATTGTAGTGGGGAGCAACCTTGGTCGCGCCCGAACCGTATGTCAGACACATGATCGAAGCGCCGCGGTTCAGATGAGGGATAAAGGCATTCGTCAACGCCACGAACGAGAACACGGAAATATCCATCGCGTTCTTGAATCCGTCGCGGCTGGTCTGGTAATACGGTCTGCTCAATTCCTCACGTCCCGCGAACGCGATTGAGTGCACCAAGATATCGATCTTGCCGAAATGCGCCGCCGCACTCTCCGCCACTCTCGCGATCTGGTCGTCCCTGGTCACGTCACATTCTTCCACCCACTTGCAACCGACCTTCTCCGCCAGCGGCTTCACGCGCCGTTCGAGCATCTCGCCCGCGTAACTGATGCCAATGTTCGCGCCCTCGCGTTTGAACGCCTGAATGATGCCCCACGCGATGGACTTGTCGTTTGCCAGACCAAACACTAATGCATTCTTACCTTCAAGTAAACCCATAAAGCCTCCTTATGTCATTGCGAGGAGCGAAGCGACGAAGCAATCTCCTCATTTATAAAATCTTCCATCCTCTGACTAAAAACCGCCACGGCTTGGACAGCCACGGTTCCGGCACATTATTTAAACCCACACGTGGACTTTTCGTCACGGCAGAATCCGGGACTTTGACACCCGCTTCGATCCGCAAGCCTGAGCCTGCTTCCGTTAAATCGACCGTATTCTCCCCTTTGCCGATCCCCATCGCCTGACAAAGTTTCCCCGGACCGAACGTATCGCGCCCCTGACGCCGCGCGGACATGACCTCCGCACCCTCGATGGGCTGTATTGCGCGGATCAGCACCGCCGCCGGAAAGCCATCCCGTTCGGTGACCGCATTCAGCATCCAATGATTCCCATACGTGAAATAGACATAGGCATGCCCCGCCTCGCCATACATGACCTGCGTACGCGGCGTCCGTCCCGCTTTGGCATGACATCCCAGGTCCGTTTCGCCGATGTAGCCCTCTGTCTCGGTAATGAGACCCACCAACTTCACGCCATCGAGAATCCGAACCAGGCGTGCGCCGATGAGTTCGCGGGCGACGGTCAATGTGGCGCGGTTGTAAAAGCCTCGGGGAAGAATGCTCATGGTTTAAAAGTTTGCAGGTTGAAACGTTCCAACTTGTAAACCTGCCAACTTGCTAACATTATTTGAATCTTGGATCGCGTTTCAAGGTCAATCGCAATCCCTCTGGCAACGAAATCGATGAGCGGTAATTTAATTTCTGGCTGGCAAGGGACAGGTCCGCGCAGAGACGGGAGACGCCGCTGGAAGTCTTGGAGTTGTAGATCACTTCGGCTTCACTGCCGGTGGCGGCTTGTACCGCGGCAACCAGTTCGCGGATGCTGGTCTCCTTCCCCGAGCCGATATTGATGGTCAGCCCGTTGATGTTGGGCGCGGTCGCCGCCGCAACCATGCCGCTGATCACATCGTCCACATAGACGTAATCGCGCGTCTGGCTTCCGTCACTGTGGACGACGAGCGAGCCGCCGCGCAATGCCTGTTTCAAAAAGTGAGGCACCACGGGCGGATGGGAGGGCGGCAGGTGTTGACCCGGTCCATAGGCATTGAAGATCCGCAAGCTGACCGTTTCGATGCCCCACAGCCCGCCGATGGTGCGGACGTAATACTCCGCCGCCAGTTTCGAGACCGCATACGGCGAGCGCGGATTGGGCGTGATGGACTCTTTCAGCGGCTGATCGGCCTGGTCGCCGTAGACAGCCCCGGACGAAGTGAGAACGACGCGGCGTACGCCCACATCCCGTATGGCTTCCATCAGCGCCACCGTCCCGCCGACATTGACGTTGTTGTAATCCCGCGGGTACAGCACGGACTCAGGCACCGAGACGCGCGCCGCCAGATGATAGACGACATCCACCTCTTGAAGGAGAGTCCACAACTTGGGGCGGTCGCTGACATCGCCGCGCGTGAAATGGACATCGGGCGCCAGCGCCTGTGGGTCGCCCGTGGAAAGGTCGTCGAGCCCGCGGACCTGGTGTCCCTCGCGGGTGAGTTGGTTGGCAAGCGAAGAGCCGAGGAAACCCGCGGCTCCGGTGATGAGAAAATTCATAGGTGGAAGGATTATAGCACTCCGCGTCTTGTCCCTCGCGGCGTGGTCAAGCCTGGCGTTGTTCAGAGATGAAGACAAAGAACGCGCGGTCGAAAGAGTTTACCCATCCCCGCCTTGACTCAAACCTTGCAACATTTGGGATCAATCGTTGTATCCCTCAGGGTTCTCCCTGCCGTCAAGGACAGCCCTGAAATCCTGCAATGAATTTCCAAAGGTTTCGGAATGAAACTGGTCGAAACTTTCCTCTCGCGGCAGGAGGATATCGAGACAGTGCATTGCCATGCGGACTTGCATGCGCAACCTGAATTCGTCATCATAGCGATAGCCCGCCGCCTCCAAAAAGGACGCCCGCAACCCGGGCGGGTAATACCACCACAGGAGCGCACCCATATCCAATGCGGGATCGTCCATCCTCATCAGATCGAAGTCGATGAGATGGATTCTTCCATCCGAAGCGAAGAGCCAGTTCGCGTTACAGATGTCACCGTGCGATGCGACCAGCCCTTCGCCTGTAAACAAATCGACTTGTCCAGCAAGATGCTCCAGACTGCTATTTACAAAGTCGGCAACAGTTGGTACTTGTGTTTTATATCGTTCCCACTTTTGGCGGAGGCGATCCAATGCCCGCGATCCCGCGTCTTTGTAGGTGTTTGAAGATGCCGCTTGCAGCGCTCCCTGGATGTGTGGACTGTTATGCATCTCCCGAATCAGTTCAGCGACATCAGTCAGTCGTTCGCGATAATCCGCTCTCGATGGGTTCCGTCCTGTAATGAACGATTGAACAATAACAGGCAAACCGCTTTCCAACTGACCGTGAAGGATGACAGGCGGCGTCAAACCGATCTTTGCCATTGCCAGATACCGCTCGACCTGTACGCCGACTTTTACGAAATAGGTACGCTTGAAGCCATGCGCAAAATAGGATTCTTTCCCCCAGCCGTGTGGAAGCGAGAACTTCCACTCATAGAGCGATAAATGCTTCTTCAGAAACGCATGGACTTCCCGTTGGTGTTTTTGTCTGCTGGGCATGGGTTGATTTTATTTCAAAACCCCTCTCCCGTCTCCTGCCCAGTGTATCACCCGTTCCCTGCCCGTATCGGCATCCATGATGTTCTGCCTGGCACGGCAGGTCGCACAGCGTTGCTGTCAAGCATGGAACAAGAAATATGGTGCCAACGTTATATAATCATCGTTAACTTCCTTTTTCATAACAAAAGTGAGCTCGAATGAAAGACCATAAATATTTTCTGCCCATTCTGTACCTTGCAGTAAGTTCATTGCTGCTTAATGCCTGTAGCTACTCGTTCGAAATTTTGTCCACGCCGACTTCCGCCCCGGCCGTCGCAGACGTCTTCACCCCAACTCCGCAAGCGCTCGAAAGTACACCAGCCCAAACAAGTGTGAACGACACAGTGGAGTTGTCCTCAAGCGATAGCGATCGGCTGGGTCTCTGCTTTTCCTATCCTCAGGGATACACACAACTTCCATCCACCGACATAGTGGAAATCGTCGCCCCCGATATTCCGGGCACGGATACGAAAGGGCTCTTCTGGCTTGAGATAAGCGATGCCTATGGTCGCACCGCCGAGAAGATTGCTGATGA
>JBFYRY010000255.1:0-5825 GCA_041302025.1 Chloroflexota bacterium | reverse complement strand
GAATTTTGTAAAGCATGGGGCATTGGACATACCGTCCTGCCCATGTCTGACCAGCCGGTGCGGACCATCGTCGAAACGGACGAGGGCGAACTGGCATTTCAGGAATATTTCGTACACCGCAGATGCGAGCCGCGCGTGAGAGGCTTCCGATTCGACGGCGCTGATTTGGCGGAACCAGCATCGGGGGCGATTGAGGCGCTCCAATCCGCGGATGCAGTTGTCGTCTGCCCGTCGAATCCATGGGTGAGTATCGATCCAATTTTGAAAGTCATCCCCATCACCCAGGCTCTCTCCCAAAGGGAGAGGGAAATTCCAGTGCTTGCTGTTTCCCCCATCATCGGCGGAGAAACCGTGAAAGGTCCTGCGGCGAAGATGTACCGTGAACTTGGGATCGAGCCATCGGCATCTGTTGTTGCAAATCATTACCGCGGTCTTGTAACCGATTTCGTGATGGATGTTGTCGATTCGCAACTTGTCGAAAATGTGAGGACGTTAAACATGCGAACTCTTGTAACCAATACACTCATGAAAAGTCATGATGACAGAAAACAACTCGCGAGCGATGTACTGAACTTTATCGGAGTGAACGTATGACACTTTGGGCGATTGTCCCTGTAAAACCATTACGACGCGGCAAATCGCGTCTGGCTGGAACCCTGACGGAAGATGAAAGAACGGAACTAAATCAATCCCTCCTGAAACATACCATTGAAACGCTATCGGGCTTGAAGGAGATCGAGCAGGTGCTCGTGGTAAGCCGCGATCCCCATGCGTTGACCATCGCCCGCAATCACGGCGCGCGCACAGTGCGGGAGGATGGTCAACCCCAATTGAACACCGCTCTGAAGCGCGCCACAGTAGTGGCACAGGTCTACGCAACGCGCGGAGTGCTGGTCCTGCCTGCCGACCTGCCCTTGATCTCAAAAGACGACATCCTTGAATTGATCAACCGTGCCGTGGACCCGCCCGTGGTGGTCATTGCACCGGACCGGCACCAAAAAGGCACAAACGCCCTGCTCATCTCACCCTCCGGGCTGATCGAATATGACTTCGGGGAAAATTCCTTCCAGCGTCACTGCGAACAGGTGAGGGCGGCTGGCGCAAGGCTGGAGATCGTCAACCTGCCCTCATTGGGATTAGACCTTGACTTGCCCGAAGACCTTGAGATAATAAGGGAGTTGGAAAAAACCTTTATCATCTGAACAGAATAAAAGGAGAATGCCATGGCCGAACGCGTAGCGCTTTATCTGCAGGACTCCCACGATTTGCGGGACGGATTGGATTATGCCCGGTACGCAGAGGAAAAAGGCTTTGAGGCTGTGTGGCAGGCGGAATCGCGACTCGTGCGCGATGCCATCGTCCCGATGGCGGCGTACGCGGCGGTGACAAATCGGATCAAGGTCGGCTCGGGCGTGATCAACAACTGGACACGGAACATCGGTCTGCTGGCGGCAACGTTTCTCACCCTGGATGATCTTGCCCCGAACCGCATCATTTGCGGGCTGGGCGCATGGTGGGATCCGCTGGCAAGGAATGTGGGGATCGACCGCAGGAAACCTCTTACAGCGATGAGGGAAACGGTCACTGTGATGAGAAAACTGCTCAACCTAGAACGCGTGACATTCGATGGTGAATTTATCCACGTAAACGGCATAGAACTGGATGTGGTCTACGGCAGGCGCGAACCGCGCAACGTGCCGATCATGATCGGCGCGACCGGCGATCAGATGATGGAATTGACCGGCGAAGCGGCAGACGGCGCCGTGTTGAACTATTGCGTCGCCCCGGAATACAACGACCGCGCCATGGAACTCCTCGATAAAGGGTTGAGAAAATCGGGGCGCAGGATGGAGGATTTCGACCGTCCGCAATTGATTGTGTGCTCGGTGGATGAAGATCACGACAAGGCCATTGACTACTCAAAGATGCTGTTATGCCAGTACATCGCCCAGCAGCCGCATATCGCCAAGGCGTCGAATGTTTCGGATGACGTGGTGCAAAAGATCCAGTCCATTTTGGGCTGGCCCGCCACCAAGGAGCAGGTAATCAAGGCGAAGGATCTTGTCCCGGACGATCTTGTCCTTCGCATCACCGCAAGCGGTACGCCTGCCGAGGCAAAGGCAAAGGTCGAGGAATACAAAAAACGCGGATGTACCTGCCCGATCCTCTACCCGGTAGGCGGGAATTTCAAGTTATTGATCGATACGTTCGCACAGGCTTAAGCGACAGGGCGGGATGACAACCCGCCCTATGTTTTTAAATTCCCCAGCAAATAATCGAGCAACAACTGCAGTGCCGCATCCGCCGCAGAGGACTTGTTCTGTTGGCGATCCCCTGAGAATTGGAACAGTTTTGCCCATTCATCATCAGCCGCAACCAGCCCTATCCAGGTGGTGCCGACAGGTTTGTCCAGCGTTCCTCCGCCGGGACCCGCTATCCCTGAGATCGAAACGGCGATGTCCGATCCAAAGGCTTTTCGCACGCCGCGCGCCATCTCCAGTACCGTCTCGCGGCTGACCGCACCTTTTGAATTCAACGTATCCCACGACACCCCCAGTAACGCGGCCTTGGCTTCATAGGCGTACGCAACCACACCGCCTAAAAAATACTCCGAAGAACCTGAAATATTGGAAATACGGTCACCGACCAATCCACCCGTACAGGACTCTGCCAGCGCCAGTTTCAAACCACGCTCCTTGAGCATGCTCCCGATCCTGACATCCAACGATTCTCTCACATTATCCTCTTATTACAATTTCAGAATTATACACGGCATGTTTATGTTCTCGGTTATAATTTCATGCATGGCAGACTGGGAAGGAAAAACGCTCGGCAGGGTTCACATCGACGATCTTATCGCGCGAGGAGGGATGGCGGAGGTCTACAGAGGCACTCATAAGACTGTTGGTCGGGTCGCCGTGAAAGTGATGAGGGGCTTGCTTCAACATGACGCAGATCAACTTGCCCGTTTCAAGCGTGAAGCGGAAGTGATTGCCGAGCTTAAGCACCCCAATATCGTTCAAATGATAGACTACGAGGTCGAAGATGAGACCCCTTGTCTTACGATGGAGTATGTCAACGGACCATCGCTTGCCGCATACCTGAAAGCCCTGCACGACCGGAAACAACGTCTCCCCATCGGACTTGTTGCACATCTATTGAGCGGCATTGCAAGCGCTCTCGATTACGCACACAATAAAGGCATGATCCACCGGGATATTAAACCGGCAAACGTTCTCCTGCGCTCACATACAAAACAGATTACATTGGGCGATCTCCTTCCACCGGATGTGGAGCCGGTTCTCACCGACTTTGGGCTGGTCCGCATCCTGGATTCGACCATGCACACGACAACCGGTTCCGTCTCAGGGACGCCCGCCTACATGAGCCCGGAACAGTCACGCGGCGAAAAGGTGGATAAACGCACCGATATTTATTCGCTTGGCATCATGCTGTATGAGATGCTGGCTGGAGCCATCCCGTTTCAGGCAGATACCACCTTCGGCATGTTGATGAAACACATCAACGAACCGCCGCCGATCATCAAGGGCATCTCACCCGATCTACAGGCATTGGTGGACCGCACCCTTGCCAAGGATCCATCCCTGCGCTACGGCAGTGCAGGCGAACTGGCAAATGAGTTCTTTGCAGTGTTCAATGGACAAACCATTTCGCCGGGTACTCTTCATATTGCAGAACTCGCGCGCCAGGCGGCACAGGCAAAACAACAGGAAATAACCAAACCCGCGCCCGCCTCGCGGCAATGGTGGAGAATAGCCCTTGAAGGCGGCATTGCCTTGATGCTGGCATTCTTGATCTTCAGGTTTGTTTTCTCGGGAAGCACAGGCACGCCGACTCCCACGCCCAATCCTGACATCCCCATTGGCAGAATGCGTTTTTCCGATTTCAACAACGTGATGGACAGGGTTTCGATCTCGCTCGGCACCGACAGCGTTCAACCCAAAAGCGGGATGCACTACGAGGTGTGGCTTGTACAGGATGATGGGATAAACCCAAAGGATATCGGGACCATCACCTACGACGCCAGCGGCACAGGTCAACTTGTATTTACAGATCCCGAAAAGCAAAACCTGCTCCAGAACCATAACCAGATACAGATCACACTGGAACGGGACAATGTAGCCATCAGCGAACCAACCGGGGATGTCGTCTATTCATCGATCTTCCCTGCCCAGTCGTTGGTCCACGTCCGTCATGTGCTGACATCCTTCCCGGATGCCCCAGGCGAAGAAGCCCTTATGCAGGGGCTTTATTACTACAGCGGCAGTTATATCAACATCTCGATCAACGGAGATGAAGAAATCGTGCCTGGTTATGTTTATATGGTGAAAGCGTACGAAACCGGGGATGAAGCCGCCCTCCGCAAACGCACCGAGGAGGTCATCAACCTGATCGTCGGCGATCAAAGCGATTTGTATGGAGACCACGACAACAGCGGGGAAATGGACAACAACGAGGGTGACGGGTTTGGAAGCCTTCCAAATGGCGACCGACTCGGCTATATCCAGGAGACTGCCCTGCAGGCAAAGTATGCGGCAGAGGCGCCCGATTCCACAGCCAATATCCGAAAATACGGCGCCGACCTGCAAATTTGCAGTGAAAATATGGAAACCTGGACCAGGGAAATCCTGCCTCTTGCACTGCAATTAAAGGATATGCCTACAGGTCCGGAAATGAAACCGATCATCGAGCAATTATCAATGTTGGGGAACAACCTGGTGGACGGGATGGATGTGGACAGCGACGGCATCATCGAACCTATTTCAGGGGAATGTGGCGCCGGTCTCGCATATGAAAATGGCTGGTACTTTGCAGATTTTCCCATCTTAATAGGTCCCGACAGGACACCGACACAATAACAACAACCTCCCTTCAACGGGAGGTTGTCTTTTTAGGTCTCCTAACACATCAAAGAGCCGGTCCCAATTGCTGGAAGATATCGTTGATGGACGAACCCAGCGCCTGCGTGATCCCCAGCACTGCAAACGCACACAGGAAAACAAGCAGGATCACAGGGAGAAATTCAGCGATGGAAGCCTCCAGCCAGCCAAAACCATGCACAGCTTTGATTGCCGTCACCTGCAAATACACCACATACAGGCTTAGCAGGAGCAACACAGGCAGGATGCAAAACGAAGCATAGGGGATGGCATTAACGGGTGCAAGAAAAGCCGAGAGAAAAGTGACTGGTGCCGTGATCGCCCCAAAAGCATAGGCGATCTTATCGAAGCCGCCCTGCCCGCCCAGAAAGCGGGCAACCCAATGGATCAACGCCACGCTGACCGCAAAACCGATCACAGAAAAAACGCCGGTCAATGGGGCGGTGCACAGGGCGCTGATCAACCCCGTCACCCCAAGGATACCCGGAGAACTGCCGCCCAATTCAAATCCCGGAACCAGTTGCCGAAGGGTAGAGACACCCACAAAAAGTTGCGTCAAACTGCCGATCAATCCTGAAAAAGTACCTGCCGCAAAAACCCAGATGTAAGCGTTTCTTGCGGTGGCATCAGGATGATCGGTAATCTCTAAAAAGGTCTGTTGACTGGGCTTTGTGAACACCTTGCTCCACACCGGAAAAGCCCCCTGTGGAGGCGGTCGATCGGGATCATCCATCATCTTGTGTTGATTCGATTGATTGTACATAAATCCACTCTCCCAAATCAAATTTTCGTACATTGTAGCCTTAATAATACATAAGTCAATATTGGTGTGCACGCAAAGGATGTCAGGCGGCGAGAGGTAAAAGAGAGCGGGCGGAGACGAGTTTGTGCCAGTTACCGCTCATCCAAGCGGTGCGAGCTTTG
>JBFYRY010000039.1:0-30338 GCA_041302025.1 Chloroflexota bacterium | reverse complement strand
ACATCCGATTCGGCAACGATGGGCAGTTCCGGTTCCGTTTCTGCTTCGCGCATGACCTTCATGGCGGGCAATGCCATCCGAGGCGCGGCGGATGTGGCGCTGAAAAAATGGGAAGCGGAGGAACGTCCCGCCATTGGCGAGTTCAAATATCTCGCGCCGCGCACCAATCAATTCGATAAAGAGACCGGTCACTCCACGCCGAACTTCGCCTACGCCTTTGTGGCGCAAGCCGCCGAAGTGGAAGTGGATACCGAGACCGGTCACGTGCGCGTGGTGCGCGTCGTCTCCGCCGATGATGTTGGTCAGCCGATCAACCCCGCCCTCGTGCAGGGACAGGTCGAAGGCGCGGTGGTGCAGGCACAGGGCTATGCCGTGCTCGAAGACTACAAGACCAAAGACGGCTACGTGCTCACCGACCAACTCAGCACCTATCTCATCCCGACCGTTTTGGATATTCCCGAAAAGGTTGAAACGGTCATCGTCGAAGTCCCCGACCCGAACGGACCCTGGGGCGCGCGCGGCTTGGGCGAATTACCGTTCCTCACCGTGGCTCCCGCCGTCGCCGCGGCGATCCACGATGCGACCGGCGTATGGATCGACGAATTCCCGTTCACACCGGAGCGCGTGTTGAAGGCATTGGGCAAAATTTCATAAGGGCGGGTGTCCTTCGGGCAGAATTGCCCGCCCCCACATCACCATGCCTTTCCCTCTTTTTGAGACCAAACGATTGAACGATGACACCCGCCGGTCTGCGGGCGGTTCGTTCATTCAATTACCAGACGGCGTGACGCATTACGAATTATCGAATCCGAACGATGCGCGTGTCGTTGTTTTCGTCCACGGGTTTTCCGTCCCATATTTCATCTTCGACCCCACCTTCGAATTTTTAACCCGCTCGGGATTTTGCGTTCTGCGCTACGACCTGTTCGGACGCGGATTTTCCGACAGACCGCGTGCACGCTATAACATCGACCTCTTCGCAAAGCAACTCGCCGACCTGCTGGATGCGCTCCGCTTCTCTCGCCCCGTGAACCTGGTCGGGCTTTCGATGGGCGGACCCATCACTGCGACGTTTACCGCGCGCCACCCGGAGCGGGTCAAGTCCCTGACGTTGATCGACCCGGCGGGTGTGAGACCCGTGTCCCTGACGCCCACGCTTCGAGCGGTGAAACTGCCCGGGATCGCAGAGGCACTTTTCGGCGTGGTGGGGGGAAGCGACAGCATGATCAAGAGCGCGGCAAGGGATTTTTACGATCCCGAACTGGTGGGATTTTTCCTCGACAAATACAAGGTCCAGATGCAGTACAAGGGATTCAAACGCGCCATCCTGTCGTCGATCCGGAACAATATGCTTGGTTCATTCATCGGAGCATATCGGAGCGTCGGCGGGATGAACAAACCTGTGCTGGCGGTCTGGGGGCGGAACGACATGACCGTCCCGTTCGAGTACAGCGCGGACCTGCGCGCCGCGATACCGAATGTGGAGTTCCATGCCATTGAAAACAGCGGACACATCCCACATTACGAAAAACCGGATGAGTTCAACAGAATCCTGCTGGAGTTTCTGAAAAGATAATGTTCAAACGACTGCTCGAGTATTTTTCACACAACAAATACCGCCTGACGATGTTCGTCCTGCTGGCGGGCGCCTCGATTTTTTCGGTGGCGATCTGGCGTGTACGCACGGAGTTCAGCGGGTCGTATAATTACGGATTCCTGGTCTGGAATTTGTTCCTGGCATGGATTCCCTTCCTCATTTCGTATTTCACCTACACCGCAGTACTGAGCCGGGGACAGGTCTACATCGTCGTGCCGGTTGCCGCGTTCCTTTGGCTGATCTTCTTCCCCAATGCGCCCTACATCCTGACGGACTTCCAGCATCTAGCCGGGACGTGGCGCGATGTGCCGGTCTGGTATGATGTGATGCTGCTGATCTGGTTCTCGTTCACGGGCGTCCTGCTCGGCATGGTCTCGTTATTCCTAATGCAGGAGGTCATGCGGCGCGAGTTTGGGCGCTGGGCAGGCTGGGGATTCGTCGCACTGGTCACAGCGTTGAGCAGTGCGGGCGTGTATGTCGGTCGTTTCCTGCGCTGGAATTCGTGGGATATTTTCAGAAATCCAGCAGGCATGGCGCAATATACGGTCCAAAGTGTGCAAGACCCCAGCCTGCGCTCGATCGGGTTCATCAGCCTGTTTGGCGCGTTCTTCCTGTTCCTGTATATCACGCTGTACACTTTCGGACACCTGTTACTGGAGAGGCAGAAAAACGAAATAAAGTAAACACGATTCATGTCACCCTCCCGAAGGACACACCGTACTTGCGCTCGGTGCAAGTGCCGGGACGATGGGAGGGAGCGTTCGCCGCGACCGAAGGGTCTCTCTCTCACAAGGAGGAGATTCTTCGCCGCTCCGCGGCTCAGAATGACAGGCAAAGGAAACCATGAACAAACAAGATATTCTGCCGTTGTACAAATACAACTACTGGACGACGGTCAAAACCCTGAACGCGGCAACGAACGTGACGCAGGAACAATTCCTCGCGCCCGCGTCGTTCCCGCTTTGAAAGTGACTGTCACCTTCCTGGAAATAAAATGCTAAACAAACTTCGTAACTTCTTCATCCGTAACCGGCATACCATTGCCGTGTTTGTGTTGCTCAACGGAGCCTGTGCCATGTGCATCGGGCTGGTCGCGGCGCGTGTGGCATACAGCAATTCCGAACGCCATATTGGTCTGATCTGGAATCTCTTCCTCGCATGGATCCCGTTCATCCTTGCCTACATCGCCCACGCCGTTTCGTGGCGGCGCATCTGGGTCTACCTCGTCGTCCCGTTTATCGCCTTCATCTGGCTGATCTTCTTCCCCAACGCGCCCTATATGCTCACCGACCTGCAGGACCTGGCGAGACAGGCAGGTGAGGCGCCGCTCTGGTACGATGTGATCATCGTGGTCTGGTGTTCGTGGACCGGGATGCTCCTCGGCGTGATCTCCCTCTACCTCATGCAGGACATCATCACGCGCACGTACAGCCGCTTCACAGGCTGGGCATTCGTCTTTGTCATCTCGGGCTTGAGCAGTTTCGGCATATACATCGGTCGTTTCGTGCGTCTCAACTCGTGGGATATTCTGCAAGACCCCGCCGAGACCGCGATGAACATCCTTGGCTTGATCATCGATCCCAGCCGCAGGCTTGCCGCATTCACAATGCTGTACACATTCTTCTTCCTCTTCGTCTACCTCCTGCTCTATTCGTTCAGCCACCTGTTGCGCGAGCAGGCACTCGAGGCGCAGTCATCACCCGAACAACTGGCTGTCACCCGGCAATCGAATGTCCAAAAATAGAGGCGCGCATGTCCTGTTACGCGGCGGAGGTGATCTTGCCACGGGCGTCGCGCTTCGTCTGCATCGCGCGGGCATCCGCGTGGTTGTCGCGGAACTCGCGCAACCGCTGGCGGTGCGGCGCTCGGTCTCGTTTGCGGAGGCGGTCTATGAGGGGAGTCACACCGTCGAAGAGGTCACGGCGCGGCTCGTGCAATGGGACCAGCTTCAGGCTTCGATAGATGCGGGCGAGGTCCCGGTGCTGATCGATCCGGATGCGGACATTTTGACTACTTTCCACTTTCCAGTTATCGTGGATGCGCGACTCGCAAAGCAGACCCCTCCCCCGCTCCCGACTCCCGTCCCGCTTCATATCGGACTGGGACCTGGGTTCCGCGCCGGTGAAAATTGCCACGCTGTGATCGAAACCCGCCGCAGTCACACCCTGGGGCGCGTCTACTGGACCGGGTCCGCCCAGCCCGATTCAGGCGAACCTGAAGGCGATCCGCGCCGCGTACTGCGGGCGCCGGGGGATGGGGTGTTAGAGTCTGAGACACAGATCGGTGAGTCTGTAAAGGAGGGGCAGATTTTGGCAGTGATCAGTGGAAAGTGGAAAGTGGTCAGTCCGTTTGGCGGGGTGCTGCGCGGACTCATCCACGATGGCTTGCATGTAACCAAAGGGATGAAGATCGGCGATGTAGATGCAAGAAACGATGCGAGCGCCTGCCGACTCGTTTCTGACAAGGCGCTCGCCATTGGTGGCGCGGTTCTGGAGGCGATTCTCTCGAAGGATGAGATTCGGAGGATGGTTTTTCAGCCGTAGTAATGCGCAATTCATTTCGCACAATGGGACGAGATGAATCTTGTCGTACCACAGTCTACTCCGCCGGGATGACGATCATCGCCAACAGGTAGATCAGGATGCCTGGAACGCCGCCGGGGACAAAGAAGATGAAGAACAGCAGGCGGAACCAGAAGGCGCTGATGCCGAAGAATTCAGCCAGCCCGCCGCACACGCCCGCGATGATGCGGTTACTGCGCGAACGTCGAAGAGAACGGGAATTTGTAGTGGTCATTTTTACACCTTTCTTGATGGAATATACGGGGAGCGGGGGGAAAAGTCGCAGGGTTAAACATATGTTCTATTGCTGGAGGACAGGTTTGGTTGTATGCTTGTCATCTAGGTTAACCCATGATTTTTGAAACGGCTTTCAAACGCCTCCTGTTTTTACCCGAACTGCTCCAATTCGGGGAGAAAAAACCGCGTCCACCCAAGCCAAAGGGCATTTTTTCCCACCTCATGGGAGGCGAAGGTGCCGAGTATTTCGAGGAAGGCAAAACCCCGGGCGGACAGAACGACCCAGGTCCCGAAAACGGCGGAAAGTACGATGCACGCGGTTGCCGCAAACTCTGGATGATCGCGCCGGGCGAAGTGCAGGATGCCTTTACGCTTTATGAAAAGCAATTGATACTCACCGATGATGGGGCTGTGATCAAGAAAAACAGTTTCTACACCCTACCCATGTTGAAATATTCCGGCGCGCCTTCTTTTCTGTTTGGGCGCGTGACTGTCAGCATGCCCACCGATGGTTACCTCCAGGATGTGCAGGAGGTGGAACTGGCGTTTCCACAGGCGGGAGGCAAACCCGAACGGGTCGTGGTCGAGCCGCACAATGTCGACACGCAGAACCAGATACAAAGCTACCGCATTCGGATGAAGTTCTACGGCACAGAAGATGACCGGGCGGATTTTTCCCGGCATGAACGCAAATTCGCGGAGGTAGGTTTCGCCTTCGATTTCAGCGACAATTTCACCGAATTGCTGGAACTTGACCCGCTGGAGAGGGAATCCCTGCCGTGGTTCCACGTGATCGGGTCGCGCTGGTTTTCAGCCGTCCCCCATTCGTGGCAGGAGGATGTGAGAAAGAAACTGAACTGGCTGTGCGCGCAGGAAACGCTGATCCTCAATTACCATCCCAGCCACGCACCGGCAGACGTCAATAACTTGAACGATGAATTGGATTACACATATCGTTTGAGCGATTTTTACCTGTCAGATCTAAAAAAGCCGGAACAGATCATATACATGGTCAAAACCATCTTCAACAAGATATTCATGGATCCTGCCAGCAAAACAGCGCTTTTATCGAATTCGCAAAACAGGGTCAAGTAGTGCAGTTAAATTAAAAACGTGCGGAGACGATAAGCCTCCGCACGTTTTTGTTTCGAAAGACTGATTACGGGTTGATTTGCTGGTTCTGCATGCCGAAGCCGCGTCCCATGCCCATTCCACCGTGACCGGTTTGAGGTCCGAATGAAGCGCCGCCCATCGGGCAGGTACCGGTCCCGTTGCCGTACATCCCGCCTTGACCGAATCCGCGGGACTTCATCCAGTCTGCCTGCTCGCGTGTGACGACGCCATCCTTGACAGCCGCATCCAGCGCCTTCGCACGGATATCCACCATCAGCGCGGGGAAATCTTCTGCCTTGACGCCTTTGGAAAGGGCGATATCGTACATGGTTTCGCCAGCGGTGAGCCGGGCATTGATATCATCGACCTTCAAGCCGAGTTTCTGTGCAAAAGCCGATACCATGTAGGTGTGGAGGTCGCCTCCGCCATTCTGTGCCATCATACCGTGCCCGCCCTGGACAGGTCCCTGCGCAAACGCCGCACCGACTCCCAGCGCGCCAAGCGCCAGGACAGCCAACGCAACGATCAAAATTGTCTTTTTCATTTCATATACTCCTTTTGAGTGAATTTTCAGGTTTCGCCTGACTTACACAACCAAAGAATACAACTGCTGTGTAAAGGTTTCATAAAGATAACTTCAAGATCGGGGAAAGAAAAATAGGCTCATCTGTAAAGTGAGTGCAGGTGACAGTTACTCGCGAAGATACGGTCACCTCATTGCACAGAGTCTACGCATGAGCCGAAAAAGAGAGATGAAGGTCCCCCCACCATTGAACTGGTTTCACTCTGAAACAACCATCCTCCAGTATATTGACAGCCGATATATCGGATGGTATTATAGCGACAACCGATATAACGAAACACGACACAAGAGATCAAACATGGACACACAATTCACCAAATACCTGCCCCTCACAGAGTCCACCACCTATATTTTGATGGCGCTTGCAGAACCACTCCACGGATACGCGCTCATGCAAAAAGTGGATGAGATGAGTCAGGGCACGGTCAAGATCGGGCCTGGCACTTTGTATGGGGCATTCTCGCAACTGGAAAAGGAAGGCTTGATCATAATGGTCAAGGAAGAGGAACGGCGTAAATCGTATGCTCTCACCAACAAAGGGAAACAGATTTTGGCAGAGCAGGTCAGGCGATTGGTGATCATGTCCAAAAACGGACAGGCTATATTGCCACAGTTGTAGAAAGAGAGGAAGCCATGAACGAGCCGCTCATTCGAGTACGCAAGTGGTTCTTTGCCTGGCAGGATGAGAAACAGGAGTCCTGGCTGGGCGATATGTCCCGAAAGGGATTGCATTTAAAGGGATTTGCCCTATTTGGCAGTTTCCTGTTCGAGCAGGGACCTGCTCGGGACTACGCCTACCGCATGGACTACAACCAGGGAAAACCTTTGGAGGATTATCAGCAGCTCATTCGGGATGCCGGCTGGGAACATCTAGGTGAACGGAATGGCTGGCACTACTGGTGCAAGGAAGTGAAAAGCGGGCAGGCTTCCGAGATATTCACCGATGCCGCATCGAAATGGCAGAAATATCAGCGGCTCTTCACCACCTACACTGCGTCCCTGCCCGCCGTTGTCGCTATGTACATTATTGGCGTCGCGGCGTTCAACCGGTTCCCCGGCAGGCATCCCCAGTGGTTCGTAGTGACCTTCGTGATCCTGTTCATAGGATGGATCGTATTCGCGATACTCAACGCGGTGATGATCCAGTTGCGCATGAACGAACTGAAGAAAAAACAAACCTTATAATTCACGCTCATGGGAGGGCGCGATGACTACAATATCGAAATTCAAATGGTTTTGGGCATGGCAGGATGAAAAAGAGGAAGCCTGGTTGCATGAAATGGCACAGCAGGGCTTACACCTTCGGTCGGTGGCGGGGCCGCTTCATTACAAATTCGAAATGGGCGAACCTCGAAACGAGTACTACCGCATGGATTACATCGTTGACCGCAAGGATTATCAGAATTACCTGCAGCTCTTCAAGGATGCGGGCTGGGAGCATCTGGGCGAAATGGGAGGCTGGCAATACTTCCGCACGAAAGCAGAAGGAACTGCCATCCCCGAGATCTACACCGATAAAGATTCCAAGGCACAGAAGTATCAGCGGCTCATCACCATCCTGGTCGTTTTCCTGCCGTTCTTCATCACGATCACCACTCGTCCCGTGGACAGCTCAAGCGAATTCGCGGGTCTCTATTTCGCAGGGAAAATGATCGGCACGTTTCTAATGCTTCTCTACGTTGTCGCGATGATTAAGATCTTCCAACGTATTCAGGAACTCAAGAAGAGATAAAGGAATTTGTCTGGAAGTGCTTTTTAAATTTGCCCATGGGAGGGCGTGATGACTACTACGACAAAATTCAAATGGTTTTGGGCATGGCAGGATGAAAAAGAGGAAAACTGGCTACATGAAATGGCAAAGCAGGGCTTTCACCTCCAATGGGTAGGACCGTTCGGCTATTACGAATTTATGGAGAGCGAACCTCGGAATGACTACTACCGCATGGACTACATCATCAACCGAAAGGGTTACGAGAGCTATCTGCAATTGTTCAAAGATGCAGGTTGGGAACATCTTGGCCAGATGGGAGGCTGGCAATACTTCCGCACGAGAGCGGAAGGGACCGCCATCCCGGAAATCTACACAGATAAGGCTTCCAAGGCGCAGAAATACCAGCGACTTCTCACCTTCCTGACAATTCTCCTCCCCATGTATATCATGCTCACCAGTCGAAGGATCATCTCGGATGGGGATTTCTGGAATGTCTATTTGATCGGGAAGGTATTCCTGAGCCTCATTTTGCTCCTGTTTATCTACGCGATGATCAAGACCTTCCAGCGCATACAGCAGATTAAAGGCAGATAGAAAACGGGCGGCTCGTAGAGCCGCCCGTTGCTTTACTCCTCCCCCGCCATCAACTTGATCCGTTCCCACGGCTTCAAACCTTCATCCTCCGCAAGCAGGCTCTTCAGATCAAACAACTCGTCACGCAGAGCCGCGGCTCTCTCGAATTCCAAATTCTTCGCGGCTTCCTTCATCTGTTTTTCCATCTCGTGGATGATCTGCTTCAACTCGTTGCGCGGCAGGTCACCAGTTGACTTGGTTTTATACTCCCCACGCATTTCACTGACAGCTTTTTGCGAGAACTCCTCGGTCAGGTCATGGATCGCCTTGTGGATACTGATCGGGATGATGCCATTTTCAGTGTTGTATTTCACCTGCTTGGCGCGACGGCGGTTCGTTTCCTTGATCGCGAACTTCATCGAGTCGGTCATCTTATCTGCGTACATGATCACGCGCCCGTTGACATGGCGCGCCGCACGACCGATTGTTTGAATGAGCGCAGTACCTGATCGCAGGAAGCCTTCCTTGTCGGCGTCCAGGATTCCGACGAGCGAAACTTCGGGCAGGTCCAAGCCTTCGCGCAGAAGGTTGATTCCCACCAGCACATCGAACACGCCCAAACGCAGGTCACGCAGGATGCCCACCCGCTCGAGCGTCTCCACCTCCGAGTGCAGGTAATGGACCTTCATCCCCAACTCCTTCAGATATTCAGCAAGATCTTCGGACATTCTCTTCGTCAGCGTGGTGACAAGGACGCGCTCGCCTCTTTCGACCCTCTGCCTGATCTCTCCGACCAGGTTATCCACCTGTCCCAAAGTGGGTCGCACTTCCACCTCGGGATCAACGAGTCCCGTTGGGCGGATGATCTGCTCAACGACCTGGTCCGCTTTGCCCATCTCGTACAGACCCGGCGTGGCGGATGTATAGATCGTGCTTCCCATCACCTCTTCGAACTCATCGAACTTCAATGGACGGTTGTCCATCGCGCTCGGCAGGCGGAAGCCGTATTCAACAAGAGTCTCCTTGCGCGCACGGTCGCCGTTATACATTCCCCTAACTTGCGGGACGGTCATGTGACTCTCGTCAATGACCATCAGGTAGTCGCTTGGCAGGAAGTCGATCAGCGTCCAGGGATGCGTGCCGGAAGCGCGGCGGTCAAAGTGACGCGAGTAGTTTTCGATGCCGGAACAGTAGCCCACCTCTTTCAACATTTCCAGGTCATAGCGGGTGCGCTGTTCGATGCGCTGTGCCTCCAGGAACTTGCCGCTTTCCTTGTACATTTTCAAGCGTTCTTCCAACTCGGCTTCGATGTCGGTGAGTGCTTCCTTGGTCTTCTCGGCGTCGGTCAGGTATTGCTTGGCGGGGAAGATGGAAATTTCCTTCGGCTCATCGAATATCTCGCCGGTCACTGGACCGAACTGGGTAATGCGTTCCACTTCATCGCCGAAAAACGTGATGCGATACCCTTTCTTGTCTTCGTACGCCGGGATGATCTCCAGCGTATCGCCGCGTACGCGGAAAGCGCCCGGCTTCAGCTCCATGTCGTTACGTTGGTACTGCGATTCGATCAGGCGCCTGAGGAGGGCGTTACGTCGGTACAACTCCCCTACCTTCAGGTTGACGGAACCCCGATTGAACTCCTCCGGATTGCCCAAGCCATAGATGCACGAGACCGACGCGACGATGATGACATCCCGCCGCGACATCAGTGCGGTCGTGGCGGCAAGCCTCAAGCGTTCGATCTCTTCGTTGATCTGGGTCTCTTTTTCAATGTAGAGATCATGACGGGGTACGTAGGCTTCCGGCTGGTAGTAATCGTAGTAGGAGACAAAATACGAGACCGCGTTCTCCGGGAAGAAGTCCTTGAACTCGGCATACAACTGCGCGGCAAGCGTCTTGTTGTGCGCCATGATGAGAGCGGGCTTCTGCACCTGCTGGATCACAGACGCGATCGTAAACGTCTTCCCGGTGCCGGTGGCACCAAGCAGAACCTGGTGCTTCATGCCGTTGTTCACGCCGTCCACAAGTCCGCGGATGGCTTCGGGCTGGTCGCCCATGGGCTGAAAGGGTGCTTGAAGTTTGAATTCCATATTCTTCCGATGTCACCCTGAGCGATAGCGAAGGGTCTCCCAGCCAAGGAGAGAGATTCTTCGCTTCGCTCAGAATGACATAATTAAAAGGGGAACGTGTGTTCTAATTATAACGCGAATGGAGGAAAAGCCAGAGGGAAGATTCACTTTTCCATAACGGAAACAGGCGGCGGCTGGGAATGATGCGGCGAAGCGTCCGACAGGTATAATACACAAACACAACACAGCGAGGCAGAAAATGAAACTGGAAATCATCCATGCATCTGCAAAAGGGAACGCGCGTCCGACACCGCTTTTATTCGTCCACGGGAAATGGCATGGAGCCTGGTGCTGGCAGGAATATTTTCTCCCGTATTTTGCGGAGCATGGATACGACTGCGCCGCCTTGAGTTTGCGCGGACATGGACAAAGCGATGGCAGGGAGCGCATCGGCTGGCACACGATCGCCGATTATGTCGCGGATGTGGAGCAAGCGGCAAACCAGTTTCATACCGCGCCGGTGATTATCGGTCATTCAATGGGCGGTTTCATCACGCAAAAGTATCTTGAGACTCATAACGCACCCGCAGGAGTTTTGCTGGCGGCTCTGCCCTATTATGGGATTCTGTCATCCACACTGGTGAAATTTGGAAAACATCCGTTGATCCTTATTAAGTGCCTGTTCACGTGGAGCATGTATCCCATGATCGCATCGCCCGCATTGACGCGCGAGCTTTTGTTTGGGGACGACATGCCTGAGGAAATGGTCGCCGGGTATTTCAAACGGATGCAGGAGGAATCGTTCCGGGCATACCTGGATGAATTGATGTTGAACCTCGTCCAACCAAAACTTATAAAGTCACCGATGCTGGTGCTGGGCGCGACGAACGACACGGTCATTTCAACCAAAGGTGTAAATGACACAGCGCGCGCCTACAACACCAGGGCAGAGTTCTTCCCCATGGCGCACGACATGATGCTGGAAAGCGGATGGAAAGCAATAGCAGACAGGATAGAGAACTGGCTAAAGGAGAGACAATTATGAAAACGGCTTTGAAGGTGATCGGCGCATTGCTTATTTTGGCGGGCGCGGTCTGGGTATTACAGGGAGTCAACATCCTGCCCGGCAGTTTTATGACGGGCGATCCGCAGTGGGCGATCAACGGCGCGATCACAATGGTCGTTGGGATCGGATTGTTCCTGTTTGGGAGAAGCCGCAAGTAAATGGCTGACGAAATTCAGGTCGGCGACCGGGTGCAAGTCTTTCTCGAAAACGAATGGTTTGAGGGGACCGTCATCCGCATTGACCCGTATTCGGAGCATCGCAGTTTTTATTGGGTGGAGTTGGATGAAGATGTGCGGGCAATCCTGGGTTTCGGTCAAATCTCCGTATTCAATCCGAAGAACATAAAGAAGGCAGGCTGACGCCATGGATCCCAATCGAAAGCGCTGGAACGAGGGGCACCAAAAACTGAACCGCGCCCTACGCGCCGGTGACCGCGACAATGCCATCGAACTTTTCCTCAATCAACATGCCATGGTACATTCCGCCAAAATGGCAAAAAGCGGACTCTGGTCATTCGAGGACGAGATCTTGAACGGTCTCACAGACGGTCAAATACGAAAGATGGTCGGCGAGCGCCAACAAGATGACTAATGCAAGTGTGGCAGGTCTCAGCGCAAAGATGAACATCAAGGCGCTCAGAGCCTACCGCGTTGCAGTCGGCAAACGGACGCAGCAGATCGCAAAGAAACTGAAGGCGGAAGACTTTAAGAAAAAGGTTGACCCCGTCCGCATTCAAAAAGTGATGGAAGCAGGTGCGGTCATCCCGGAAGCCATGGAAGTCATCAACTACTGGAGCACGCGCACCATCGCAGGTCTGCTTCTCATGCCAGCCACACGGCACAACATTTTGCATTTAAACGAAGCTGAACGGATCAAGAAAATAATATTGAAATGACTGACATTATCATTCCCTTACTGGAAAAAGCCATCAAAACGCGTCAGTCACTTTTCGATGCGGAACATCAATCTGCCTTCCGTCTCTTCAACGGATTCACGGAAGGCTATCCCGATCTGGCATTGGATGTGTACGGACGCACACTTGTCATCCACAACTATGCAGATGATCCAACTCAAAATCAAGATCTTATGCAGGAAGTGGTCACATATTTGCGGGGCGTACTGACTTGGCCGCGCGCTGGAGTTATAAAAATCCGCAACAGCAAAACTCAAGATGACAAACGCGGACATCTCCTCTTCGGCGAGAAACCCGATACCAGGATCAAAGAGCATGGCGTGTGGTACGCCGTGGACTTGACGATGAACCGCGACGCGAGTTTTTATCTCGACACACGAAACCTGAGAAGATGGATCATGGAAAACGTCCGCGGTAAGTCCGTGCTCAACACCTTTGCCTACACCGGCAGTCTGGGAGTGGCGGCGACGGCAAGCGGCGCCAGCCGGGTCGTGCAAACAGATCGCAATCGTCAATTCCTGAATCTCGCCAAGGACTCGTATTCTCTCAACGGTTTCCCCATCCATAAAACAGACTTCATCGCGCAGGACTTCTTCCCCACTGTTGCAAAACTCAAAAGTACAAAGCAACTCTTCGATTGCGTCATTATCGATCCGCCTTTCTTTTCCACCACATCCAAAGGCAAAGTGGACCTGGAAAACGACAGCACAAGGCACATCAACAAGGTCCGTCCGCTGATCAACCACGGCGGGATTCTGATCGCCATCAACAACGCGCTGTATGTCAGCGGGCGGGAATATATGGAAACGCTGGAATCGCTCTGCAAGGATGGCTATCTCGACATCCGTGAGTTGATTCCCGTACCGGCAGATTTCATCGGGGACACCACAACCAACCCAATTACCGATTCATCACCATTCAACCATGCCACCAAGATCGCGGTGCTGGATGTGAGACGAAAAACAGCGTAGTGCGGGATAACATCCCACCCACCCTCTAATAAAGAATCCGCCCTGGAGATTTTCCAAGGCGGATTCTTCGTTGCAAAAACTACTTCACTTCAAAATTGATGGTCTGTGCCAATGTATCGTTCAAGTACAGGTCGATCTTGTACTGCCCCACGGGCCAGGCATCCGTTCCGCCGCCGAGGGAAAAATAGTAAGTATCGGAACCGCCGGTGATTTCGGCAGAATCGATCTCCTGATTGGGATCAAACCCTTCGGCTGACACCAGCGTCCACGTCCCTTTGACGACCGTATCATCCGGCGCATTCTTCAAGTCGAAGTAGCAGTAGAAGGATGGGGCATCGGGGGCGTAGGATGTGGTCAACGCCGAATCTGCCTCATCCACCGCCATGTGGGCGTTCGCAATGCTGGCAGTGGATGCGGCAAACTCGCACGCCAACGACGAAAACAGCAGTGCGAGTATGGCAAGAGCAACAGCAAAGTACCGATTGATTTTCATGAGATTCTCCTTTGGTAAAGTTGGCTTATTCTACCTCAATATAGATACGCTTATTGATGGCGCCCTTGCTCTTGTAATCCGCCACACGGATCGTACCCACTTCGTTTGTGTTGCGGACGTGCGTCCCACCATCCGCCTGCAGATCCAGGCCCACGATCTCCACCGTCCGCACCTGCAGGATGCCTTCAGGCAGGAGATTGATCTTGGTACGGATCAAGTCCGGGATCTGGAACGCCTCATCGCGCGGCAGAATCTTCACGCGGATCTCACGCGCCGCGGCGATTTCCCTGTTCACGGCGGTCTCGATCTCGCGCACCAACTCGCCGCGCATCGTCTCGAACTCAAAATCCATGCGTCCTTTGAGCGGTTCCATGTCGCCGCCGGTGACCAGCGCCCCGTAATCGCGGAAGACCGTCCCGCATAGCACGTGGAGCGCGGTATGGGTACGCATCAGCCTATAGCGCCGGGACCAATCCAAAGTCCCGCGAGAAGCGGAGCCGACGGACGGCAACGGCATGGTCCCGCCAAGGAAATGCAGAACGTCCTCTCCCTGCTTCTTGACCTTATCCACCGGATAGACCAGTTCATCAATGGTCAACGATCCGAGGTCGCACGGTTGTCCTCCGCCGCCGGGATAAAAAGCCGTCTGATCCAGAATAACAGCGCGCACTTCCGGCAGAATGGAAAGCACACGCGCTTCAAACTCCTGCAAGTAACCATCGGTTTGATATAAAAGTTCGGTCATGATTCCTCCAATGCCCGAAGTGTACTTGCAAACAAAAAATCAGCCAATAGGAAAATGGACTTGCATTCATGATTTGGCGGTATTAGACTTAATCATTCGCCGGAGGTAACCATGAACCAGAGACACATTGTCATTGATGGAAAGGTCTACAAAAGTTTGGACGAGATGCCGCCTGATGTCCGCCGGAAATATGAAGCGGCAATGGGCAATCTGGATAAAGATCGCAACGGCACGCCCGACATGCTCGAAAACATGAGCGCCCTGTTTGAAGACAAAAACAGGGACGGCATGCCCGACGCCTTCGACGGGTTGGTGGGCGATGTGGTCAGCACCACAAAGATCATTGCCGATGGCAGGGAATACAACAGCATGGATGAACTGCCGCCCGAAGTCCGCGCCCGGCTCAGCCAGGCGCTGGGCAGACTGGATGCGAACCAGAACAGCGTGCCTGATTTTATGGATGGCGCGGTAAATATGCCAATTCAGGGGACGAATATCGTATCTGCACCCGGGACGGAAACCCCGCGTCGGACTCAGCCGGTATCTGGTTCCGTTATCGAACCCGAATCCACCAGCGGATGGGTGATCGCGCTCGCCGGGTTGTTCATCCTCATGCTGTGCGCGGCTGGCGCGGTCGGGATACGGTATTTCTTTTTGAGGTAAAAACTGGAACCATCACTGCAAAGGCACGAAGTTCGTTTCTTTGTGTTCAAGTAAATACCTTCGCGGTTAAACCGCATCGAAAATGAGCGTTTGATTAGAAATTCACAAGCCGCTTGACTTTGATTTTGAATTTCTGTATAGTAATCTCGGTACACACCAATCGGCACGGTCTGCCCACCGGCAGGCGTGCCTTTTGTTTGGTTAGTCATCACCTTATTTAAAGGAGCATCAATGATCCAGGTCGAAGGACTCACAAAGGATTATGGCGCGCGCCGCGCCCTCCACAGCATCAGTTTCGACGCAAAACAGGGAGAGATTGTCGGCTTTCTTGGTCCGAACGGCGCAGGCAAGACAACCACCATGCGAATCCTCACAGGCTACATGCCCCCCACCGAAGGCTCTGCCGCCGTGGCTGGCTACGACATCGTCGAAGAGTCGCTTGAAGTTCGACGCCGCGTTGGCTATCTGCCAGAAACCGTTCCGCTCTACACCGATATGACCGCGCTCGAATACCTCAAATTCATGGCAGACCTGCGCGGCATCCCTAAATCAGAAGACCGCGCGTATGAGACGCTTGAACAGGTCAACCTTATGGATCGCGCCAACGGTTACATCGGCAATTTCTCCAAAGGCATGCGCCAGCGTATCGGACTCGCCCAGGCACTGATTCACCGCCCCGAAGTGCTCATCCTCGATGAGCCAACCATCGGTCTGGACCCGGCTCAAGTGGTCGAAATGCGCAACGTCATCAAAGAGATCGGAAGGGACCGCACCGTGCTCCTTTCCACACACATCCTCTCGGAAGCGCAGAACATGTGCGACCGGGTGCTGATCATCAACAAGGGCAAGATCGTTGCGGAAGACACCCCTGAAAATCTCCAGTCGCGTCTGGTCGGTTCCCAGCGTGTCATCCTGCGTGTGCGCGGCGATGCCGACGGACTCGACGAAACGGTCAAGAAGGTCAAGGGCGTTCGCAGTCTCGAATCCAAACCGGATGAGACCATCGAGTTCGAGTTTTCCTCCGGGCAGGATATCCGTCCGCAGGTGGCGAAAGCCGTGGTGCAGGCAGGATACGAACTGATCGAAATGCGCCCCATCGGCATGAGTCTCGAAGAGATCTTCCTCGAACTCACAAGCGACAGTAACACCAACAAGAAGAAGTCCTGAGGTACGTATGCGTAACATTTGGACCATTGCTAAACGAGAGTACGACCACTATTTCATCACTCCGATCGCCTACATTGTGGCGTTTGTGATCCTCGGGATCCTGGGAGCCTATTTTGCGTTCATCATCATCTATTTCACGCAAAACTCCTTCCAACTCTATGGACAGACACCAGGCATCAGCGACATCGCAGGTTTGTTCGCGTTCCTTATGGTATTTGCAATCCCCATGCTGACCATGCGTTTGATCGCAGACGAGAACCGCATGGGGACCATCGAACTTATGCTCACCGCCCCAATACGGGACTTTGAACTCGTCATGGGCAAATGGCTGGGCAGTTTCCTCTTCATGTTGACCCTAATCCTAGCCACACTGATCTACCCGATCATCCTGAACAATTTGACCGATCCTGGCATCGACTGGGGTGTGGTCGGCTCCACCTATCTTGGCTTGAGCCTCGTTGCCGCATCCCTTTTGAGCCTGGGCGTGGGCATCTCAGCATTGTTCAGCAACCAAATCGCCGCATTGATGGGAACCTTTGGAGCGGGATTGTTCCTCTGGTGGCTGGTAGGAATTCCCGCCCAATTGATCCAATCATCCGCAGGCGACTTCTTCCGATTCCTGCTTATGAACGATCATGTCAATACGCTCATTGGCGGCAAGATCGGCATTTCTGATATTTCATATTTTCTCACCCTCATCGCTTTGGGCTTGTTCCTCGGCACCACAGCGGTTGAAATGAGAAGGTGGCGATAATGGCAAAAAAGCAACAACCATCCTGGCACCGGTTTACTTTCATCGCCCTGTTGGTGGCGATCCTTGCCTGTGTAGTGGGGGGATTCTTCCTGCTAACCAAGGGACTTTTAAATGTGAATTTGTTCAGCGGCGCCACAACCGAAACCCTCAATAAAGGGTTGATCATTAGCGGCGGCGTGGTCGTCCTCGCCCTTGCCGTGTATCTTCTGCTCGAACCTGACAAGGTCCGGCGTGCATTTACCGGCAGGCAGGCGCGCTATGGAAGCAACGCCTTCATTACAACGCTGGCATTTCTGGGAATTCTGCTCGTGGTCAATGTGCTTATCTACCAAAATCCGATCGAACCCCTGGATGCCACAGCCGACAAGCAAAATACACTGGCGCCCGAATCCCTGCAGGCGCTCGAACAATTGACGGAACCCGTCACAGCAACCGCTTTCTATTCCGCCAACATCTCCAATCAAAGCGCGGATGAACTGCTCGCCAAATTCAAAGCCGGGAGTGACGGCAAGTTCGAGTATACGTTCGTCAACCCCGACCTCGACCCGGTAGCCGCCAAAGAGGCAGGCATCACCGGCGACGGCAAGATCCTGCTGACCATGGGTGGCCGCAAGGAAATCGCCGGTTATGCGTCCGAGACGGAGATCACGAAAGCCATTTATCGTCTCATCAATCCTGAACCGCGCGTCATCTACTTCATCACCGGCCACGGAGAAGCCTCTCTCGAGTCGAGCCAGGTCAGCATGGCGACTGCAAAGAAGACGCTGGAAGATAAGAATTACACCGTCAAAAGCCTCAACCTGGTTGTCGATAACAAGATCCCCGAAGATGCCCTGACCATTGTGATCCCCGGACCGATGAAACCTGTCTCTGAACAGGAAGTGAACCTCCTCAAGAGTTATGTAGACGCAGGCGGTTCCCTGATCGTGATGGAAAACCCGACCATCGTCACTGATTTTGGTGATGCCGCCGACCCTCTGGCAGATTACCTTATGAAGGACTGGGGCATCTCCCTCAACAACGACATCATCATCGACCTGGGCAGTCAGCAACCGTTGTACGCGGTGTCGGCTTCCTATAGCCAGCATCCGATCACCCAGAATCTAACCCAGAACTATATCGTCATCATGCCTCAGGCGCGTAGTATCACCCTCGATATGGGCTTGGAAAACATCACAACCACCGAATTACTGTTCACTTCAACCAACTCCTGGGGTGAGAAGAACTTCATCACCGCCGAGGGAAGCCAGATTTCCATGGATCCTGAAGATCTGCCGGGACCGCTGGTCATGGCGGCATCGGGCGAGAATTCCCAGACCAAGGGTCGCGTGGTTGTTTTCGGCAATTCGTATTTTGCCGACGACACCGGCTTTGACACATACGGCAACGGCAACATTTTCCTCAACGCGCTGGATTGGGCGGCGTTCCAGGAAGACGCCATTAGTATCACCCAGTACGAATCTACAACCCGCACATTCGTGCCTCCCAGCCCGTGGCAACTGCTTGTGATCATTCTTGGCACGGCGCTGATCCTGCCGGGGCTGGTCATTTTGGCGGGCGTATTAACCTGGCTGGCTCGCCGCAAACAAGGATAAAACATGCGCCGTTCAACGACCATCATACTCCTGCTCTTTCTCGTGGCGGCAGGAGCATATTACTTTCTTAATAACCGCAAACAGACTGAAACCTTTGACGTTCTGATCACGCCCGAATCGACCAGTGAAATCTCCTTCCTGTTTGACGCGAAAGACGGCGTGCCCACCAGCATCCGTATCGAGTCGAAGACCGGAGAGGTCGTCGAGGTGGCGCGTAACGCCGAAAATGCCTGGGCGTTGATCCTGCCGTTCGAAGCCTCCGCAGACCAAGGGTTGGCTGAAGCGGCGGCAAGTCAGGTCACCACCATGCTTGTTCAGGATCGGATTCCAAATATCGACCTTGAGATCGTTGGACTGGCGTCCCCTGAATATGTATTGACAATTAAGTTCACCAGCGCTGTGGAACGAAAAGCCGAAATCGGTGTTATTACTCCATCAGAAGGCGGATACTATGTCCGCAACGAGGCAGGCGAGATCTTCATCGTCGGCAGGGATTCGCTGGATGCCTTGTTGAGCATGCTGACCAACCCGCCCTATCTGGAGACGCCAACACCGCTTCCATCTACGCCGGAGCCTGTTTCCGTTGAAACCGCCACGCCCAAGCCGTAACATTTTCGATTCCCGTGCGTCTTAAAACAGCAACGGAAAAGTATTGAAATTTGTATCAAAACAGAGTATTCTGATTAAAAAAGAAAATGGACCTGTAAACGAATGGATGTTGACAAAATTCTGATCGATGACGAGGAAGAATTCCCTGCCATAGCCCGGTTGATCGAACTGGGGCGGCAAAAATCCTATGTCACGCTCGATGATATCCTGCACTTCTTCCCTGAAGCCGAACAGGATGTGGAGCAACTCGAAGAAGCCTTTTCGGCTCTTTTGAGCGCAGGTATTCCGTTCGTTGAGGATGCCACCACCGCCGAACCGACCGAGGATGAACTGGTTGCCGTGGAAGCCACCGAAACAGAGCCGGAAGTCGATCTTTCCCTTGATGACTATCTGGCAAATATCGATACCGACGACACCATTGGTCTATACCTCAAAGAAGTCAGCCGCGTTCCGCTGTTGACCGCCACTGAGGAAGTGGAACTTGCACAACGCATCGAGCGCGGACGCATGTCGCGCGAGGAACTTGCGAAAGGCAATGCCAGTCCGCGCCGCCGCATGGAATTACGCAAACTCATCGAAGATGGCTGGGCGGCACGCGAACATCTGATCACAGCCAACTCCCGCCTGGTGATTTCTGTCGCAAAGAAATACATGGGACGCGGTGTTCCTTTCCTTGATCTCATTCAGGAAGGCAATATCGGTCTCATCCGCGCGACCAAGAAATTCGATTACCGCCGTGGACACAAATTCTCCACCTACGCCACCTGGTGGATCCGCCAGGCGGTCACCCGCGCCATCGCCGACCAGGGACGCACCATCCGTGTGCCGGTGCACATGGGCGACCAGATCAACAAACTCCTGCGCGTACAGCACCAGTTGACACAACGTCTCGGGCGCGAACCCAGCGTGGAAGAACTCGCCGAAGCCCTGGATGTGCCTCCCAAGAAAGTGGAGAACATGATCCAGGTGGCGCGGCGTCCGCTTTCGCTGGAGACCCCCACCGACGATGAGGAAGATTCCGTGCTCGGCGATTTCATCGAAGACGATGATGCTCCCCCGCCCGATGAAACAGCGACCTATAACCTGCTCAAGGAACATCTCGGCGAAGTACTGAATGGGTTACCGCCGCGCGAAGTGCGCATTTTGCAGTTGCGCTACGGTCTGCTCGATGGGCAGGCTTATACACTCGAAGAAGTCGGTCGCAAAATGGGTGTCACCCGTGAACGCGTCCGCCAGATCGAGGCACAGGCATTAAGCCGCCTGCGTCACCCGTCCATTCGGCGCAAGTTGCGCGATTATCTGGGCGAGTAAAACCATTCCGAATCAAAAAGAGCGGCTTGAAGCAGAGTCGCTCTTTTTTGTTTACGCCACCCAGCCCCACAAAATGAACTGTGCGCTCAGATAAAGTTGTAACAGCACGGAAGAGTACAAGACCAACCGGTTCACCCACGGATTCTTTCCCCACATCGCTAGCACGATAAACACCGGGAAGACCGCCAAAGCGTAGCGCGTCATGCTGACCAGTGGCTGGGTGGTGGTCATGCGGAGCATCGGCGCGAGCAACATCAGCAGGGATAATAACGTGTATTCCAACGGAAGTTTTTTCCAGACCGGGAACATCATCCCCAGCAAGCCGAGGGTCACGATCAGGTTCAAAGCGTCGACGATGCTTCCCTTTCCGTTCGTCAGCACGGAAACCGTTGCCCAAACATTCTCCCACGGGAATACGAATCTTGCGTGCAGTGTCCCTTGATAGGTATTGAGCAGGGACAGGCTTGAAAAGCCAAGGAACCCGAGTGTCGCCAGCGGAATGAGCGCAAAAGGCAGGGCGCGAAGTGTCACTTTTTTCAGAGACATGCCGGCAGAGTCCCGCCAGAGCATATACGCCAATGGGATGACCAGCAAAACGCCTTGTAAACGCGTCAGCGCGGCGAATGCCCCCCAGGTCAGCGCCCAGCCCCATCGTCGGCGCGAGGCGGCGTACATCGATCCCAGCACAAAGAGCAAGAACAACGATTCAGTATAGGCGGCGGTTAGAAAGAAGGAAGTCGGAAAGAGCAGGAAATAGATCAACGCCCGTCGGGCGATGGAAACATCCGTGAAACTGGAGACCAGCCGGTACAACAACACCAGCACACCGAGCAGGGCAAGATTCGAGATCAGCGTGGCGGCAAACATGGGCGGCAAAACAAACGACAGGGAGCGGATCAACAGCGGATACACAGGGAAATAGACCGTGCTCCCGTCGAAGCCGTCATATCCGCGCGCGGCGATCTTGAGATACCAGTTCACGTCGAACCTCTGCCAGAGCGAGAGTAGAATATTTTTGGCAGGCGGCATTCCCAGATACGGAAATATCTCTTCGAGTGTGTGGGGTGATGGCGCGAGCGATCTTCCGCTGTAATGTCCTTCGAGAGCCAGTCCGTTTTGAATGGACCAGACACTGCCCGTCTCGTCGTCAATCACACGGCTCGGATCAAGAGCAAGGAAGGAAAGCACAGTCCCATCCACCTGCCGGGAGTAGACATGGCGTTCGCTGGTCTTTAGGTCGAATACGGTCAATACCGGGTCGCCAAACAGGTCAAGGTTTTGCAGGGAAACGGGAAATAACGAATAGACCACCAGCGACCACAGGCTGAGCGCGACGCGAACAACGATGAATGCCGTTATGGGAAACCGCCATTCTGACGGGAGTTTCCTCCAGTATTCGAGCAACTTGGACATGAACTGCACCACCACGAACAGGATTTTATGCCATTATACCCAGAGCGCAGTCACGAATTGCGTTTTTCCACCTTTGAAAAGCGCAATTCGTGACCGTGGGTATTATATAATGTCCCCATGAAATTAATCCGCTTTTTCCTTCCGCGTATCGAATATATCCTGCTTGCCGCGATCTTCTGGGGCGTTACCACCAGCGGATCCAGAATCCTGAACTTTGACGGCGACCTGCCGCGTCACATCCTGAACGGAGGCTTGATCCTGCAAACCGGGCATGTTTCCACCACGGACGTCTACTCCTTCCGCACGGTGGGGTTTCCCAGCATCCCGCACGAGTGGCTGTCACAGGTCATGTTTGCATCCATCTACAACTGGCTCGGCTTGAACGGCGTGGTCCTGCTCACCGCGCTGATCATCATGCTGACATGGCTCATCGTCTTCCGCGATTCGATGGCAGGATCGAACAGCCTGTTTGCATCGCTGTTCTTCACGGCGCTGGCAATGGGAGCCGCCCAGATCCACGTGTTGCCGCGCCCGCACATTTTCACCTATTTTCTGACAGCCGTCTGGATTTATCTGCTCGAACGCGCGGATGACAAAAAATATCATGTCCAATGGCTGTTTCCGCTTTTGATGCTGTTATGGGTCAACCTGCACGGCATGTTCGTGATGGGCATTTTCATCGGTGGGATCCATCTCGCCGGGGATTTTCTCGACCATCCATCCAGGGCATGGTTTTCCACCGTCAAAGCGAAGGCGCTCCTGCTCGGCGGCGGATTATCCGTGCTCGCAACCTGCTTTTCTCCTTCGGGAATCCATATCTGGGAGGCGATTGTATCGCTGGGAAGCAACTCGTACATCACATCGAAGATCCCCGAATATCAGTCCGCCAACTTCCATCTGCCCGAAACATGGACCTATATCCTGATGCTTCTGCTGGTCATCGTTGGTTTTGCCCGCACAGGTTTCAAAGCGACCTGGACGCACACCCTGCTTATTGCGGCATTTACAGGGTTATCCCTGTACACCAGCCGGATGATCCCGCTCTTTGCCATCGTGGCGGTACCCATCGCCGCAAAGATGATTTCCGGATGGATACGGCAGGAATATCCCCAAAGCCGCCTCCTGCGTGTCGAAGAAAACATCGCAAAGATAAACTCGGTTTCCAATGGATCGATCTGGGTCGTTGTTGTTATTCTCGTCACAGGCATTCTGCTTATCTCAGGCAGAACCATTGACATCGAAAATCGCGGCAACACCTTCGACGGTCGCTTTTTTCCTGCCACCGCGGTGAACTGGCTCGAGCGCAATCCGCAACAGGGACGCATGTTCAACGAATTCGACTGGGGCGGATATTTGCTCTTGAGGCTATACCCCGATCAGCAGATCTTCATGGACGGTCATACTCATATCTATGGTGAAGAGTTGACAAAGGAATATGAGCGAGTCATTGCCCTCGCTCCCGGCTGGGAGGGTATTCTCGCAAAGTACAATATCACATGGGTGATCGTGCGAAAAAATGCCCCGCTTGTAAACGCCCTCACAGAATCCGATGGATGGACAATCCAATATCAGGACGACACCGCCATCATCCTCGCCCGGCAATAATCGGAGCGGGATCACTTCCTCATCCAAACGATCGCGCCGTCCGTTTCGTACACCACATCCAGGCTGTCATCCAGGCGCAGGCTCTCCACAAAATATGGGAAGGTCATGGGCTGATCGAGCGGCAGACAGTTATTCACACGCAGGGTTTTGGAAAGATACATGTAATCGTACAGATCACGACCGACGGCAGTATCCAAACACGATGCGTCGTCTGACGATAAACATTTCTGCGCCGGGTACGTGGACAGGATGTAGTTGTTGAAATTCGGTCCCTCGGTCCATTCCCTGCCCTGCACGGTGAAGATGCTCTGCCTGCCCGTCAACGCCGGGAACCACTCCAACACCGAGTCGCACGAAACAGAACTGGTGCCGGTCAGCACCAGGAAACGCGCATCACTTGCAGTGTTGTCGCGCACCCACTCCATCGCATCCCGGTCGGGTGGATACAACTTCGCATTGGAAAGCTGGTAGCCGAATTGATACGCGGAAAAAATAAGATACAGGATGAGATAGATCAAGACATTCCGTTCAACAGCGGGGATCTCATCGGACTGCTTCGCCTCCTTCCCAGCCGGAGCCTGGATCGCCGTTAAAACGACATTCACCAAGCCGACAGCGGCAAGCATCGCCAGTGGGATCGCGGCGGGACCCGGGGCACTGCGTCCCTCCACGAAGAACGGAAGCGCCATCCATAACGGGAGCAGGTAATCCCTGCGGACGAGGTGGTGGGCTATCCCAAGCAATCCAAGGACAGCAATGACCGTCGCGTACGGTTCCTCCGTGAAGGCAAAGAAAACGAGATGAAAAACGGAGAGCGCTTTTTGTCCCGTCGCCCACGCGTTCAGGAGCGGCGTCACGCCGTGATAATGGATGACCGTCGCCCACCACGGTGCAGTAACGACCAGCACGACGATCCCCACACCGACCGAACTGATGAATGTGTCTCGTTTGCGCGAAAGCATGAGCCACAGGAACACCGCCGAGACCGCGGTGTGTACCGCCGCTTCAGGGTGACTCAATACCGCCAGCCCGCTGAAAAGGCCCGCCCAGAAAATATCGGCGCGGCGATTCTCTTCGTAGAGGCGGATGATGACCGCCAGCGCCAACAGCATGAAGAACTGGCCGGGACTGCGCGTGAGTCCGCCGCCCATCACAAACCAGGAAAGCGCGCGCGGCATCATCGCAAAGAACAGGGTCGAGACCGCCGCATAATATTGATTTTTCAACAACCGCAGGGCAAGGAGATAAAACGCAAAAATGGAAAGCGATGCAAAAAAAGCCGGTACCCAGCGCAAGGCATCCACCGCGCCGATGCCGAAAATATCGGATGTCAGTCTTCCGAGATAGAAGCCAAGCGGCGGATACGCAAACGGGATATTGAGGTGGTTATAGGTCGTGAAGGCAGGGAGTAGATAACCGTTGGTTTTGAGATCCTCCACCATTACCGCGAACATGCCGCCATCGTTGACCGGGAACCCGGCGAGCAGGGTCGGGTTGAAGCGCATGAACGCGCCAAGGAAGATTGCCAAACAAAAAATGAGAGTGGCCCATTCACTACGACGGATTGGTTTCATATTATTTTCATCCACTTTTGATGATGAAAATTGTAACATGTTCTCATACTTAGAATGAAAAAAAACACTGGGTAAATCAACCCGCTTCATGTCATAATAGAGATATGCAGAACCTGGGGAGACTAAATCTCCGTCGCATCGCCATAATCACCGGGATTCTTTCCCTACTAATTTCTTATACAGGTATATGGATAAGACTGATTAACAATCGCGCCGAACGGACGGGGGCAGATTTTATCCATTTCTATAGTGCGGGGCGAATCGCCCGAAACTGGGGGGCAGCGAATGTTTACGACCTGAGTCTGCAACATGATATTGAAGAAGAGCAGGTGGGATTCAAACTTGCCCCAGGTCAGGTATTACCTTTCAACCACATTCCATTCCTGATACCGGTTTTGAAAGTAGTAATGACTGGGGATTATGTTCTTTCGTTTTACAGGTGGAATCTGATCATGATCCTTGTATACTGGTGTGGGATTGCTATATGCAGTCGAATCCTTTACCAATCCGGAATCGACTTGAAATCGATCTTGTTATCAGCCATAGGAGGGTTTCTTTTCCTGCCCCTCTTTTTCAGCTTGATGAACGGGCAGGATAATGCCCTGGTATTCCTCGGCACTTCCATCTGGGTTTTCGGTTTGCTCTCAAAAAGGGATTTATTGGCTGGAATTGGTCTAGGCCTGACGACTGTCCGGCCGCACATCGCACTCGTGTTGGCGATTCCCATGCTATTACGGCATCGCAGGGTGTTTATGGGATTTCTCCTCAGCGCCGGGCTGTTGGGGTTGTTCAGCTTCATGATCATGGGAATGAATGGAATCCGGGGGTTTATAGACATCATCCTCATTACCGCCGGCGGGAATTGGTATGGCATCCACCAGGAAGCGATGGTTAATTTAATGGGCTTGCTGATGCGAACCCTGCCCATGGATGCAGACATCATCCAGATGATCAGCTGGATTTTTTACGGACTCGCGATCGTAAGTTTGTGCATTCTCTGGTCACGAAAGGATAACCTGCAGGAAGGTCAAATAGAACTCACCGTCATTTTGGCAATTTTTTCAGTACCCCATCTCCACTATCCGGATCTGACACTGCTCCTCATACCAATTTATCTTTTGATCCGATCCAATGCACAAGCCGGAGTCATCAAAAGGAGAAGCGCGACAGTCTTATCCATCGCACTTTCATTCCTCCTGCTCGTCAGCAATTCAACACCCGTTCTACAATACAACATGCCCTATTTGATCATGCTGGGGTTGGCTGCATATGCCTATCGAAAGCCTTTGGGACTTCACCGCAAGACCGCGTCGATCATGATCGCGATAAAAATAAACACCAGATAGGAACTCGACCATTTGTACATGCGCCAGGCGACCTTGTTCCCGCCCTGCTTCCAGACCGCCCAGGCGGCGTAGAGTAAAGCGCCGCCCAATACTACAGATGCAACCAGATACACATTTCCGGCAAGGTTGAGGATCGGAAGCAACAACGTCACCGCGACCAATTCGACAGTATAGATCAAGATCTGTTTACGAGTCTCAACTTCACCGCGCACCACCGGCATCATGGGAACACCCGCCTTTTCATAATCCTTCATGCGGACGATTGCCAGCGCCCAAAAGTGCGGCGGTGTCCACATGAAGATGATGAGAAAAAGTATCCACGCTGTCCAGTCGAGGGTGCCGGTCGCCGCGGCATAACCGACCATCGGAGGGATCGCCCCCGCCCCGCCGCCGATGACAATATTTTGCACGGTTGCTTTTTTCAGCCACACGCTGTAGAGAACAACATAGTAAATAATTCCCGCCAGCGAGAGCAGGGCGGCAAGTCCGTTCACGAAACATGCCAGCAGATAGTAACTGACCAGCGACAGCGCAATGCCGAACGACAAACCTTCCGCATCGGTCAGGCGTTCATCCGCCAGCGGACGTTTTGCCGTGCGTTGCATGTTCTTATCCAGTTCGCGGTCGATGTACTGGTTCAAGGCGCTCGACCCGCCTGCCGCCAGTGCGCCGCCGATGAGCGTCCAGACGGTGAGCGAAAAGGGGGGCCACGCCTTCATGCCAATGACCAGTCCGCCGTAGGTGGTGATGAGCAGAAGCCCCACGATCAACGGCTTGGATAGCGCAAAGAAATCCTTCGCCCGCTGGCGTGAATTTAGTTTCGGCGCATCCGGCTGGTCAACCGCCAGCGCACCCGAAGCATAGACCAGTAAAACCAGCGAGATCCATAATGTGACCGTGGTGATCCGATGCAGGTAAACAAGGTGGATCGGATACGACTGTGTCACCTGTACCGCGCCGACCAACGCCTGCCCGAAGAACATCACGCCGAGGATCGTTGTGAGAGGAAGCAAGATTCGTTGTTCACGCTGTTCGCGCCACGCCTTGCGGAATACAACCAACATCAGAATGGATCCCAGTCCCACCGTCAGGATGTGCGCCTGTTTCAACCACCCCAATGGATGTGTGGGCATGCAGAAAGGAAAACCAGTGCAAAACGCGAATGCACCGGTGACCGCCACAACGCGCCCGAGAATGGTCAATGCCAGCACGGCAAAGAACAGCGCCAGCACCCATCTTGCAAACGATGACTTCAAGGAGTACTTCATTTCGGCTGTGCTTCCTGTTTTCGCAAAAAGAACGGATACCCCACGAACAGGATCGTGGCAAACGTGAACCATTGCAGGGCATACCCAAAGTGTGTTCCCTCCGTCAACTCGATCACGGGCTGGTACGGGATGGGCGGCTCCGCATCGTTCTCATCCGCATCCGGTTGAACGAAGACCGGCAGGATGGGATACGGCGTCTGGTCGGCGATGCGCATTATATCGAAGTTGTTCCAGACCTCAAGCCGGGCTCCGTTTTCGGGCAGCGCATCTGCGACTCCGCCGAAGGCTGGTTTCGTCTGCCCAAGCCTTATCTGCCCTGTGACCGTCACCGTGCCGGGTTCGTCGTACTTGCGCCAATCGAGGGGCGTGGAATTGCCATCAGCAGGAATCCAGCCCCGGTCAACTAGAACAACTGTCCCTGAGAAACGAAGCGGGGTCAGGAGGTGGTATCCGTATTGGTCGCGGTAATATTGATTCCGCAGGGCGACCTGATTCACGAAGTCATATTCCCCGGTCACCTGCACAGAGCGCCACTCCATATCAGTCAGGTTATCCGGCTGGTCAGCGTTCAAGTCCAATACAGGCATGGCTCGCGTGGATGTGTAATGTGCATTGAAGGCGCGGCGCTGGTCGAGCCGGTCCAACTGCCAGATGCCGAGACGGATGCAGAGAGCCGTGCCCGCGAGCACGAACAACGTGGCAAGGATCCATTTGCGGGTGAACATTTTAAGCAGAAGCATTTTCTTTTTTCCCCGACGGGAACGCAAAACTGTACAGGGCGATCAGGATGCCCAGCGGGATGCCCGCATATAAAATGCCATAGAGGCGCGTGCCCATCGTGAGAGGTTCGCGCACATCCAGGCCGAAGTAGTTGCCAGGCTGGAAACTGCATTCGTACGCAAGATTCTCCTTCTGGCTGAGGAACAGGTGAGCGGACGAGTTCGCAGGGATCCACAACGGACCTAGTTTATGGTCAACGAAATCGTTGTTGTTGACGACAAGCAGGTCGCCGACAACAAAGATCATATTGTCGGGAATGCTGGGCGGCTGTTCGCCCTGCGCCACACGCTCCGCCGTACCGGGCGGGATGGTGATGACAACAGACTTCGGTTCGCGGGCGGTCTCCCGCATGAAAATAAAGGGGATCTCGCTGACCACCACTCCAGCCAGCAGTCCGATGAGGAGCGATAACAAGATCTTACGAGTCACATTTGAGAAAAACATTAATCCCTCTTGAGAATGAGTTGCAGGTCGTGCACGATATCCTCGACCGGCGTTTGAAAACCAAAGGAAACACGCATCCTGCCATCCTGATCGATCACGGTGACGCGGGCGGTGTGATCGACGGTGTACCCCAAGGCTGATTCGCCGGGGACTTCCAGGCGGTATATTCCGTAGTCATTCCAAATTTTCGACAGTTCATCCTGCGAGCCGCTCAAGCCTATGAATAAGGGATTGAAATGATCCGCATATTCCTGTATCTTTTCGGGAGTGTCCCGTTTGGGATCCACACTGACAAAGACAACCTGCACATGTTCGGCGTTATCCGGGCTTAACCGGTCAATGGCTTGTTTCATCTCCGCCATGGTGGTCGGGCAGACATCCGGGCAGGAGGTGTATCCGAAAAAGAGCAGGACTACCTTGCCGCGCTGGTCGGCAAGCCGGAATACCTTACCGTTCGCCCGCATCAACTCAAAGTCGGATGCGACCGGATAAGGTTCCGCATAGGTGGTACCGATGAATGTGTCCGGTCTTCCAAAAAGGAATGTGATCATCACGGCAAAGCCGATCACAACGAAGATCCCCACCCCCACGCCGAGAGTTTTTCTGTCCATTTTCCATCCATCCTTGTTGCGCTGGCGGTTTGATGTTTACGCTCAAAATCGGGGCGACCTGTTGGCCGCCCCGATGATTGCTTCCATTATCCACTTATACCAGAATTTAAATCCGCCTGGCAAGGAAGATGAGTCCCGTCAGGACGTGGAAGGCGTGCATACCGGTCATCATGTAGAACACGGCTCCCACCGGACCTTTAGCCGGGTCGCCAAAACTGGCAACGAGTCCTTCGTGAGCGGCAAGACGCCATTCCACGAAGACCACACCGATCAGGAAGCCCAAGCCCAGTATGAAGGTGATCAGGGTATTGGTGAGGAATCCCTTACGGTCGCCGTTTTTGATCATCGTCTCGCCGCGGTTCATGAAGAAGGATGAGACGAGAAGCACGGATGTCACTCCCAAACCGAGGAACTGGTTCAAATTCGGATGCGTGAGTCCCAGCAGGTTGATACGCATCACCAGCAGACCGCCAAAGACAAACGAATCCGAGATCAGGAACAACCATAATCCCAGGCGGTTGGTGCCCGATTTGTATTCGTACGAGTCGTGGTCGCCCTCATGTTCC
>JBFYRY010000254.1:0-5907 GCA_041302025.1 Chloroflexota bacterium | reverse complement strand
CTGTCACCTTTTTGATTCAACAACCTTGACAATTAATCCCTCTCTCATGTACACTGCAACCGTAATTAAATCTACAGAAAGGAGCGCACTTCAAATGATCTTGCATGAAACAACGAAGAAGAATCGTAAATTTGTCCCTGCTCGAAGTGCGCCTGTAGACCGTTAACGGTCAAACCCTGTGTCCTCACAGCCACGGTGCACTTCGCATCGTGGCTTTTTTATTGTCCCTCACCCTGACCCTCTCCCGAAGGGAGAGGGAACACAAAACCTTAGTGCTCCTTTGTGACCCTTCGTGGTAAAAAATATGAACATCTCATTCAAATCCTATTGGAACCTGCTCGCTGACCACATCTGCTCTCAACGCGGACGGTTCATCCTGCTCGCCGTAATGCTCTTCGGAAGCATCGGTCTCCGCATCATCGCCCCGCAGATCATGCGAAACTTCATCGACTCTGCACTGGCAGGCGAAGCATTATCCACCCTCACGTGGACCGCCGTCAGCTTCATCTCCATCGCGTTGATTCAGCAGGGTGTCCACATCGGCGTGACATGGCTTGGCGAAAACGTCGCATGGACAGCCACCAACGACCTGCGCGCCGAATTGGCGGAACATGCCGTCCATCTCGACATGCGCTTTCACAACGACCACACCCCCGGCGAACTCATCGAGCGCATTGACGGTGACGTGACCGAACTCGCGACCTTTTTCTCCCAGTTCGCGCTCAACCTCATCGCCAACGGACTTTTGCTCGTCGGCATCCTCATCGCCTTGTTCCTCGAAGACTGGCGCGTTGGAATTGGCTTTACCGTTTATTCCATTCTCGTGTTGACCATCCTTGGCAAAGTGAAAGACATCGCCATCCCGCACCAAAAAGCACGCCGTGAAGCCGAAGCGCAATACTTCGGATTTATCGAAGAGCAACTCTCAGGCACCGAAGATATCCGCTCCAGTGGCGCGGTGGATTTCTCCATCCGCGAGTTGTTCCGCCACCAGAGCACCATCCTCGGTCACAACCGCAAATCACATTTCAAGCGCTGGATCATCGAAAACTCGATGGGACTCGCGCTCACGATCGGTACGCTTCTTGCGGTCACGAGCGGATACTGGCTCTTCACCGCAGGCATCGTCACCATCGGCACGGTCTATCTGCTCGTGCACTATCTCAACCTGCTCGAAGAACCCTTCTGGGTGATGACTCACGAGATCGAGAGTTTTCAGACCATCGGCGCCTGTGTGGAGCGCCTGACGGAATTCAAATCATTCAAGCGCGAGCAAAAGAACGAAGCAGGCTTGGATTTGGATTCACATCCACTCGCGTTGACATTCCACGATGTGACGTTCGCCTACAACGGGTCAGCCTCCGTCCTCTCCCGCCTCTCCTTCGACCTCAAGCCTGGTTCCGTTCTCGGACTCCTCGGTCGCACCGGAAGCGGAAAAACCACCATCGGACGACTGATCTTCCGTTTGTACGATGTCAACACGGGAAGCATCAAGATCAACAACAAAGACCTCCGTGACGCACAACTCAACTCCTTGCGCCGCAACATCGCCATCGTCACACAGGATGTGCAGTTGTTCAAGGCATCCATCCGCGATAACCTGACCTTCTTCGACCGCACGATACCCGATGAAAAGATCATCGCCACCCTCGAAGGACTCGAACTCGGCGACTGGTTCCGATCCCTGCCCAAAGGCTTGGATTCCGAACTCGAAACAGGATCAAGGTCACTGTCCGCGGGTGAAGCGCAGTTACTGGCGTTCGCGCGAGTCTTCCTGAAGAATCCAGGGCTTGTCATTCTGGATGAAGCATCGTCCCGCCTCGATCCCGCCACCGAGCAAAAACTCGAACGCGCCATGGACAAGTTACTGAAAGGTCGCACCGCCATCATCATCGCACACAAACTCCACACCCTGCACCGCGCCGATGATGTGTTGATCCTTGAAAAAGGCAATGCCGTCGAGTACGGAGATCGCGCGCAACTGGCATCTGATTCCACTTCGCGGTTTTATCAGCTACTGCAAACCGGCATGGAGGAAGTGCTGGCGTAATACTTTGATATGTCATTCTGAGCGAAGCGAAGAATCTGTACTACAACCAGCGAGACTCTTCGTTCGCTGGAAAACGCTCGCTCAGAGTGACACATGGAAAACATCATGACCGAATCAACCATCAACCCAAACGAACTCAACATTCCCGCCCTGCCGGCATGGAAGGTCATCTACCAAATGATCCGCTTCCGACCCTGGCTGTGGTTCGTGGATCTTATCAGCGTTGCGCTCATCCGCTTTTGCTGGCAGGTCGCGCCTGCACTCATCCTGCAGGCTTTCTTCAACATGGTCACAGGCGAAGCGACATTGACACTTGGCATCTGGGCGGTCATCGCCTTCTTCGTTGCAACCTGGATTGGGCGCGTGATTGCAAGTTACGGCTTTTACTACGCCGATGTGCCCATCTTCGCAGAGATGAACACATTACTGCGGAAGAACCTGTTGCAACACATTCTCAAACGCCCCGGCGCATCGCAACTCCCAGACTCGCCCGGCGAAGCAGTCAGCCGCTTTAAAACCGACGTGGACCAGATACCGCTCTTCGTCATCCTCGTCAACGACATCATGGTTGGCTTCGCCATCATCGCGGCGTCCATCGTATTGATGACCCGGATCAGTCCGTCGGTCACGATCATGGCGCTCATCCCGCTGGTGGTCGTCGGCATTGTCGCCAACGTCGCAACGGGACGCATCGAACATTACCGCCGCGCCTCACGTCAAGCCGCGGGCAAAGTGACAGGTTTCATCGGCGAGTTCTTCGGTGCGGTGCAAGCCGTCAAAGTGGCTACAGCGGAGAAAAATGTCATTCGTCACTTCCACAAGCTGAACGACGAAAGACGCGTGCTTACCGTCCGCGAAAAACTGTTCGACGAAGTTCTCGGCTCGATCTATCGCAACACCTCCACGCTTGGCACGGGTGTCATCCTTGTGCTCGTCGGTCAATCCATGCGCACAGGCAACTTCACGCTCGGCGATTTCTCGCTCTTCGTTTACCTACTGCAAAGCATGGGCGACCTGACCACATTCGGCGGCATGTTGTGGGCGCGCTATAAACAACTCGACGTCTCGGTCAAACGCATGTACCGCCTGATGGAAAACGCCCCGCTGGACGCGCTCGTCGAACACAGCAAAGTGGATCTGGATGGACCGCTCCCCGAAGTGATCTACGCGACGAAGACCGCGTCAGACAGACTGAATGAACTGGTCGCTGAACAACTGACTTTTCACTACCCTGATTCGACCAACGGCATCGAAGGTGTTGATCTCAAACTCAAGCGCGGCTCATTGACCGTGATCACAGGTCGCATCGGCTCCGGCAAAACCACGTTGTTGCGATCACTGCTCGGTCTGCTCCCAGTGGAAACGGGACAAATTCGATGGAACGGAAACGCCATTCGAGACCCAGCCAGCTTCCTCGTCCCGCCCCGATGCGCCTATACCGGTCAAGTCCCGCGCCTGTTCAGCAACACCCTGCGGAACAACATCCTGCTCGGCTTGAGCCGCACCGATGATGACATCTACCGCGCCGCCAGACTCGCCGTCATGGACCGCGACCTTGAGCAACTCGACGACAATCTCGAAACAATGGTCGGCGCGCGCGGCGTCAAACTTTCCGGCGGACAAGCCCAACGCACCGCCGCGGCACGCATGTTCATCCGCGAACCCGAACTGCTGGTCTTCGACGATCTCTCCAGCGCGCTGGATGTCGAAACCGAACGTCAACTCTGGGAGCGCATTTTTGAATCAGAGAATGAGAAGACCTGTCTCGTCGTTTCGCATCGCCGTCCGCTTTTGAAACGCGCCGATCACATCATCGTGCTCAAAGATGGCAGAGTCGAATCAGAGGGCACGCTCGACGAACTCCTCGTCACCAGCCCTGAAATGCGCGAACTGTGGAACATGGACGAATGATTTATCACGTCATTGCGAGTCTTCGAGAAGCAATCCTCAACATGGAAGACGCGATTGCTTCGCCTTCGGCTCGCAATGACATGGAGAACTGAAAATGGACATCATCACAGGAAAAATCCTGAAACTCAACAACTGGCAGGATGGACGAGTCATCGGGCTCGCCAAGGATGCCGGGAATCAACTCATTGAACAAGGCATGGATAGAGACTCGGCTCTTGCCAGGCTGGAGGCTGTTCGCAACAACCCGGGCAGTTTCCTCGCCGACACCCTGCTGGCTGACCTTGCCCGCGAGTGCATCCGGCTGAACAAGAAGGACAATGACGCCGGCTCCAGTGACCTGCACACGGAACCCATCCCCTACCCGGTTTGGGGCAGGGAAAACATAGACGAAGGCTCCATCGCACAAATGGATAACGCCATGCGGTTGCCCATCAGTGTGGCGGGCGCATTGATGCCCGATGCCCATGTCGGTTACGGACTTCCCATCGGCGGCGTGCTGGCAACCGATAACGTGGTCATCCCCTACGCTGTCGGCGTGGATATTGCCTGCCGCATGCGGCTCTCGATCTACGAAGTTTCACCCTACCTGATGGGACAGAAGAAAGCCCTGTTCGAGAATGCGCTTCGGGAACAAACCGCCTTCGGAATGGGTGCGGAATGGAAAGGCCCCAAACGCGCCGAACATGCCGTACTGGACGATCCCGCCTGGGAGGCGACAAGACTGCTCCAAAGTTTGAAGGACAATGCCGCGCGTCAACTCGGCACGAGCGGCACCGGAAACCATTTCGTGGAATGGGGTTCCTTCCGTTTGCTCGAACCATTGCCGGGCTTGCAACCCGGCGAATATCTCGCGCTGTTGTCCCACAGCGGCTCGCGCAGTGTGGGTTTCAAGATCGCAGACCGTTACAGCAAACTCGCAAGGGAAAAGCGTCCCGATCTCGATAAGAGTGTGCAACATCTTGCATGGCTGTCGCTTGATTCAGAAGAGGGACAGGAATATTGGCTCTCCATGGAACTGGCTGGCAGATTTGCCTCCGCCAATCACTACATCATCCACCAGCGCGTGGCAAAAGCGGTCGGCTTGAAGGAAGCCGTAGTCGTCGAGAACCATCACAACTTTGCGTGGAGCGAGAAACTGCCCGATGGCAGGAATGTGATCGTCCACCGCAAAGGCGCGACCCCCGCAGGTGCGGGCGTTCTCGGCGTGATCCCCGGCTCGATGGGCGATGCAGGCTATCTGGTCCGCGGAAGAGGCGTGAGCGAATCGCTTGAGTCCGCCTCCCATGGCGCGGGCAGGCTGATGAGCCGGAAAGCCGCGCTCAATTCCATCGCCAAATCGGCGCGGGATGAGTATCTCAGGGAACGCGGTGTCACCCTGCTCGGCGGCGGTTTGGACGAATCGCCTCAAGCCTACAAACCGATCGATTCCGTCATCGCCGCCCAGCACGACCTCGTGGATGTGCTCGGCAAATTCGCGCCCAAAATAGTACGCATGGCAGATGAAGCCGGAGAGTTTTAGTCTTATACTCGAAGGAGGAAGCTCACCTTACGCAGAACGTCCCGAAGGGTCTCGTACATCAAGCCCGTTTGTAACTCAAACCTTCGGGACGGTGCGTAACATCAGGATGAAGATCAGACCCCAAAAGGAGCCCAACCATGGCAAGTCGAAGTTCAAAAAAATTCCAGGACCTTCTCCTTCAATACTCACAAGCAGAGGACCCCGACCTTCGCAAAAAGATAGAAACCACTCTCTGGGAAAACTACGGACAGGAACAAACCGTCTTCGTCCTGGATATGTCCGGGTTCTCGCGCCTCACGCGCAAATACGGCATCATCCACTACCTTTCGATGGTGCGCCGTATGCAGTTGACCAGCGAACCCATCGTCAAATCCTTTGAAGGCTACATGATCAAATTCGAAGCGGATAACTGCTTTGCGATCTTCCC
>JBFYRY010000253.1:0-5911 GCA_041302025.1 Chloroflexota bacterium | reverse complement strand
AATTGGATGCGGAGTCCGCGTCCGTCCGGGGAGGTGTATCTCTGCAGGTTGTAGATCCTGAACACGCGCGTCGTCCATTCACCTGCCTCGGCGCCGAGGGTGTTCCCGAGATTGATCCACATGCCTGTATTCCAATCGTAGATGGACCATGTCCATATCTGGGCGGAGGAGGACGTTTTGAAGTTGACCTGTAACAACATGGTCGAGACCAGTCCCGCATTGGTGTCTGCCGGCAGGTGGAAGGACCGGTAACCGTAATAGGGCGAGTCCAACGCCTGGAAGGAGACATACGCGGCAGGGTCATCCTCCGCTCCGGATTGTTGGATCAAGCCCAGGCTTGGAAGAGACCCGCTGGTTGTCCCGCCTTCGGTGGTGATGGATGCCGGAATCAGCACCTTCGATCTCATCACGGAGCGCGGTTTGGGTGTGACAGTTGGTACGATGTGCTTGGGCGGGAAGGATGGGAACGGTTGAATGGGTACATAGGCGTTTGCCGTCACGCCATCCAGGACATCGTTGTCGATCTCAAGAGTCAGACCGCCCCACGTTTCGTCGTGGTCACCGGAGTATTGCCGGATGCGCTGGTGGGTTCCCCACATATCACTGGTAACACAATTTCCAAGCCAGTCCCACACGCCGGCAGTGGGATCGTAAGTGGCTCGCGGGTCCCCAACGTTGTAATACCATGCCGCGATCCAGACCGCATCGGGCGGGTTGGCGAGAACGCGAAAATCACTTAAGCCGGTATTGCACGCCGGGGAGGCATACACACCCGCCAGGTTCCCGCGCGCGTGGATCTGCGATACCCAGCCGTTCATGAATGAACTGACCGCATCCCGGCAGGCGGTGTTCGTGCCGTAATATTCGATATCGTAATAGACCACGGAGCCGGTCTTGTCGGGAAAGGTGAGTCCGAGTTCAGCCAGCCGTTCCACGGCGAGATCAGCCTGCGCAACTCCCTGAGTGTATGCCACAGCCGGGTCACTGCTCATCTTCGTGAGGTAACCGGTGCATGGAGCCTGCGGTCCGACCCAGGTGGGGATGAACTTCCAGCCTTGAGCGTGCAGTTGTTTTAGATAGTCCGCTGTGAGCGCGGCGTTATCGCAGGCGCGGCTCGAACCGCCGATATACAGGTTGACCGCCTCATACGGACTGCCCAGCGCCCAGGTCTGCATCTGTGAAAGCGTGGGGATCTCGCAGGCATCGAATCCCTGCCCGATGAAGATACTGCTGTTCCCCAGATTCGAAAGCGAGTTCATCGTTGTGATGCGGCTGGCGGTGCTGAATGTGGTGAGGCGCGTTGCGTCCAACCCGGCAGTGGATGGAAGAGGCACGCTTTGCCACGTCACGCCGCCGTCGGTGGTGCGGAGGAATCGGGTGGAGGATGAACAGGTAACGGAGACAGATGAATCGTTCGGGGAGGAAGCGTCCACACAATTTGACTCGACCGACTTTGCCCAGCCTTCCGCCAGTGAAACCATATCCAATGCAACGATGGAATCCGAAAGCCCGTCCTGATTCTCGATCACATCGAGCGAGTCATCTTTCATGCGGACGATGGAATTCGTGCCCGGAATGACCGCGACAAAATTGCGCGCGTCGATGATCGAAAGACCGATCACTCCCGGCTGGACCTCCAACGACACTTGTCCCGCAGGAGACCAGCCATTGGACGATGAATCGGCTCGATACACATTCAGGCTGTTCGCCGCGCCCACGCTCGTCATCACCAGCAGGCCGTCCGCGTTTGAAACGAACGGAGCATACGCCGTAACCCGCGCGTTCTCATGCGCATCATCGGGACTGACATTTTGCCAGGTCAACCCGCCATCCTGTGTTTTGAAAACCCGGTCGCCGGTCGGTCCACCCGCCGCCCAGCCGGTTTGCGGATCGCTGAAAACGATTCGGTCCGCCACTGGTAAAACAGAGCGGCTCCACGTCGTCCCGCCATCGGAGGTGGTGAAGAGCGTGCCGATGCTGAAATTGGAACCGCTGGCTTGTTTGACAGAGATCCAGCCGGTCTGCGCGTCAAGCCAGCCCATCCCCGTTTTCTCGGCAAAGGAGGCGATCTCCCCCGACTCGAATAACGGCAGTGTGCGCATCATCCATGTCCTGCCGCCATCGGTCGTGTGTGCGAGGTGGAAGAGCGCTCCGCCATTGGGGTCGGGCGTTGTGAACAACACCCAGCCGAGTCTCGAATCCATGAAATGGACATTCCGTATCGCGCCGCCGGAAGGAAGCGCAGGCGAGATGTCATCCCATGTCTGTCCCGCGTCGGATGTCCGGAATAAGCGCCCGTCCAGCAATACCCATCCCGACGACCCGGTCAACAGATCGAACTGTGACAGGTTGACATAACCCTGATCCTCCGCCCGCACAGGCGAAATGGAACCGACACCGGCAACAACCACGACCAGCAATAAAACAAGCCTGCCCAATGTTGCCAACCGTATTTTTTTCGCAATCGCTGATTTCTTCATGAAAGGGATTCTACCTGACTGCGGGATGTCCCTGCATCACAAGATAGTACCACCCGCCCGCAGGGCGCTTCTTTCTCAGGGACGGCTGAACCCGTTAAAAAAAGAGCCGGGCGTTGCCGCCCAACCCTTCTCTATTTCTTCTACCTTCCCCCAGCCCGGGAACTAATCCAACATGTTGGCCGGGATGTTGCCGCCGTTCTCGGCGATCTTCTTCAACACGGTCTTGTGGAGCCAGACGTTCATCTTGCTGTAGTCGCCGCCGATCAACTCGGCAGGACAGCCAAGCTCCTCGGCAAGTTCCTTGCGCGCAGCGAGACTGCTGTCGATCTTGAGCACCTTGAGCAGGTCCACGATGGAGACTTTCCAATCGAGCCCGGAACCTTCTGTCATCTGCTCCAGTTGCTTGACCACATCCACCTCGGAGACGGCTTTGACAGCGGGCGCCGCCGGTGGTTCCTTTTTGAGGGCAGCGAATTGATCCGCGCCGGGAGCAATGTTAACCGACTGGGCGGCGGAGGAAGCCGCAGGCGCCGGTGCAACGGTCTTGGCAGGTGCGGCAACAACAGCGGGCTTCGCGGGCGCAGCGGCAACGACAGGTTTTGCCGGTGCAACAGCGGCTGCGGTTGGAGCCTTGGGTGTTTCTTCGTCCTTACCCAACCCCAATTTATTTAGAATTTTATTGAAGAGTCCCATGATATTTCCTTTCACTGAAATTGAATATGGATCTGATCGGGAATGATATTCGAACTTCACTCCCATAAACGACATGTTCATTATAGCGCATTCACGGCTTCTCCAATCCATGCTCATTCAAAAACGTTGCATCGGAGAGAATTTGCTTTGTATCGCCATCCGCCACGATGAGACCTTCGTCCATCACGATCGTGCGGGGAAACAACTCTTCGACGAGTTTCATGTCGTGCGTGGAAACCAGCATCGTGATCGGCAATTCACGCAATAAGTTAATCAGCGTCCTGCGCGCACGCGGATCGAGTCCAGCTGACGGCTCATCCAACACAAGGATCTGCGGGTCCATCGAAAGGACGGTCGCGATGGCGATGCGTTTCTTCTCCCCCACACTTAAGTGATGCGACATGCGGTCGCGGTAATTCGACATCCGCACTGCGCTCAACGCCGCTTCCACGCGTTCGCGCACTTCATCCTTCGGCAGTCCCATGTGAAGCGGACCAAACGCCACGTCCTCGAACACGGTCGGCGAGAAGAGTTGGTCGTCCGGGTTCTGGAAGACGAGTCCGACCATTGAACGGATAACAGGCAAATTGTCACGTGTGATGCGAGCATTTCCCACGGTCACATCGCCCTTGCCGGTCAAAATCCCATTCAGGTGCAACATCAGCGTGGACTTCCCCGCGCCGTTCGGTCCCACCAGCGCAACCTTATCGCCCGCGCACATGGTGAACGAGATACCTCGCAACGCCTGATGCCCGTCATGGTATGAAAAATGCAAATCTTGAACTTGTAAAACGTTTGTCATAGTCTGCCCGCCAGTTGAAGCAATAGAAGAAATAGGATCGCTAACGCCATCGTGACGTAATCCACGCGATGAAGTTCATGTGGATTGATCGTCTGCAAATGACCCGCATAGCCGCGTGCCAGCATCGCATTGTAGACGCGGTCACTGCGCTCGTAACTCCGCAAAAAGAGTTGACCTGCCATATTGCCAGCGACTCCCGCCCGCCAGGCAACGCTTCCTCCCGCCCTGACGCCTGTCACAGCCGCCGAACGAGCCTCTCTCGCCCTCAACAGACGAAAGACCTCATCCACGAGCACGAAGAGATAACGGTAGAGGAACGCGATGATCGTGGTGAGGATGGATGGCACGCGCAAATGTTCCAGCGCATGGACAATATCCGGGAAGCGCGTGGTCGCCACCAGTAAGATCGCCATCTGCACCGACAGCCACGAACGGATGAGGATGCTCACAAAACGGAGCAGACCTGCATCGGTGATGGTGAGGTCCCAGAATAGAAAGTGGAAAGTGGTGAGTGGGTTGCCAGGGATGGAGAAAAGAACCGTGATGGCGACCAACGCAAACGGCAACGCGATCAGCGAACGTTTGAAGGTAAAGAGTAGTCCAAGCTCAGATAACGCGTTGGTGAACAAAAGGAAAAGCCACGCCAGCCCGAACGCCATCCACGCGCCATCGGGCAGGAGCGCATTCGATAGAATGAATGCAATGGTGACAACCACCTTTACACGCGGGTCAAGGCGATGGATGAAACTTTCGGTTTCGTGATAACGGTCAAAGGCGTCGGAGTGCATGATGATTTACGATACTTCGATAAACTCAGTACAAGTTTTGGATTTACGATTGATGATTGGTGGTCGGGTAGGGCTGAGCGGTTGTTGCGAAGCCCGTATCGAGACCACGTTACAATGTCTTCTTCTGCAACGAGCGCCCCGTTACAAAAGCAATCCCCAACACAACCAGCACACCGATCGCTCCAGCGACAATGGTCGAGAGCGGAGTCTCGCCGAGGAACGGCAATGTGTAGTCCGGGATGATCTCATACGGCGCGGATTGACCGGCGCTGATGAAGCCCATATCCTCCGCAACCCTTTCCAGTCCATCGGGAGAGGCAGAAGCAAGAGGCGAAAGCAATACAACCACCAGGGCAATGACCACACCCGCGATCACCCAGCCGCGTCCACCTTCAGCGGAGGCGGAACCTTCGCCAAGCAGGTCAGGTCGTGTGCGCAGGATAAACGACAACGCGGCGACGGTGATGAGCGCCTCGCCGAATCCGATCACGGCATGGACACTGAGCATGGCGATGACAACGGTTTGCAGGTTGCTTGTCCCACTTAGCCAAAGTTGGAGTGCCGTGGCAAATGCACCCGCCATCACGGACAGCCACGCGGCAATTCCGGCAACCGCGAGCTTTGTCATCTGTGAACGATTCATCACCGAACGATACAACCCGTACCCGATGGCGGCGGTCAACAGTCCCATGTTCAGGATGTTCGCGCCCATCACGAGCAGACCGCCATCCTGGAACAGAAGTCCCTGCACGGCAATGACCGCGGTCATCACGAGCATCCCTGCCCACGGACCAAGCACGATCGCCGCCAGCGCGCCGCCCAAAAGGTGACCGGACGTCCCGCCCGCAACCGGGAAGTTGATCATCTGCGCGGCAAAGATGAACGCCGCCATGATCCCCATCAATGGCACTTGCTTCTCGCCGAGCGATTTGTTCGTGCGCGATACAGCCATGCCGATCATGACGACCGTGATCGCCCAGCATATGATCGATACAACAAGGTTCAAAAATCCATCGGGGATATGAAGAGGGGCAGGTGAATAATGCATGTTTTCTCCTTTTGCGTGTCATTCTGAGGAGCGAAGCGACGAAGAATCTCTAATTTTGCCTTTCAGCAACTCCAGACCGAGACTCTTCACGGAGTTTATC
>JBFYRY010000003.1:0-56382 GCA_041302025.1 Chloroflexota bacterium | reverse complement strand
TTCATAAGACAATGTTGTCGGTCAAACCTTCGGGACGATGGAACCATCATGAACTACATCCGTAAACGACTCGGTGCAAAATTATTTCTCGCCAATCTTCTCGTGATCTTGATCGGCGTTCTCATTCTCGCCATCACTATTCAACTGACCATCCCGGCGGCGTTCAACCGTCACATGGGCATGATGACCAATGACGGAATGGGCATGGGTCAGGGACAGGGGCAGGGTTATGGCAGGACGTTGTTCGAGAATTTTCGCGCCAGCATGTTCGAGTCGCTGGGGTATGCGGTCACTGCATCGGTGCTGGCGGCATTGCTGGTCAGTTGGTTTTCGAGCCGCCGCATTGTTGCGCCGGTGCGAACATTGAGCGCCGCATCGCAGAGCATCGCTGAAGGTCGGTACGACGAGCGCGTGCGCGTGAACGGCCAAGACGAGATCGCGCAACTGGCAACGAGTTTCAATCAAATGGCTGGGCAACTCGAACAGGTCGAGTCGATGCGCAGGCAACTCATCGGCGATGTCACGCACGAACTGCGCACGCCGCTTACTTCGATCAAGGGCTACATGGAAGGGTTGGTCGATGGCGTGCTCCCCTCCACGCCCGAGACCTTCAATCAGATCCATCGTGAGGCAGATCGCCTCTCGCGACTTGTGGATGACTTGCAGGAGTTGAGCCGCGTCGAAGCCAACGCCTATCCATTGGATATCCGCTCCGTGCGCCCGGACCTGCCCGCTGACCTTCCGCCGCTCCAGGCTGACGAGGACCGCATCACGCAGGTGCTGGTCAATCTCGCGGCGAACGCCATCCAGTACACGCCCGAAGGCGGCGATGTGACCATCTCCGCCGCACGGCATAATGATGAAGTTTATATTTCGGTGAAAGATACTGGCATCGGTATTCCGCCGGAACACATCACAAATCTCTTCACCCGTTTCTACCGCGTGGACAAATCCCGTTCGCGCAATGCAGGCGGCGGCTCGGGTATCGGTCTGACGGTCGCCAAACATCTTGTCGAAGCGCACGGTGGACGTATCTGGGCAGAGTCAAAAGGCGATGGTCAGGGCAGTACATTTACCTTCAGTTTGAAAATCGCAAAATGACCAAATGGTATAAAATGGGCGGAAGACAAACATACATCTAGGAGGTGTCTCATGCAAGTTCTTGGCATTGACGTGGGCGGCTCGGGCATCAAGGGTGCGCCCGTGGATACGGAGACCGGTCAGTTGTTGAAGGAACGCGTCCGCATCAAAACGCCCAAAGGTGCGGAACCGGAACCGGTCGCAAAGGTCGTGGCGGAGATCGCGCAATCCTTTAATTGGAAGGGTCCCATTGGCATCGGCTTCCCGGCTCCGATCAAGGGTGGCGTGACGATGATGGCGGCGAACATCTCACCGAAATGGGTCGGTTTGAACGCCGACGAGCTGTTCACGAAGATCACCGGCTGTGACTGCCACATGATCAACGACGCCGATGCGGCAGGGCTGGCAGAGATGAAATTCGGCGCGGGGCGCGGACAGCCCGGCACGGTCATCCTGCTCACACTGGGCACAGGCATCGGCTCGGCGATCTTTTATCGCGGCAACCTGCTCCCGAACACCGAGTTCGGTCATCTCGAGATGAAAGGCAAAGACGCCGAACATCGCGCATCTGCCACGGTGCGTGAACTCGAAGACCTCTCCTGGAAAAAATACGCCAAACGGCTGAACAAGTATCTTGCCGCCATGCAAAAACTATTCTGGCCCGACCTCTTTATCATCGGTGGCGGCATCAGCAAGATTTCTGAAAAATACATTCCCCTGTTGACCATCGAGACACCCATCGTCCCGGCGCAGTTTTTGAACGAAGCCGGTATCGTTGGCGCGGCTCTGGCTGTAAGAGGCATGTCTTAATTTTGTACACGGAAGAAACGGACTTCACGGCTTCACACGGCAAAACCAATTTAAAAAATCTGTAGCTCTCCGCGTTCTCCGCGCAATCCGTGTCCAAAGGTTTAAACACACAGTCCCTGAAATCTCAGGGACTGTTTTATTTTCACTGCGCCTTTGTTAGCGCAAACTTTTCTTTTCCAATTCTGTAATTGCCATTTTGCTTGAGCACCTGCTCCACCGCATCTTCGGGGATATCCACGAACGTGACCTTGTCCTCGATGCGGATCTTGCCGATGGTGTAGCCCGGGATGTTGGCATGGAAGGCGATCGTGCCGACGATGTCACTCGGGCGGACTCCGTGCATTTTGCCTTTGTTCATCTTCAAGCGCACCATCCCATCTTCATGTGACGCGGCTCCGCGACGCCGCATGTTGTCTCCGCCATGGGTACGTTCTCTCCGCTCGAAGCCGTCCCGCTTTCCACTTTCCACTTTCCTCTTCGGCTCCACTTTTACTTCCGAGATCTCCGCAATGGGGCGTTGTTTCTCATCCGCGCGCGCGATCTTGATCGCGGCGGCGGCGATGTTCAACGGTTCATGCCCGGCGGCGATGAGTTCCTGCACCATTTCGAGTTCGCGCTTATAGCGTCCACGCCCGAGCCAGATCTTCAGGTTCTCGACCACTTGCGACTCGCGGTGTTTGACGATATCGCTTGCGGTGGGCAGTTCCATTTTCGTGACGGGTTGCTTGGTCAATGCTTCCACTTCGCGCATGCGGCGCTTTTCACGCGGTGACAGCAATGTGATGGCGATGCCGGTCTTACCAGCGCGCCCGGTGCGCCCGATGCGGTGGATGTACACTTCGGCATCGTCGGGCAGGTGAAAGTTGAAGACATGCGAAATGTCGTCAATGTCGAGTCCGCGCGCGGCAACATCGGTGGCGACAAGGACTTTGAGTTGGTTGGCGCGGAAACGTCCGAGCACGCGCTCGCGGGCGTTCTGGTCGAGGTCGCCGTGAATGGCTTCGGCAGGGATGCCGCGCACGACCAGTTCGTTGGCGAGGGCGGCGGTTTCGGCGCGGGTGCGGGCGAAGATCAGGGCGCTGTGGATCGGCTCGATCTCGAAGAGACGAGTCAGGGCGTTGGTCTTTTCAGACTCATGCACGAGGTAATAGCGTTGTTCGGTTGTCGTCAGGGTGAGGGTGCTTCGTTTGATGGTGACAGGCTTCGGGTTCCGCATGAAGCGGTCTGCGAGGGAACGGATGCGCGCGGGCAGGGTGGCGCTGAATAAAGCCGTCTGCCTCTCCGTCGGAGTCTCCGCCAGGATCTTTTCCACTTCTTCGATGAAACCCATGTTGAGCATTTCATCCGCTTCATCGAGCACGACGGTTTTGATCTCGCTCAGGTTGAGGACTTTGCGCTCGAGCAGGTCGTTCAAACGCCCCGGCGTGCCGACAACGATATCCACGCCGCGCTTGAGGTTGCCGATCTGCGGACCGTAGGGCTGACCGCCATAGACGGCGAGCACACGGACGTGAAGATGCTTGCCGTACTCGATCATCGAATCGGCGACCTGCAATGCAAGTTCGCGCGTAGGTGCAAGCACCAATGCCTGGGGCTGGCGTTGCGATTGGAAGTTTTGGAGGATGGGGAGGGCGAACGCGGCGGTCTTGCCGGTGCCGGTCTGCGCCTGACCGATCACATCGGCTCCGGTGAGCATGATGGGGATCATGGCGGCTTGGATGGGCGTGGGCTCGGCATAGCCGAGTTCGGTGATCGCCTGCATGATCTCGTCACGCAGGTTGAGGGAGGTAAAATCGGTTGTCATCTTTATCCTTTATTAGTTTCGTAGTTGATTAGTTTATTCGTTAGGTAGTTGAAACGTGTCCAACTATGCAACTAAGAACTACAAAACCATGTAACTACGGGATGTTCCGATGACTCCGTTTTCACTTCCTTCTTGCAAACAAAGCCTCACTTCACAGTTTGGCTCGCCCAACAAAAAAGCCCGACCACAAGTTCATCGGGCGTTCGTTCAGAGTGATCAAAACAGTTCCCAAAATTTTGCTCTCCGTTGAGAGCGACGAGAGTATAACACGGTTTGGTGGGTGTCCGCAGTTTTGATGTTTGCAAATCCGTGGTTTATAATTCTCCCCGCAATGGATACCAAAACCCTGCACGTTCTCGAATACCCGAAGATCCTCGAACGGTTGAAAGGCTTCTGCGATTTCTCCGCTTCGATGGAACTGGCGCTTGCCCTCGAGCCGACCGATTCGTATGATCTTGCCCTTGCCCGTCTCGCCGAAACAAGCGAAGCGCGCAGGTTATTTTCCGTTCAGGATATCAGCATCGGCGGCGCGCACGACATCCGCCCGGCGGTGGACCTGGCGGCGCGCGGCGGTGTGCTGGACCCGGTGCAACTATTGGATGTGAAATCCACGTTGATCTCGTGCCGCGAGATCAAGCGATCGCTCGAGCGCAAAACGGACGAGTACCCGCGTCTCGCCGGACTCGCGGCTGGACTCCCCGACCCGCACGGCATCGTGGATGCGATCACGCGTGTGCTTTCCGACCGCGGCGAAGTGCTGGATTCCGCTTCGGTAAAGCTCGGCACTCTGCGGCGTGAGATCAAGATCGCTCACGACCGGTTGATGTCTCGCCTTCAGCGTTACCTGACCGAGTCTGCCAACAAATTGCAGGAACCGATCATCACCCAGCGCGACGGACGCTATGTCATCCCGTTGCGGGCGGAGTTCAAGGGACAGATCAAAGCCGTCGTCCACGACCAATCCTCCAGCGGCGCGACGCTGTTCGTGGAGCCGTTGCCCATCGTTGAATTGAACAATTCCATGCGCGAACTGCAATTGCAGGAACGCGACGAGGAACGGCGCATTCTGCATGAGTTATCTGTGCAGATCGGCGACCACCACGAAGAACTCAAATACGGCGTGGAGAATCTCGCCATGCTTGACCTCATCTTTGCGAAAGCGAAGTATGCGGAGGAGTTGAAGGCGAGTGAACCGGTGTTGCACCAGCTTTCAGCGGTTAGCGGTCAGCGAGTAGCCAAAAACGAAGAGCACGAGCTAAAAGCTAAAAGCCAAACGCTAATTCGATTACTTCACGCCCGCCATCCCCTGCTCGACTCCGCCACTGTTGTTCCCATTGACGTGGACCCCAAACCCGGCACGCGCGCGATTGTCATTACCGGTCCGAACACGGGCGGTAAGACGGTTTCGTTGAAGACCGTCGGTCTGTTCGCGCTCATGGCACAAAGCGGACTGCATATCCCGGCACAGAGCGGCTCGGAACTGCCATGCTTCCACGCGGTCTATGCCGATATCGGCGACGAGCAATCCATCGAGCAATCTCTCAGCACGTTCAGCGGTCACATCACGAACATCATCCGCATCCTGAAATACATCGACCACCGCTCGCTGGTCATCTTCGACGAATTGGGCGCGGGGACCGATCCGCAGGAGGGCGCGGCATTGGCGCGCGCGATCCTCACTCACCTGCTCGAAACTGGATGCACGGTCCTTGTGGCAACGCATTACCCGGAACTGAAAACGTTTGCCCATTCCACGGATGGAGTCGTCAACGCCTCTTTGGAATTTGACATCAAGACCCTGCGTCCAACCTATCACCTCACCATTGGACTCCCCGGACGCTCCAACGCACTGCTTATTGCCCAGCGACTCGGTCTGCCCCAGCCAATCATTGATTCCGCCAAAGGGGAGATCAACCCCGAAGACCTGCGCGCCGATAAACTGCTCGATGACATCCGCAAGGAGCGCAACCGCACCTCGCGCGAACGCCAGAAACTGGAGAAGGCACGCGACAAGCTCGAAGCGCAGACAAAGGAAATCGAGAAACGACTTGAGAAGATCGAAGATGAACGCCGCGAAGTCCTTGCCAAAGCCCGCGCTGAGGGCGAATTGGAAGTGGCTGTCCTGAGAAAGAACATGGACTCGCTTAAGTCGCAATTGAAGAAAGCGAAGCAACCGCTGGAAGCGATTCGAACGATTGAAGAGAAGATCGAGAAGATGGAAGAGAAGGTGGAACAGCCGGTTGAAAGAAAAAGTGAACCCACTTCGCGGACTTCGCAGTCATCAGTTATCAGTAATCAGTCTTTGAAGTTGGGAGAGAGAGTCGCCGTCAACACGTTGAATGCCGATGGCGTGGTAACAGCCTTGGGTGAGTCCGATGCGGAAGTCCAGATCGGGAGTCTGCGCGTGAGGGCGAGGCTGGTCGATTTGCAGAGAAAAGGTCAAGAAATAGCAAATCCCGAAGAAAAGAAGAAAGAGGAAAGAAAGCAGGAGGCAGAAGGCGGCGCACGTACAGCGTTGAGCGGGGCGAAGTCGCCGGGAATCGAATTAAATCTGCGCGGTAAACTGGTGGATGAAGGTCTTGAGGAACTGGAGAAATATTTGGAGCGCGCTTACTCGGCGGGGCTGCTGTTCGTGCGCATCGTCCACGGCAAGGGAACCGGCAGGATGCGAGAGGCTGTCCGCAATGCGTTGAAGTCCAGTTCGTATGTCGCGTCGTTCGAGGAGCCAAAGGACAATGAAGGCGGCGCGGGCGTGACCGTTGCGAAGATGGCAAAATAAAACTATAATCTTTCCATACAACGGGAGCACAAATGTTATTGGATGACGCCATTCAACAAATGACCAATCTAATTAAAGGCGCGTGCGGGACCGCGGAGATCAAATCCGTGAAGATGTCTGATGAAGAGGCGCGCTTGAGTGTGTATGCGCCTGCAGGTGATATGGAACGGATCAAGGTTGCCACATTCCAGCCTGCGATCAATATGTTGAATAGTGACGGACTGGATATTCAGGTCTTTGTGTACGACAAGGATGCGCCGCCGTTGAAAGGATGAAGGATGAAGACTCTCGCCAGACTGCGAGAGTCTTATTTTTATGTTAAACTCCCGCCCATGACCTATCAGGGACTCCTTCACAAATACGGACATCTGCTCGACCTCCCGACTCACACGCGGACCGTGAGCCTGCTCGAGGGCAATACGCCTTTGATCAAAGCGGATGGTTTATCCCGCCAACTCGGCGGCGGATTCGATCTCTTCATCAAATATGAAGGGCTCAACCCGACGGGCTCGTTCAAAGACCGCGGCATGACTGCGGCAGTGAGCGAAGCATTGGGACGCGGCGCGACAACGGTCATCTGTGCTTCGACGGGGAATACAGCCGCCTCGGCGGCGGCATATGCGGCGCGGGCTGGGATGAAGTCCATTGTGCTGATCCCGCAGGGAAAGGTCGCGGCGGGGAAGTTGGCGGGTGCCATCGCCTACGGCGCACAGGTCATCCAGATCGACGGCTCGTTCGACGATGCGCTGACGATGGTTGTGGACATTACGAACAAGCATCCCATCTGTTTGGTGAATTCGATCAATCCCTATCGCATCGAGGGACAGAAGACCTCCGCCTTTGAAATCTGCGATGTGTTGGAATCCGCGCCGGATTGGTTATGTCTGCCGGTGGGGAATGCAGGTAATATCACGGCGTATTGGGCGGGCTTCAAGCAATATAACGAATTGAAATCAACAGGCTTGTCGCAGGTGTTGGGAGTGCAGGCGGCGGGTGCGGCTCCGCTGGTGTTGGGGCATCCTGTGGACAACCCTGAAACCGTCGCAACAGCCATCCGCATCGGGAAGCCTGCGCGCGGGGAACAAGCCTTGCAAGCCGCGGAAGAATCAAAAGGATGCATCATCGCTGTGACCGATGAACAAATTTTGGATATGCAGAAGATGCTGGCAAGACTTGAAGGGATTTGGGTCGAACCCGCATCAGCGGCGGGGCTTGCTGGTTTGGCGGCTCAATTGGCAAGTAGAAAGTTGAAAGTGGATGGGCAGCGCGTGGTGGCGATCTGCACGGGTCACGGCATGAAAGACCCCGATATCATCACGAAGGATATGCAGAAGCCGCGGATCGTCCCGCCGCGGTTGGATGTGTTGGAAGAAATTATCTTGGGATAATAATGTCGTTGCGAGCCGCCGCTCTTGCACTTTGGCGGCGAAGCAATCTCATCGAAACAAATATATGATTGTTTTCAGGAGATTGCTTCGTCGTGGCGCCTCGGCGCCACTCCTTGCAATGACATAAACAAACCATGAAATTCACCGTTAAAGTCCCCGCCACTTCTGCCAATCTCGGACCAGGGTTCGATGCCCTAGGTCTGGCATTGGACTTATGGAACGAGACATCGGTCACGTCTGCGAAGGAATTTGCGGTGACCGTCACCGGCGAGGGCGCGAACCGGCTCGCCTCGGACAAACAAAATCTCATCGTCCGCGCGGCGCATAGATTGGCGGAACATGCCGGGAAATCGCTCCCACCGTTCCATGCGGAGTGTCTCAACGCGATCCCCCTATCCTCAGGGATGGGGTCATCATCCGCGGCGATCCTGACGGGATTGCTGGCGGGGAATGCCTTGCTGGGGACACCATTATTGAAGGAAGAGATATTGAATCTTGCATCCGAGATGGAGGGACACCCGGATAACGTGGCGCCGGCGTTGATGGGAGGACTGGTCGTGTCCACAGTGGATGATAATAAGGTCGTTACACATCAAATCCCCATCAGCATGGATGTTTGTATCACCATTGTCCTGCCCGAATTTCATCTCTCCACCAGGCAGGCGCGCGCGGCATTGCCGAGGAAGATTTCGATGACGGATGCGGTGCATAACATCAGCCGTGCGGTTTTGGTGACCGAAGCCTTCCGCATGGGAGACCTGGAACTGCTCGGCAGGGCAATGACAGATTCCCTGCACCAGCCGTATCGCCTGCCATTGATCCCCGGCGCACAGTCTGCGATGGATGCGGCGCGTCGGACGGGTGCCGAGGCTGTTGCCCTTTCGGGAGCCGGTCCCAGCCTGATTGCGTTCTCGAAAACGGAGACAGGCATCGGGGAGTCCATGAGACGTGCGTTCGAGCAGGCGGGGCTTGGGGCACGGATCTTCCTTTTGGGGGTATCCGGTCAGGGCGCTGAAATTCAAATCCTGTAAAGCGAAGAGGGTCTCACTCCCTCGCCATGATAAAATAACTCCATGCAGCAGTCATTAGAAAAATTACGCAAGTTCTTCCGTCTCGAACACGAGAACGGATATGCCAACACCGCCATTATCGGTGGACTCGCCAAAATGCTCGATTTCTGGGAAGGGGAAGCCCGCGCCGACGGCATCCAGGAGGAAGTGATCCAGGCTGTGGTGCAAAGACTCCGCTCCTATGACGGACTCAGCCCTCAGTCCCGTGCCGACGCGTTGAAAGGGTTATGGAAGCGCATCGGGGATACGTATCCCGAAACTCAGCAGAAGCCCCAACAGAAACCCCGCCCTCCTCAACAACAGACCCAGCGTCCGCCGGAACCGCCCCGGGAGGAATCTCCGCGCCCGGAACCACGCGAACAGCGCGATTTCCGTGAACCGCGAGCGCCGCGTCCGCCAAGCCCACCGCGTTCCGAGCAGGTGGCTGGCGCGCGTACTTCCGCCACGCCCGCCGCACTCGATGCCAAATTGACCGTGCTCCAGGGCGTCGGTCCGCGCCATGCCGAAACGCTTGCCCGGCTGGGCTTGCAAACGCTCGGCGACATGTTGTATTACTTCCCGCGCCGCTACGACGATTACTCACAACTCAAACCCATCCGGGACCTGTTCTACGGCGAGGTGGTGACGGTTATCGGCACGATCCAAAGCGTGCACTCGCGCCCAATCCGCGGCGGCAAGGCGTCGATCATCGAGACGATCATCAGCGATGGCACAGGCGCTCTGCGCCTCAGTTACTTCAACCAGCCCTGGCTCGCGAACCGGTTCAAATCGGGGGATGCCATTTCCGTGTCCGGCAGGATCGATCAGTATCTCGGCCGGCTTGTGATGAACAGCCCCGATTGGGAGCCTGTGGATGTCGAGAACCTGCACACCAACCGCATCGTGCCGGTCTATTCGCTGACCGAGCGCATCACGCAAAAATGGCTCCGCAACCTGATGAATCAGGTCATTACTTATTGGGCGCCCAACGTGGCGGATGCCCTGCCCGATAGTGTGCGCAGTGCGGCGCGTGTCATGCCGCTGGGCGAGGCACTGCTTCAAGTCCACTTTCCGGATTCGCAGGAGAAACTCAAAGCCGCGCGCGAGCGACTCGCCTTCGACGAGATCTTCTACCTGCAAATGGGAGTCCTGCGGCAGAAACGGGATTGGAAAGCGGTGGATGCGCGGCGCTTCCCTGTCCCGGATGAGTGGCTGGGTGCCCGTTTAACGAGCCTGCCCTTCACCCTGACCTCCGCCCAGCAAACATCCGTCGCAGACATCCGCGCGGACCTCGACTCAGGCAAACCGATGAACCGACTCTTGCAAGGCGATGTGGGTTCCGGCAAAACTGTAGTAGCCGCGTTAGCCTCTGTGATGATCACGAGCAATAACGCCCAAGCCGCCATCATGGCTCCCACAGCCATTCTGGCGGAACAGCATTATCGCAATTTCACCAGCCTGCTGAAGGACATTCACAAGCCCGAGGAGATCCGCCTGCTGGTGGGCGATACGCCCGAAACCGAGAAAGAAGACATCCGCGCCGGTTTGGCGAACAACTCCATCAAGATCGTGATCGGCACCCATGCCGTCATCGAACCAACCGTCCAATTCGCGGACCTGCAATTTGTCGTCATCGATGAACAGCACCGTTTCGGCGTCGAACAGCGCGCGGAACTCAGGAGCAAGGGAACCAATCCGCATTTGCTGGTGATGACCGCCACACCCATCCCGCGCTCGCTTGCCCTCACCTTATACGGCGACCTCGACATCTCCCTCATGAACGAGATGCCCAAGGGACGCCAGCCCGTCAATACGTACGTGCTCCGTCCGCAGGAACGCGAACGCGCCTTCACGCTGGTGCGCGGTCAGATCAAGGATGGCAAACAGGCGTTCATCATTTATCCGCTCATCGAAGAGAGCGAGAATATCGAAGCCCGCGCCGCCGTGGACGATTACGAGACCCTCTCGAAGGAAGTCTTCCCCAATCTGAAACTCGGCTTGTTGCACGGACGCATGCGCCCCGACGAAAAGGACGATGTCATGCACAAGTTCCGCGACAGGAAATTCGACATCCTGGTTTCGACGACGGTTGTCGAAGTGGGTGTGGATGTGCCGAACGCAACGGTCATGCTCATCGAAGGCGCCGACCGATTCGGTCTCGCGCAATTGCACCAGTTGCGCGGTCGGGTCGGACGCGGTTCGGATCAATCCTATTGTTTGTTGATCCCCACCCACGAAGACAAGACCGAGAACGAGCGCCTGCAAGCCATGTCGGAATCCAATGATGGGTTCTTCCTGGCGGAAAAAGACCTGCAGTTGCGCGGTCCTGGCGAATTCCTGGGTACGCGGCAGGCAGGATATACATCCAGCCTGCGCATGGCAAGCATCACCGATGTGAAGTTGATCGAGAAAGCCCGCACCCGCGCACAGGCTGTTTTCGAGAAAGACCCGGACCTCTCCCAGCCCGAACATGCCCTGCTTGCCGAGGCACTCGGACGATTCTGGGGTGAAGGCAAAGGGGATGTAAGTTAATTAGTCCGCTAGTCCTCTGGTTTGTAGTTCGTTAGTCCGAGTACGACCAGGAGACTAACAGACTAGAAGACTAGAAGACCAGCAGACCAGGAGACTAGTAAACTAACATGGTCAGAGCTTTATTTCCCGGCACGTTCGACCCCATCCACTACGGTCACATTGACATTGCCACCCGCGCCTCGCGTCTCTTTGACGAGGTGGTGATGGCGGTCTATGACAAACCGTTGAAATCATTGATGTTCTCTCCGGAAGAACGCATGGCACTGGTCAAGGAAGCGCTCAAGGAAAACTCCAAGATCAAGGTCACCGGTTACAGCGGGCTGACGGTTGAGTTTGCCCGCCAGATCGACGCGCATGTCATCGTACGCGGGTTGCGTGTCTTTTCCGATTTCGAATTCGAGTTCCGCATGGGGCTTGCCAACCAGCGTCTCGCAAGCGATATCGAAACGGTGGCGTTCATTACCGCCGAACAGCATACGTTCCTCTCGTCGAGCACTGTCAAGGAGATTGCATCCCTGCGCGGAAATGTCTCCAGCATGGTGCCGCCGCATGTGGAGAAGGCGCTTAAGGCAAAGGTCAATGCCCTGGGCGATGGACATTCCCCGCCGAACGCGTTGCGCGATTAATTTGTGCTAGAATTATTGCAATATTGATAACAGGAATAATCGATGCGTTATGAGTTTGAGTGGGATCCTGTTAAAGCGCGGCAGAACCTTCGAAAACATGGTGTAAGTTTTGAACGCGCCGCCAGGTTTTTCTGGATCCTTTTGCCATTTCAATATTTGACGAAAAACATAGCGATTAGGAAGACCGTTGGGTGACAATCGGCACAGAAGGAAATGATGTCTTGCTGGTTGTCGTTCACACTTTTAGAACTGCCGCCGCCGAAATCTCGCTTGTTCGAATCGTTTCAGCGAGAAAAGCCGCCAAAGAAGAGGCGCATCAGTATCATGAAAGGCGCTAAAACCATATGAAAAAACAATATGATTTTTCCAGGGGTGAGCAGGGCAAGTTTTATCGTCCGGATGTCGTATTGAAACTTCCGATTTACCTCGATGACGACCTTGTCGCATTTATCGAAGAATATGCAAAAGAAAAAAAGCAGACTTGCAGACAGTAGTTAATGATATCCTGCGCCACAACAAGGAAATGCTTCAGGCTCTGCGATAAAACCGTCTGAAGGAGTATTTCATGGACATCCTGCAACTCATCGATCGGCTCGAAGAACTCTTCAACGAAAGCAAATCCATTCCCCTCACGCGCAATGTGATGGTGGATGAAGACCGCATGCTGGATATCATCGACCAGATGCGCATCGCCATCCCCGAAGAAGTGAAAAAAGCACAGCAACTGCTTGGTCAACGCGACCGTGTGCTGGCGCAGGCGCAGGAGGAAGCCAACCGCACGCTCGAGATCGCCCGCCAAAAAGCGGACCAGATGGTGACCAGGGACATGATCATGCAGGAAGCCTTGCGACGTTCCGAGCAGATCCTGGCGCAGGCGCGTTCGGAAGCGGACGGCATCCGTACCGATGCGGACGATTACATCCTGGATAGTCTCACTCAACTCCAGGCTGAACTGGAACGGATCACCAACCAGGTGAATAACGGTCTCCGCACCGTGAAGGAGGAGCAATCGAAACGGGCACCGGCTTCACAAGTGTAAGACTACAATAAAAAATCCCGCTTTTTGGAGTGGGATTTTTTATTTATGTTTGTAGGTCTACTCATTTACCCTGTGAACTCAAAGGTGGGCATCCCTTCGACGTCCGTTTCCAGACGGAACACGCCGCCTGTGAGCGGATATTTCTTCAACGTGCCTTCATCCAATTCTTTGCGTGCGGAGGTGAGGTAGAGCACATTGAGATCCTTTCCGCCGAAGATGCAGGAGGACACATTCTTCGCCGGGACGGGGATCTGTTCCAGCAGTTTGCCGGTGCGCGGATCCCATTTTGTGACCTGTGCGCCGCCCCACATAGCGATCCACAAATTGCCCTGCCCGTCGGATGTCATGCCGTCGGGCCAGCCGAGGGACTCAGGGACATACACCGCCTCACGCGGACTTGCGATTGTTCCCGTTTCGAGATCGTAATCGAACGCCCGGACCTTTCGCGTGGGAGTATCGATGTAATAGAAGGTCTTGCGGTCGGGGCTCCACGTCATTCCGTTCGAGATGGTAACGCTGTCCAATAATTTCATGACCGACTTCCCATCGAAGGAATATAGCGAGCCGGTGGGATCGCTCTCGCCCATATCCATGGTGCCGGCAAGGAAACGCCCGCGCGGGTCGCATTTGCCGTCGTTGAAACGGTTGTTTGCCGGTTCGTTCCCGGGGGATGCGAGAGATGTCAGTTTGACGGAATCAACCCTGCCCTGAGTAGGATCGAAGGGTTCAAGGCTTGCGAAGCCGAAGCGTGTGGTCAGCACGAGTCCGCCGCCCGTGCGCGGGGCGATGCATCCGATGAAGTCATCCAACTGCGCGAGGACAGTCCCCTCGCGGTAGACGCGCTTGTTGAGGATGTCGATCCAGTAGAGGGTTTGTGTGCGCGCATCCCAAATGGGACCTTCGCCGAGAGTGGCTTTTGTATCGTAGAGAAGTTCAGGTTTCATGGTTTCCTGTAAAAAACGTTGCGAAGGTTCAAAACCTTCGCAACGTTACTGGCTAGAACCAATCGCGTTTGTAGAAGATGAATGTTGCAATGGACGTCAGCGTGAGAGCGATGCCGAAAACGATGAGGAAGGCAAGAGGATGTTCCTCGCCGGGTAGTGCCACGTTCATACCGAAGAAGCCCGCCACCGTGCCTGGCAGGCTGACGACGATGGTGAGCGCGGCGAGGGCTTTCATCACGCCGTTCAGGTTGTTCGAGATGATCGAAGCGAAGGCATCCATCATGCCCGAAAGGATCTCGGTGGCAATGCTGGTCATCTGGATGGCTTGCTGGTTCTCGGTCAGCACGTCTTCGAGGAGGTCCTGATCTTCTTCGTAGTAATTGAAGATTTGCATGCGCTGGACGCGTTCCATCATCACTTCATTTGAGCGTAATGCTGTTGCGAAATAGGTGAGACACTTCTGGTATTTGAGCAGTTCCAACACTTCGCGGTTGCGCGTGGATTTCTGCAGCTGGTCTTCGATGGTCTCGGTCATGCGGTTGATCTCGCGCAGGTGGGTAAGATAACGCGTGGCGGTCTCGAGGAAAATATATAACGCAAAGCGGTAACGCTTGCCGGTCTTCATCATGCGGTATTTGCCGTTGGCAAGCACCTTGAACATATCCTTGTCGTGGCGGCAGATGGTGACAATGGTATTGCCGCGGATCATAATGCCGAGCGGTATGGTGGTGTAGGGGACGTCGCTTCGATGCGCGGCATTTCATCCAGGTCGAGCGAATAGTTGATGTAATCGACGTCGATCCCCCAATCCACCAGTTTCTGTATCTCCTCCGCGGTCGGGTCGACGGCTTTGATCCAGGTCCCGTTCGCGAAAGAATCGAGTTGTTCGAGTCCCTGCTCTGTGGTTTTGTAGATGGTGAGCATGACTGCCTCCTAAGCGTGAGATCATCACGCAGAGGCTGTCTCACCTACTCCGTGATGTCAATGATGTGTTTCTGCAACGCGTGCCACGCCCAATATCCTGTACTGGGCGGTTGACTCTCTGAATTATCTAAATCGCTCTCTTCAGTGTGAAGCATTATTGATCCTTGCTTAAATACGGTTTTGGTATTTTACGCCCGATGGATGGATTCCACAACCATTATGGGAATTGCTTTCATGTGCAACTTTTTACCAGTTCCTGCATCTATATATAAATATCGAACTGTAGGAGAAACAGAATGAATTTATTGCAGACATTGTTTGGACCGCCGATGCCGTCGATTAGCGCGGCGGAGTTGAATGAGAAACTCAAAAGCCCCAAACGTCCGTTTGTAGTGGATGTACGTCAACCGGAGGAATTCCGCACGGGTCACATCATCAGCGCAAAGTTGATCCCGCTTGGGGAATTGGGCCGGCGGATTAAGGAATTACCAAAGGATAAAGAGATCGTCTGCGTGTGCGCGACGGGAAGCCGAAGTCTCTCCGCGACAAAGATGCTGATACGGGCAGGTTATAACGCAGTCGATATGAAAGGCGGGATGATGAACTGGTCGGGCAATGGATTTACGATGAAGAAATAAGAACGCCAGGCCACTGATTATTTAAACGAAAGACCGACTCAATAAGTCGGTCTTTTTCTGTGTAAATCCGTGTAATCCGCGGCTGAAAGATTATGGTTCCACCACTTCGTAGTCATGCGTGATCTCAAGCGCGTCCCGCAATGTGACATAAACCGAGCAATACTTCTCCTCGCTGATCTCAATAGCCTTGCGGAGTTTTTCAGGGTCAATGTCTTTGCCGACGGCTTGAAAGTGGATGTGAATCTTTCGGAAACGCCAGGGGGGATCGTCGTCCTGTGTACTTTCAGCGGTAACCTTGAGTTGGTGTAAATCCAGACGTTGTTTTTTCAGGATCTCCACGACGTCGTGCGACGAGCATCCGATCAATGCCATTGCGAGCAGGTCCGATGCGGCGACGCCTTTTGGCTTCATGACGATCTGGTAGTTATCCTTATCGCTGAGGATGAATTGTTCTTCGGGGTTCCAGTTGAGGTGAACGGTTTTGGTTGCCATGTCCGTAGTATAGAACAGAAATAGTCACCGGCATACGTATGCATGTAACAAGTATCGGGTGAGTTTCTATCCATTTTTTCCTGAAAAAGCAACTCCGTGCATCCCGTAGTGTTAGCAACCTTGACCCAACAGGTTTTCAAATGATCGTAGTCACAGGAGCATCGGGGTTGGTCGGCGGCAATTTGGTGCGTGCCTTGCTCGCACAGGGACGCCCTGTCCGCGCGCTTGTGCATCGCGATAGACGCGCCCTCGACGGTCTGGATGTGGAATCCGTCTCCGCTGACCTCACCGATCCTTCTTCACTGCGCCAGGCATTTCACGGCGCGGATGTTGTCTATCATCTTGGGAGTTCCATCTCGATCAGCAGCGGGAATTGGGATGAACTTGAACGCGTCAATGTTATCGGCACGCACAATGTCATCGATGCCTGTCTGCATAACAACGTGCGGCGGCTGATGTATTTCGGCTCCATCCACTCCTATCAACAGGAACCCTTCGACCAACCACTGGACGAAGACCGACCGTTGCTGACTGGGGACAACCACCCGCCATACGAACGGTCCAAAGCGCTTGCGGAAGTGGAAACGCGTCTCTCCCTGGACCGTGGGCTGGATTCGGTTATCCTGATTCCTACCGCCATCGCTGGACCCTTTGACTTCCGCCCATCTTACTTTGGTCAGGCATTACAACTCCTCGCCAAGGGACGCATCCCTGCGCTCGTGCGCGGCGGCTACGATTGGGTGGATGTCCGCGATGTTGTGGATGGCGCCATTCAAGCCGAGCGCCTTGCGCCACATGGTGGACATTATATTCTCTCGGGTCATTGGCATTCGTTGAAAGAAGTGGCTCAGTTTACATCCGAGATCTCTGGCAAGCCCGCGCCGCGTTTTACTGTCCCCATTTGGCTGGCACAACTAGCCCAACCCGTCATGGCAAAACTGGCGCAGGTCAATGGGGCGCAGCCGATCTACACGCGTCCGATGCTCAATGCGATGAAATCCAATCACAACATCAGCCATGCCCGCGCCACACGCGACTTGGGATATTCACCGCGTCTCTTTCAGCAGACCATAGCCGACACGCTGAATTGGTTCAATACCCAAAAAGGAACTCACCCCAATGACTGAATTCAGCGCCTTCAGGATCATCATCATTCTCAGCTTTGTCTTCGCCGTCGGGATCTTCATCGCTCTGTTCTTCGTTTCCGCCCCTTACGGACGTCATGCCCGCCGTGGATGGGGCTATCAATTGCCAAACTGGCTGGGTTGGTTGTTGATGGAATCGATTTCGGCGATTGTCATGCTGGTCATGTTCTTCATCGGCAGTGCGCCAAAGACGGCAACAACCATCATCTTCCTGCTGATGTGGGAAGCGCACTACATTCACCGCTCATATATTTATCCATTCATGTTACGTGATGGAAAAAAGAAAATGCCGATCACGGTCACGATCATGGCGGTGGTGTTCAATTCAGGGAATGCATATTTGAACGGAAGGTACATCTTCCATTTTGCAGAAGGTCGCTATACAACGGATTGGCTGCTCGATCCGCGTTTTATCATTGGGGTGGTGTTGTTTATCGCTGGCATTACGATCAACCGCTGGGCGGATAATACTTTGCGCAATTTACGCAAACCAGGCGAGACCGATTACAAAATCCCCTATGGCGGACTGTATAAATACATCTCCTGCCCGAATTACTTCGGCGAAATCCTTGAATGGTTCGGCTGGGCGCTCGCAACATGGTCTCTCGCGGGATTGACGTTTGCGATATGGACGTTCGCCAACCTTGTGCCGCGTGCCTGGTCACATCATAAGTGGTATCACGATAAATTTGCTGAGTATCCAGTAAATCGAAAAGCCTTGATCCCTGGGGTTTGGTAGAAGTCATCTCAAACATACTATGTCGCCCTGAGGGAGCGCTCTTGGCGGCCGAAGGATCGCTTACTTCAAAAGTAAAGATCCTTCGCTACGCTCAGAATGACATTTTTAGGACAGGTTCTAGTGCTCCGCAATCCATAAATTAAAAGAAAAAGTCAGGCTGAAAGCCTGACCTACAATGAATCGGGGGAGAAAACTATTTAGGCTTTGGAGTCAGGTAGCTATCCAGATTGAGGCGTTTGAAGAGGCGTTCACGCACCTCATCGGGGAGGTCGGGTTTTTCGAGTGGGGAATGTACGAGATCAATCGTCCGCTTGGTGGTGTTTAAAACAACCTGACAATCCGTGCATCCTGCAAGGTGTTTTTCAAGTTCCTCACAAAGTTCGGGGCTAAGGTCGCCATCGATGTATGAGGACAACGACCCCAATAACTCTCTACAATTCTTGTGGGGATGTTCACTCATTCTCGCTCCTTACAGGTAAACGCTCACCATAATAAACGGACAACTTCTCGCGCAGATAAACACGCGCGCGCAACAAACGGGTCTTGACATTGGTCTCGCTCAGGTTCAACGCGTCGGCAGTTTCCTTGATGGATAAGCCTTCGACATCGCGCAACAAAAAGACAAGGCGCAGGGATTCGGGCAACGTGTGGATCGCCTCATCGAGGAAATTTTTACCCTCGCCCGAAAGCAATTCATTCTCTGGAAGCCCGCTCCAATCGACAAATTGGGCTGGTTTCAGATCTTCAGCCTCATCCCCGCCCTCGACATCATCCAGGTTAACTTCTGGTCTCTTCTTGCGGATCAACATCAGCGCTTCGTTCGATGCGATGCGGTAGAGCCATGTCGCCAGGCTGGAGCGACCTTCGAAGTTTTGGATGTGCGTGAGCGCGTTGATGAACGTGTTCTGAAGAACGTCTTCCGCGTCCTGAGGGTTGCCGAGCATGCGCAAGCCGAGCCGATAAATGGGACTGGAATACTCATCCACCAGACGCGCGAACTCTGCACGGTCTCCAGCGATGAGCGCTTCCAGTGAAATTTCGTTCGGCATGGTGTTATTCATTAGATGCTGTTCCTGATAAAAAGTTGCAAGAAGAATATCTCCGCGCTGAGCGGAGTGACGAGCGGTAGCGAGGAACGCAGTCGAAGCGCCGCCTACATTGACATCACCAGACAACCAAAATCGCTTTGCTTACTGGTGGTCTCGACACCGCACCTGCGGTGGGTGCAGGTGTACGCCTTCTGCACTCGACCACCAGTATTTTCAAGTTTGCAAAGTATACATCCCGTTTCGTGAATTCTGCAACTTTTCTGTCCTTTGTGCATCCAATGGGTGGTAGTAATAAATATTTAGTCATCCTGAGCGGAGCGAAGGATCTCCACTTCAAAGAGCGAGACTCTTCGGTCGCAACAAGCGCTCCCTCAGAGTGACATAGAAAACAACAAGGAGTAACAAATCACATGGAAATGATCATCGACTTCCCAGGCGGTTCCCGCGTGGATGCCCACTTCGGCGGCTTCACCGTTCCCACTGACCAACCCCCCGCCTCCTCCGCACCCACGCCTTTCGCAGTTTTCCTCTCATCGATTGGAACCTGCGCGGGCATCTACGTTTTGGGCTTCTGCCGTCAACGTGGCATCCCGACCGATGGGATCCAGATCGTGCAGCGTATCAATAGCAATCCCTTCAGCGGCATGGTGGAAAAGATCGACTTGGAGATCCAAGTTCCCAGCAATTTCCCCGACAAATACCGCGATTCGCTCATTCGCTCTGCGGAATTGTGTGCGGTGAAGAAGCACCTTGAGAATCCGCCGCAGTTCGATATCACGACCACCAAAGTTGAAGTTGCGTAATATCGGCAACAGAATAAGCTCTTATAGGTAGATAGGATAGGAATAACCCACGATGGAAAAAGTTCTCAACGACCAGATCGTCAAGCAGATCAACGAAGTTTTTGAAGGGATTCAGGAACCTGTGCAGGTATTGTTCTTCGGTTCGAAGGACAACTGTGATTACTGCAATGAAGCCAGGCAACTACTCGAAGAAGTAACTTCACTCAACGACAAACTCGAATTGAGCGTGTACGACATGCAGGAAAACGCGGATGTCGCCAGCCAGTTCAAGGTGACCAACGCACCTGGTATCGTCATCGCCGCAAAAGACAACGCGGAAGTGACGAATCTCGGCATCCAGTTCTCTGGCATTCCGTCGGGTCATGAATTCAGCACACTCATCAACGACATTTTGATCGTGTCCAAGCGCGAATCTGGGCTTGATGAAAAGACTCGCGAGTTCCTAAAGAATCTCACACAGCCACTGCACTTGCAGGTATTCGTCACGCCGACCTGTCCGTATTGTCCGCGTGCAGTGTTGCTCGCGCATCAGATGGCGATGGAAAACCCGCAGATGATCATTGCCGAAGGTGTCGAAGCGACCGAGTTCCCTGAACTGGCGAACCGCTTCAATGTCCGCGGCGTACCGCAGACCGTCATCAACGCGGGCAAGGGCATGGTCGTGGGTGCAGTTCCTGAGCAGAATTTAGTCGCAGAGATCATGCGCGCATTACAGAATTAATATTGGGGCACGGATTACACGGAAGGCACGGAGAATCCGTGTCTTCCGTGTCCAACATTCAAGGCGTTGCAATGACAAAGTCAAAGAAGAAATATCGCCGCAAACAAAAGAAACAATTTCCCGTTCTCCCCGTAGCAATCGGAGGACTGCTGGTCGTCTTTGCTGTTTTGGCGCTGGCTTCACCCAAAACGGAAGGCAACGCGGAATCATCGAACTCTGTCGTGCCGATGGATGTCAATTACGCCGCGCCAGAGTTGTCCCTGCAAAACATCAAAGGCGAAACCGAATCGTTGACGGATTATCTCGGCAGCGTTATTTTGGTCAACAATTGGGCAACGTGGTGTCCGCCTTGCAAGGCAGAGATGCCGACCCTTGTGGCATATCACAATGAACACAACGTTGACGGTTTCTCGGTCATCGCTGTGGAAGCAGGCGAGCCTCTGGAAACCGTATCGCCTTTCGTAAAAAGTTTTGGAATGAGCTTTCCCGTCTGGCTCGACCCAGATGGCGCGTCCTTGAATGCATTTAGAAACGGGACACTCCCCAACTCGTACGTGATCGACCGCACAGGGACCGTCCGCTATGCGTGGACGGGTGAGATCAGCATGGCAATGCTCGAGAAGTATGTCACGCCGTTGATCGCGGAGAACAACTAAAAGTCTACTCAGTCATGTCATCCTGAGCGAAGCGAAGGATCTCCTCCAATCGAAGTACGAGACTCTTCGGTCGCGAAGAACACTCCCTCAGAGTGACATGGTGATTATTAGAGGTACGAATGGCAGAAACAAAACCCCAACCCCGTGTGATCGTATTCAGTACCCCGACTTGTTCCTTTTGCAACATGGCAAAGAAGTATTTCCATGAAAAGGGAATCAAGTTCAACGACGTGGACGTCAGCAAGGACCCAGCCGCGGCGCGCGACATGGTGCGCCGCTCCGGTCAACAGGGCGTGCCCGTCATTGACATCGGTGGAAAGATCGTGGTCGGTTTCGACCGCGTGAAGATCAACAAATATCTTGGTATCTAATTTTTGGAGGTAGCAATGGCTAAAAAACTCAATCTGCAACCGATGGGTACGCGTGTGCTCATCCAACCACTCGAACAGGAAAGCAAGACTGCGTCTGGTCTGCTCCTGCCTGAGACCGCCAAGGAAAAACCACAGACTGGTCTCGTTGTTGCGGTCGGTGATGATGAAGACATCAAGCTGAAGGTCAATGACAAGGTCCTGTTCGCCAAGTACAGCGGCACCGAATTCAAAATGGATGGGAACGAATATCTACTGCTGGAAGCCAACGACGTTCTGGCGAAGTTCCTGAATTAAATCGCAGGGGCGACCCTGTTTTCAAAAATCCGAAGTTTCGGCTTCGGATTTTTTGTTACCGAAATCAAGTATCATCAACCAAAACCCAAAGGACAAACTCATGGAAACGATCATCCTCATCATTCTTATCGGTATGGCGGGGGGCGTGGCGGTGGGATTGCAAAGCCCGATGGCAAGCATGATCACACAGCGACTCGGAGTCTTCGAAAGCGTGTTCATCGTCCACGTTGGCGGGGCGATCGTTGCGTTGATACCTATGTTGATCTATGGCAGTAAGTTGAGCCAGTGGCGGAGCGTGCCGTGGTATACGCTTGGAGCGGGAATATTCGGCTTGGTCGTCATTGCGGCGATCAGTTATATGATTCCACGCGTGGGGGTCGCCGCGTCCATTATTACGGTTGTCGCGGGTCAACTTTTGGTCGGGTCAATTCTCGATCAATATGGATGGCTGGGCGCATCCATCCGCCCATTGGATTTGACGCGGGGTATTGGGTTGGCGGTTGTGCTGTTTGGGGTTTGGTTGACGGTGAAGTGACATGCCATAGGCATGTCACCCTGAGCGACAGCGAAGGGTCTCGAAGATTATCGTAGAGATTCTTCGTGGCGCGAGGCGCCACTCAGAATGACATACCCGTTATTCCTTCGTCACGATCACATCATGGATCAAATGGGCGTAGCGATTTTGTAATCGAATAAAGTGACTTTGGACTGCATCCGCTTCGGAGCCTTCGGGGGCGAGGAATTTTCCGCTTTCGACGCCTTGACGGGCGATCTCGCGGCAGACGGCTTCGGTGATCAATTCGGCGAGCAGGACTTGTCCCTGCGCGGAGGTGTCGAGACGATGTTGCCCATCGAGATAGCGTTTGACTGATGGAGCGGCAGTGGCAATGACGACACTTGAGTTGACTCGATCCAAATACACACGCTGACGCGGGTCCATGCGGTCGTCGAAGCGGATGTCGGTAAAGAGTCCGTGATGTTTTTTGGGTTGTGTATCCTCGACCGTCTCTTTCCTCGACCGAACCTGCACAACCGCCTGCGCCTTTTGATCGCCCAAATAAGCTGTCACCACACCTTCATTGCCAACCTGCTTTCCCTCCACTTGAATTTTTGCAATGCCAATTTCAGGATGCTCTTTCGACACGTTGACTTGCACCTTGGGAGTCAACACATCCACTTCGGGGTTGTTCGACACGACAAAGACCGTCGCACCGTTGTGAATCTTTTCGGAGAGATGCGCTCTTAAAGTAAGTGCGGCCTGCTGTCCCGTTTGAACGTAAATTCGGACGGGAGCAAACTCAAGTCCAGAGGGAGGCGGCTCTTGTTTTCCATCCGATATCCCACGCCTTTCACTTAATTCCGAAGATGCGATCACATTCAATTCACGGACGGTCTTGTCGAGTTTCCTGCGCAGTTGCTTATCTAGCTTGATCTGCTCATCCTGGATGGCGTGCTCACGTTCAACCTGGACGAGAGGCTCGATTCGAGTTTCAACAGCCTGCTTCAACGCCCTGGCAAACGGCAGGGACCAGTTGATGCCGTCGCGCGTGGCGGTAAGGACAGGCTCATCGTTCTTGAGGAGGTCGTGGAGGTAATCGCATTCGAGCGAGCCGTAGAAAAAGGATGCATACGGGTCGTTCTCGAATTTGAGCATGGTCAGCGATATGACCGTGCCCTGGCTGATGACGAGCAGACCCGCATCGGCATAATCCCCTTCTTCGCCGCGCGTGGAGAGTTGGATGTTGGAGCGCAAGAGTTGCAGGCGGGCAGAAGCGGGGTAACCTTCGATCTCGAACTGTTCATCGAGGATCTTTTCACCCCTGGGTGGTTTGTAGGAAAGCACGTACTCATCCTTGACCTTATCTTCGCCCGCGAGATTGCGCAGGATGATAAGCCGTGACTGATTCGCCATGATGGTGCGAAGTTCGAAATGCCGTTGCAGGTAATTGCGGAGGTTCTCGAAGCGCGGCATCTTGATATCTTCACGCGAAACGATGATCTCGATCACAGTCCCGTTGTCTTCAGGGATCCCATACTCCTCTCTGAGTTCATCAGTAGCTGGGATGGGTTCATCCAGTTCGAACGTTGGGACACCTTCTTTGAGGAGGAGCGAACTGCGATAGAGTGTTTCGTTTCGGATCGAATTGACATACCCATATCCCAGACCGAAGATGGCGTCTTTGAGTCCACGCCCCCACATGCCGCGCACGTGCAAGTCTTCTTTCAAGCCGCTGGTCGCTTCGCCATATGTGCCGACGACCTTGTCCATGCGGGCATCATCCATTCCCTCGGCAAAGTCACGGACGCGGATAACGGAGTTCTTGTGCTTTCTCCAGATATCAATGATGATCTCACCGCTGGCGGATTTGCCCGAATCCTCGAGGCGGGAGTAGCTGTCGTTGCTGTTGGTGATGATCTCGACCAGCGCGCGCAAAACATCCTTGCGGATGGCTTGGTCCGCCTGTTGCAGGGCCACCCTGTCAGCATATTGGAGTTTGCGGCTGATGCTCATTTATTCCTTTTATTTACCGCTTAAAAACATCCCGCAGGTTTTGTCGAAGGTCTTGAAACTTCAAATCCAGCCTGCGGAATGATGTAATTCATTGTCCAATAACCAATTAACCCTCCAGCGTTATATACTTCCTTCGCGGCTTGATCCCTACAACCCCGTCAAACACTCCCTTGATCGCTTTCATATCCGCCTCGATATCATCGGTGAGATGAAACACCTGCTCAACAATGCGGACAGCCTTATGTCTGCCATCCACCTGCGCCATCGCGATGGGAATCCCCGCGTCTTTGGCGATGTGATAAAAGCCGCGTTTCCAGTCCGTCACGTAATGACGCGTCCCTTCGGGAGCGATGGTCAGGACGAACTTGTCCGCCTTGTTGCAGGCATCCACCATCTGCTCGACCAGACCCGTGGATTTTTTCCGGTCCACGGGAATGCCTCCGCAATAGCGGAAGAACCAGCCGATGGGGAAGCGGAACAACTCCGCTTTGCCCATGAACCTGACGTTCGCCCTCAACGTGAAGATCAAGCCGAGGAACAGGACAAAGTCCCAATTGGAGGTGTGAGGCGCACCGATCAGAATGTACTTTGGCAAGTCGGGCAGTTTCCCCTCCACGCGCCAGCCGAGAATCCATATGATGAACCGGGCAAGGATATGAAAAATGAAACTGAGAATGGGAGTGTTGAAGATGGTGGTTGCAGTTTTTCCGTCCATGATTCCGATTGTACTCCGATTTTCATCGCCTCTTCCGTGTAAAATAGACGCATGACCGTGAAATCATCCCTGCGTTCCCTGTTGTATCGAACAGAAAAACTCGCCCAGCGAGTCCGTTTTACATCCCAGCCTGCCAGCCTGCCTGTCCTGCTCGGGATCTCCTTTCCCAAGAGCGGTACACATCTGCTGGACCAGATCCTGCTTGGTTTTGCCAATGTCGCACCGTATGCGAAGCGCCTGCACTCCTTTTATGCAGAATATGAAGGCGAAAGCGGAGCCAAGCGCACACCTGAACAAGCCCTCCGCTGGCTCGATGCGCTCCGCCCGCGCGATGTGGCGTCCGCGCACCTGTTTGCCCGCCCTGGGACGGTTGCCCGCGTGTGTTCGCAAAAATTCGTTCCCTATTTCATCTTCCGCGATCCGCGCGATGTCGTTGTCTCGCATGTTTTCTACGTCACCGAGATGGAACTGCGCCACGTCCATCACACGTATTACAAGTCGCTCCCCGATTTCGACGCGCGCCTGAAAGTCAGCATTCTTGGACGTCCCGATTCGGACGTGGAATTTCCCGACATCGCGGCGCGGTTCACTCCGTATCTTGGCTGGCTCGACCATGACGAAGTGCTGGCGATCCATTTCGAAGACTTGATCCACGACCGCGCCTTGGCACTGACCCGCATCATGGACCACCTCCTCACCCGCGCCCCGCTTCCCTCCACCCGACAGTTGATCATGGATTCCCTCGAATCTTCCATCAACCCGACCAGATCCCCGACCTTCCGCTCCGGGAAGACCGGCGAGTGGAAGAAACATTTCACGGAAGAACATAAGAAAATATTCAAGGATGTGGCGGGGGATTTGCTGGTGAAACTCGGGTATGAGAAGGATGGGAATTGGTAAAAGCGGGAATTGGGATTCGTGTTTGGTGGTTATGGAGAATAAGTCATGAGTATCAAAAGTTTGGAAACACTTGAAGTTTGGAAGAAGGCAAAAGAATTTTCGTTAAGGATTTATCGCGAAGTGTTACCGCTACTTCCTTCTGAAGAAAAGTGGAATCTTAACCAGCAGTTGAGGCGCTCTTCTAGCAGTGTCCCTGCCAATATCGCGGAAGGCTATGGACGGTTCTATTACCAAGAAATCATTCGATTTTGTTATACAGCACGCGGTTCACTCGAAGAAACATTAAGTCATCTTGTCCTTTGTTTTGAGTTGAAATACATTCCAAAAGATTTGTTCGACTCTCTTGAGCAGGATGGTGAAAAACTCGCGCAGTTGATCAATGGATATGTCGGATACTTGAAACGCAGTAAACAAGGTCAAAACGAGCCTGGAGCAACTCGCGCTGTCCGTGAAGATTTCATCCAATATGAAACAGAATCGCCTGACTCCGACTGACCCATCCTCCGATTCCCAAATCCCGACTCCCGATTGCCTTTATGACCTGCTCCATCGTCATCCGCGCCTATAACGAAGAAAGGCACATAGGACGTCTGCTGGAGGGGATTCGACAGCAGACAATCAGGGATGTGGAGATTGTCCTCGTCGATTCGGGCTCGACCGATGGGACCGTTCCCGTTGCCGAATCCTTTGACGCGCGGATTGTGCATATCCCGTCAGTGGAGTTCACGTTTGGGCGGTCGCTCAATTTTGGGGTCCGGGCGGCGACGCGTGAATTTGTCGTCATTGCCAGCGCGCATGTCTACCCCGTCTATCCCGATTGGATCGAGAGTCTGCTCCGTCCGTTTGAAGATGAGCGCGTCGCCTTGACCTACGGCAAACAGCGCGGACCCACTGACGCGAAATACTCCGAACATCAGATCTTTCATCAATGGTATACCGATGAAAGTAAGCCGGATCAACCCACCTCGTTTTGCAACAATGCCAATGCCGCCATCCGAAAAAGTTTGTGGAAGAAAAATCCCTACGACGAAACGCTGACGGGTCTCGAAGACCTCGCCTGGGCAAAATGGGCGAAAGAGCAGGGTCATGCTATTGCGTATGTCGCCGAAGCCGAGATCATCCACATCCACAACGAAACTCCACGCGGAGTCTACAACCGTTATCGCCGTGAAGCGATGGCTTTTAAGAAGATATACCCCGAATCTCATTTCAATGTCTATGACTTCGTGCGTTTGACCACAACAAATATCTTCAGCGATTTGTGGCATGCGGCGTGTGAGCATGTGCTGTGGAAGAACATCGCTTCGATCTTCTGGTTTCGTTTTATGCAATTTCACGGCACGCGCATGGGACATCGCGAGACCAGCCTTGTCACGCCGCAGCTGCGCGAGACATTTTATTATGCGCGGGAAAGAAAGAGGAAAGGTGAGGGCAAAAGAGATGTAGAGCCGATTCGGTATAATCAATAACCTATGACAAAACTCATCGCCCTTGTCCCCATGCGACACCACAGCCAGCGTGTGCCTGGCAAAAACTACCGCGACCTTGCGGGGAAGCCGCTCTATCAGCACATCATCGAAACGCTTCTCGCCGTTCCTGAGATAGATGAGATCGTTGTGGATACGGACTCCGATCCCGTCATGAACGGGTTGCAAAAAGACTTCCCGCAGGTGAAGATCATCGATCGTCCTGAACACCTCCGTGCCGACGATATGCCGATGAATGAAATCCTCATCCATGATACCGGGCTATATCCCGCCGATTATTATTTGCAAACGCACAGCACCAATCCCTTGCTCAAAGCCGGGACGATCTCACGCGCCATTCAATTACTACTTACCAATTACCCCAAACAAGATTCCCTTTTCTCTGTCACACGCTGGCAGACTCGTTTTTATGACAAGGATGGAAATGCTGTCAACCACAACCCGCGCGAACTCATCCAAACACAGGACCTGCCTCCTGTGTACGAAGAAAACTCCTGTATCTACATTTTTACCCGCGAGAACCTCATCGCCAAACGTCACCGCATCAGCGATCATCCGTTGATGTTCGAAATCCCGCGCCTCGAAGCCGTGGATATTGACGAAGAGTCTGATTTCCAAATTGCGAACATCCTCATGCGCATGAGAATGGAAAACAAATAATGCCGACCGTCCTTTTCACCGCCCCTTACATGATTCCCTTTGTGGATCGCTTCAAGCCCGTCTTCGATAAGTACGGCATCGAACTCATCATCCCCGACGTGCGAGAGCGCATGGAGGAAGATCACCTCCTCCAATACGCGGGTCAATTCGACGGAACCATTTGCGGTGATGACCGCTACACCTTGCGCGTCATCCAAGCCTGCTCCCCGCGCCTCAAGATCATCTCCAAGTGGGGGACTGGTATCGATTCGATCGACGCCGAAGCCTGTTCCCGTTATTCAATAAAAATTGGACGCACCTTGAACGCGTTCACCACCCCCGTAGCGGATTCGGTCCTGGCATACATGCTCGCCTTCGCCCGCCGCCAACCGTGGATGGACAGGGAAATGAAATCAGGCAAATGGGAAAAAATTCCAGGCAGGTCTCTCAGTGAATGTGCGCTTGGCATTGTCGGGGTGGGCAATATCGGAAAAGCAGTGACCCGCCGCGCGCGCGCCTTTGGTATGAAAGTCTACGGCAATGACATCGTGGATATCGACCATGTCTTTGTCTCCGAGACCGGAATTGAAATGACTACTCTCCAGTCTCTACTCTCTAATTCCGATTTCGTCTCCGTCAACTGCGATCTCAACCCAACCTCCCATCACATCATGAACGCCGACACATTTGCGCTCATGAAGCCAACCGCCGTCATCATCAATACCGCGCGCGGACCGCTCATAGACGAGAAAAGTTTGATCGAAGCGTTGCAGGCTAAACGTCTCGCAGGAGCCGCATTGGACGTCTTCGAAGTGGAACCATTACCCCATGATAGTCCGTTAATGAAGATGGATAACGTCATGCTTGCCCCGCATAACACCAATTCCAGCCCGTCCGCGTGGGAGCGGGTGCATTGGAACACGATCAAAAATCTGCTGGATGGGCTGGGGATCGATGCGAGTGGTTTGAATGATTTGCGTACTGCATAGTTCGTATTGCGCATTATGAAAGAGGAAAGATGAAAGAATCAAAGGTAGTTCTTATTACTGGGGCAGGCGGAGGGATTGGTCGTGCCTGCATCCATCATTTCGCAGGGAAGGGTTGGCGCGTCATTGGCGTTGACCGTTCAGACTTTGGCGAAGATTTCCCAACGGACGGGCGGTTCATCAAGGCGGATATTTCACATCCCGACTCGGTTGAAACCATCTTTCAGCAGGCGCGGGAGTTCAGCCTCACGTTGGATGTGCTTGTGAACAACGCCGCGGTGCAAGTGGCGAAACCGTTGGTCGAAACGACTGTCGAAGAATGGGACGCAGTCATGGCATCCAATTTACGCTCCGTGTTTTTGTTTGTCAAGTTGGCGCATCCGTTGATGAAAGCCGCAGGAGGCGGGGCGGTGGTGAATGTCTCTTCGGTTCATGCGATACAGACATCCGCGAACATTGCCGCGTACGCCGCGTCGAAGGGCGGGTTGCTGGCGTTGACGCGTGCCATGGCAATTGAGTTCGCGCCCGATAATATCCGAGTCAATGCCATCCTCCCCGGCGCGGTGGATACGCCCATGCTCCGTGCGGGACTTGGGCGCGGACATGTCGGTGGCGGCGATGTGCAGGAACGGCTCGATAATCTTGCGCGCAAAACTGTCAGCGGGAAGGTCGGCAAGCCTGAGGAAATTGCGTACGCGATCTACTTCCTGGCAGATAATGAGCAATCGTCGTTTATGACAGGGCAGGCGTTGGTTGTAGATGGCGGTGCAACGGCAAGACTGAGTACGGAATAAAAAATGAAGCTCACGCCCTTCCAAATAACACGCTATCTCTTCATATTCACATTTGCGGTTCTCGTTGTATTCGGTGTCGGATCCCTTTTACGGATTTTCACCAACCCTAACCGGGCCATTTTGTATGTGTTCTATGCTGTCGTCATGTTTGGCGATGCTGTGCTGATGGGTTTTTGCGCCTGGCAGTTGCCCAAAAGAACAAAGTTCATTTTCTATTTTTCGATCTTCGTGCTTGCGCTCAACATTGTCCCGACAATCTTCGACCAGTTCGGTCTCGCGGATCTGCTCTTTGTGCTTCTGAATATCGTCACGCTGGTTTCGCTGGTTTATGCCCGCAAGGAATTTCTCTCTGCATGAAACAAACGCTAAAAAGAATCGTCCCCCAGCCTCTCTGGGCATTTGCCCGCGATAGTTATGACGCGGTCCGCCGCCTGCCCGAACTGCCGGATGCTTATTTGCATCCCTGGCGGCGGGAGAGCATCAGGCGTCTTGCTGAGATGAAAGACATGCACAAAGGCAAGCGTGCCTTCATCATTGGCAATGGACCTTCCCTCAAACAGACCGATCTCAGCAAGCTAAAGGGCGAAGTCACCTTTGCGATGAATCGGTTTTATCTAGCATTCCCTGACCTTGGATTCACTACTTCTTATATTTGTGTGACGAATGATCTTGTTGCTGAGCAATTTGCCGATGACCTTGTTGCGCTCCCGATTCCTCGTTTTATTGCGTGGAGGTCGCATAGGCATTTCAAGCAGGAGATGTCGCTCACAGATATTCCAACCTTCGTTTACACCTCTTATACTGGTCCCCGCTTTGCAACCGATGTACGCGGACGAATCTGGGAAGGTGCGACGGTTACTAACCTTGCGTTGCAACTTGCTTATCACATGGGCATTGGGAAAGCCATTCTCATTGGTGTGGACCATAACTTCAAAGACAAAGGCGAAGCGAACAAGACTGTTGTTTCAACAGGCGACGATCCCAACCACTTTGATCCACGTTATTTTGGCAAAGGAATCAAATGGCAACTGCCCGACCTGGACACCTCCGAGATCGGGTACACCTTTGCGCGCGAAGCCTATCGCAAAGCCGGGCGCGAGGTGGTGGATGCAACCGTCGGCGGGAAGTTGACGGTATTTCCCAAGGTGGAGTACGAGTCCCTGTTTTAACGGGATCAGGTCAACACGTCGTATGAAGCGTCCCTCATCCTTCTCTATCGTCCGCTGGCTTCTGATCGTCCTGTTCGTTCTTGGCATCCTGCTGGCATTCATTTCTTTTCTTCCATTCGAAACCGTTGCCGGTTGGCTGAACGGTCTGGCGTCCGACGGCAAATTTGAGTCCTTTACGCTGGAACGTTATCACACCTTCTCCCGATGGGTGGGTTTGTTCGGGCTGACAATGATCGTCTTTCCAGGGATCGTGCTCGCAGGATGGGAGAAGTCCCGTCAGTCGCTTGAAAAGATTTCAGCGCAGATCGGTACATTCAATGCATCATTATGGAGTGACGCGCGGATGTTTTTCGATTCGTTGTCGTTCTCTGCATGGAAGCGTGCTGACCGCTGGCTGGTTCCCGGACTGACACTGGTCGCTTTGGCGGTACGGCTGGCGAATTTAACCATTCCATTGACTCACGATGAGGCGTATATGTATAACGCCTTTGCTTCGAGGTCGTTGTGGGTGGTGCTAACCGATTACCACCTGCCCAACAATCACGTGCTCCTGACCATCATCATCAATATCCTGACACATGTATTCGGGAATCACCTGTGGTTGATACGGCTTCCGACCATCGTTGCAGGGATCCTGCTCGTACCTGCCGCATATCTTCTGGGCAGAAGATGGTATGGTGGTGAGGCGGGATTGCTTGGCGCAGCGCTCGTGGCAGTATTCCCCATCCTTGTTGAGTATTCAGTGTTAGCGCGTGGTTACGCTTTTGTGAACCTGTTTACCCTGCTGATTCTGATCTGGGGAGACCTGGTCCGGCAGGATAAAAACCGCTTTGTGTGGGTGTTGCTTGTCGTCACGAATGCTCTCGGTTTCTTTACGATCCCGATCATGATGTTTCCGTTCGGGGCGCTGTACATCTGGCTTTTTCTTTCCTGCATCATCGGCGATGTCAGCGGATACCGCTCGAAACTTGATTTTCTCAAATATTGGCTGGTCAGCGGATTCGCGTCGGCATTCCTGACCGTGCTCCTCTATGCGCCAATCTTTATCAAGGATTCCGAAAATTTCTTTGGCAATTCCTTTGTTATGCCTTTGAAGAAAGATGTCTTTCTTGTCATTTTGTCGTCAAGGGTGGAATTGATCTGGGCAGACTGGATGAAGACGATCCCGGACTGGCTTGTCATGCTGGGTGTTGCCGGTTTTGTGCTGAGCATACTTCTTCACTTCAAGATATCCAGCCAAAAGATCCCACTGCAATTGACGTTCTTCCTCTGGGTCGGCGCCTACGTCATCGCCAGACGCCCGGATATAATGACGCGCATGTGGCTATATCTTGCAGCGCCCTTATTGATCTGGTCAGCGGGTGGGATCGTTGGAGCGCTGCAATTGCTCTCAGGATTGTTTCGCAGTCGACTTCCGCTGGTTCGCGGCTTTCTCGGTATTTCACTGGCAACGATCTTTCTCTTTGGAGCCTTCACTGTTTTCACCATCCCTGTGCGCTGGGCGGAAAAATCGAGCGTGGAGAAAGCCGCGCTTTATCTCAAGGAAAATCTTCGTGAGGGTGACCTGGTGACTGCCAGTATCGAATACTTCCCGCAATTACGCTATTACTTTGGGATCTATGAGATCGATCAGGATTATTTGAGGAAATCAGGTCAGTTTCAGCGAGTCTTTATCGTGATGGGAAAGAAATGGCGCGGCACATTGGAAGAGGTGGTGCCGATGGTGGGTAGAAAGAATACTATACCTGCGGTAGATATGGATGCGTTGCGGATCGTTCTGGACCTTGGGGATCTGACCGTTTACAAAGGAGATCCCGTACCCTGACAGTGCAGGGGACGCTTACTGCCGTCATTTCCATTTTAAATTTATAGTTGAACCTTAATTTGTTCAATGGTTTTGCAAGAAATACGTCTTCAAAGGAGCATATAATCTTTTTAGAGTGACTGCATCCGCTATATAGGGTCGTTCGATTCCTCCCTGATAAAATGAAAAATAATTATCCCATTCTGCCGTTACGCATATTGTTTTATAGCATGTTTTTTTTCGGATTGCTGATGGTTTTGATATCCATCCAATCCTTTGTAACCATGGAATCATTGTTCAGTGACATCTCGGAGGATGGTCATTTTGAATCGTTTACTTCCGACCGTTTCCAAACGGCAAGAGGTCCGATACGGTGGGCGGGTCTATGCCTTGGTGTGTTTTCCGGTTTTATGTTCTTCCGGTGGGAGAGATCCCGGGAATACTTCCATCGACTTTTCACTGCGATCAAGGAATTTGCCATTCTATTTCGCCAGGATGCCTGGTTCTTCTTTCATAGCGTGCGTGATGGATGGGCTCGTCAAAGCCGGGTGGAACTCCTTGCCCTGGGTGGGTTGATGCTGGCGGCGATTGTGTTACGGTTCTCCCAATTAAATGCGCCACTCCTTGCGGATGAAGCATATACCTATAATGCCTTTGCATCCGGATCATTGTGGCAGACCGTCTCCGATTATCACCTGCCGAATAATCATGTGCTCCTGAGTATCATGATCAACATATTGACGCATCTTTTCGGCAACCATGTATGGCTGATCCGATTGCCAACCATGGTCGCCGGGGTGTTGATGGTCCCTGCCGGTTATGTGTTGGCGCGAAAGTTATACGGGAGGAGCGCCGCCTTCTTAAGCGCCGCTTTGATAACAGTTTTCCCGATCTTGATCATGTATTCCGTCTGGGCGCGAGGATATGGGATTATCAGCCTGGTGACTTTGTTGATCTTGATCATCGGGGATGATGTGGGGAAAAATAAAAACCGCTTTGCATGGTTTTTGCTAATCATCCTTTCCACAGCGGGATTCTATACCGTTCCCATCATGTTGTTCCCATTTGGAGCCTTGTATCTCTGGCTTTTCCTATCCTGGGCTGTCGGCGACCTTGGGGCTTATCGTTCCAGGCTGGATTTTATTGGATATTGGCTGACGACCGGGTTTGCCTCCGCATTGTTGACGGTATTTTTATACGTACCGATCCTGATCACCGATTATGACCGGTTCTTTCATAATCAGTTCATTGCCCCGGTGGGATGGAATGAACTCCCTGCTTCTCTGGCGGATGGACTTCGGATGATGTGGTTGGATTGGACATCTGCCATTCCCGGTTGGATCATCATGATCGGCACTGCAGGATTGATTGCCAGTTTGGTGCTCCACAAGAAGATTTCCCGGCAAAGGATTCCCCTTCCAATTGCGTTTCTGGTCTGGATCGTTGCCCTCATAGTTATCAGACGCCCGGATATGAATGCCAGATCATGGTTGTTTCTTGCCGCGCCGTTGCTAATATGGTCAGCGGGAGGGATCGCAGGTTTACTGGAACTGATCTCTGCGTCATTTCGAAGGAAAGTACATCTGGCAGAGATCGTTGCCGGTGTTGTTGTGATATCTGTTTTTGTATCCGGTGTATTGGCCATTCCGGGTATCCCGGCGCGGTGGAGTCGGAAGAGCGGTATTGAAACTGCAGTCCTTTATTTGAAGGATAACCTTAGGGAAGGGGATATCGTCAATGCCAGTTCAAACTCCCTTTCCATCATACGATATTACTTTAACGTGTATGATATTCCTTTGGATTATGTACGGCGTTCCGGGAAGTTCCAGCGGGCTTTTTTGGCGGTGAGCCGTGAGAGCGACTCGCCGGAAACACTTGCCCCCGTGGACGGCGCGAAACGCCCATTGATTAATTTGGCTACGGCTAGGATAATACTGCAATTGGACGGTTTAACCATCTACGAGTGTTATCCTGCCCCATGACTCAACCGTCCCCTCTCGTTTCCATTATTACTCCGTCCTTCAACCAGGCGCGCTACGTCGAACAGACGATGCGCTCGGTGCTGGAGCAGGATCATCCACGCATTGAATATCTCGTCATCGACGGTGCGTCGAAGGATGGGTCGGTCGATGTCATCAAAAAATATGAAGGCAAACTGGCATACTGGGTTTCTGAAAAGGATTCGGGTCAGGCGGAAGCCATCAATAAGGGATTTGCGCGGGCGAAGGGCGAGATCGTCGCCTGGCTGAACTCGGATGATTATTATCTACCCGGTGCCGTTTCTGCGGCGGTGAAGGTGTTTGAATCCCATCCGGATGTGGTGCTGATCTATAGCGACATGCTGGCGGTGGATGAGAACGGTCGGACCACGAATATCATGAAATACGGGCAATTATCCCTGGCGGATCTGGTGTGTTTTCAGATCATCGGTCAGCCGAGCGTGTTCTTCCGCAGGGACGCGCTCAATAAAGCAGGCTTGCTCGATACCACTTTCCACTTTCTACTCGATCATCAGCTATGGATTCGCATCGCGATGCTGGGGAAGATCCTGCACGTACCGCAGACTTGGTCTGCGGCACGGTATCATGCCGATGCGAAGAATGTAGCCAAAGCGGCGGAGTTCGGGAACGAAGCCTTCCGTATATTGGATTGGGTAAAGAAGCAGCCCGGTTTGGCGGAAACAATTTCCGGCGTGGAAAGACGCGCACGTGCCTCCGCTCATCGTGTGGATGCCCGTTATCTGCTCGATGGCGGTCAGCCCTGGTCCGCGTTGAAGGCGTGGATGTGCGCGCTGTTCATCCATCCGCCCACGGCACTGAAACGGTTAAATATTTTTGTCTCGGCACTGCTGAACGTGAGCGGGTTGGGCGCCTTGCGGGGAGCCATTTTACGCCGCCGCAAGCGTTCTTTTTCGGGCGACAAGTAGAAACTCTGAATCTGATAAAATACACGGACTCATGTCCCAATCGTTCTTCATGACTCGCTCCATGCGCGTGGTTGCGCTGGTTTTGCTTTTTAGCGTAGCATTCGCGATCCGGTTGTATGACCTGACCGACCTGCCGCTTGATTTTCATCCCACGCGCCAGTTGGTTTCAGTGATCAAGGCTCGCGGTTTGTATTACGAAACCCAGCCTGACGGCATCTCCACATGGCAGTTGGAGACCGGCATCGCGCAGGCAAAACGCAAAGCGGATGTGGAGCCGGTGGTCTTCGAGAGGCTGGTGGCGTTCACGTATCGTTTCATCGGGGAAAAAGTATGGATTGCGCGCATCTATGCATCACTTTTCTGGCTGGTCGGCGGCGCCTTCCTTTTCATGCTTGTGCGCGGTCTTGTTTCCTTTGAAGGCGCGTTGTTTTCAACTGCCTACTATTTGTTCTTTCCGTACGCCGTCATGGGGAGTCGAAGTTTTCAGCCCGACCCGTTGATGGTGATGTTGACGCTGGCTTTTTGGTGGATGTTCGCGCGCTGGATTACCCTCGCCTCCGTTTCTCCCAAAGGGAGATGGACTTGGACGACAGCGCTTCTTGCGGGACTTTTGGGCGGGCTTGCGATATACATCAAATTTTCCGCCGCTTTTTTTGTGATCGGCTCCGCGCTAGGACTGGCGCTGGCGCGGCTCACCTTCCGTGACCTGTTGTGGAACCTTCAAGTGTGGGTAATGGCAGTGCTCGGTATCCTGCCCGCGGCGGCGTATCTCGTTTACGGAATCTTCATCGCCGGGTATCTCGGCGGGCAGTTCAGCGGACGGTTCATCCCGTCGCTGTTGTTCAGCCCGACGAATTATCTGGCATGGCAGTCGATGGTCGACCATGCCGCGGGAGGGGTGTTCATCGCGCTGGGTTTGCTGGGATTCGTCCTCGCAAAGGAAAAACACCTGCGGGTCTTTTTATTCGGGTTGTGGGGCGCGTATATCGTCTATGGATTGTTCTTCGATTATCACGTCGCGACACATGATTACTATCACCTGCCGTTCATCCCGATCGTGGCGGTGTCGTTGAGTCCGCTGGGGGATTGGTTCTTCGCCCGTTTAACGGAATCAGCCTCCCATCGTTGGATGCGAGGCGCCCTGGTCATCATCCTGCTCTATGGCATGTTCGCGGTCGTGTGGGATGTCCGTGATGAGTTGAAGGCTGTGGATTACCGTCCGCAAGCCGCGATGTGGGCGGAGATCGGCGGGAAGGTCGATCACCAGAAAAATGTTGCCGGGCTGACGCAGGATTACGGTTCGCGCCTGCAATATTGGGGGCTGACCACCGCCGAAAATTGGTACACTTTGGGCGATGAGTATTATTTTGAATTACGCGGCAACGAAGTGCTGTTCGATAAGGCGTTCGATGAAGTGATGAAGAGAAGGGATTATTTCCTTGTGACCGATTTCGATGAGTTGAGGCTCCAACCCGAATTGAAGGCGCGTTTATCCATGTATCGAATTTTTGCGGAGGGCGAAGGGTATGTGATCTATAACCTTCGCGAACTGAAATGACCGATATTTCCCATCCCATCCTTGTAACCGGCGCACACCGCAGTGGAACGACGTGGGTCGGCAGGATGCTCGCCGCTGATGCGAACACGGCATACATTAGTGAGCCATTGAATGTTTTGCATCGCCCCGGTGTCTTCTCCGCGAAGGTCTCGCGCTGGTATCAATACATCTGCGACGAGAATGAATCCGAGTTCCTGAAGCCTTACGAAGAACTGCTTGATTTCGATTATCACCTGTGGGCGGAGATCCGCTCGACCCGTTCACGCAAGGATTTCCTGCGCATGGGACGTGATTTCATCATCTTTTACAACGGCTCCCTGCGCGGACAGCGCGTGCTCATCAAAGACCCGTTTGCGGTGTTCTCGACCCCGTGGTTTGCGAAGAAGTTGAACTGCAAGGTTGTCGTTACGGTGCGGCATCCCGCCGGGTTTGCGAGCAGTCTCAAACGTTTTAACTGGAATTTCGATTTCAAGGATTTGCTGGACCAGCCCTTGTTATTGCGCGACCATGCCGGGGATTTTCAGGATGAGATGCAGTCGATCAAGGCGGATGATGTGATCGGGCAGGCGGCTCTGCTCTGGAAGATCATCTACCGTTCGGTTCACACGACCCACAGGCTGAATCCCGATTTCATAACCGTCCGCCACGAGGACCTTTCCCGTGACCCCGTTAACGGTTACCGCGACCTGTATGCCAAACTTGGTCTTGAATTTACAAGCAAGGTGGAAAAAACGATCTTGAATTCCAGCAGTTCGGAGAACCCCGTGGAGTTGTCGCGCAAAAAAGTTCATTCGGTGAAACTTGATAGCCGCGCCAATATCGACAGTTGGAAGAAGCGTTTGAGCGAAGACGAAATAAATCGCATCCGCCGGATAACGGAAGGTGTCTCATCCCTGTTCTACGCAGAAGGGGAATGGTAATGCCTGTCCAGCCGTTGGTTTCCATTATCACGCCGTCGTTCAACCAGGCGCGCTACATCGAAGCAACGATCCAGTCCGTGCTGGGACAGGATTATCCGCGCATCGAGTATATCGTTGTGGATGGTGGCTCGACCGATGGCTCGGTGGATGTCATCAAACGACACGAAGATAAACTTGCATGGTGGGTGAGCGAAAAGGACAAGGGTCAGACCGACGCCATCAACAAGGGGTTTGCGCGCGCGAACGGCGATATCCTGGCGTGGATCAACTCGGACGATACGTATGAGCCGGGCGCCGTCTCTGCCGCCGTAAAATATTTGCAGGAACATCCTGAAGTGGGGATGGTATACGCCGATTGCAACTTCATCAACGAAGATGGGCGTGTCATCGGCAGGTTTGGCTCCGCCCAAACGGATTATCGTTTACTGCGCCAGGGTTATGTCCACATCCCGCAACAGACCATGTTCTTCCGCGCGGATTTGTGGAGGCAGGTCGGTCCGCTCGACCCGTCCTTCTATTTTGCAATGGACTACGACCTGTGGACGCGGATTGCGGCGCGCGCCGAATTGAAATACCTGCCCGGGCAAACCTGGGCGAACTTCCGCCTGCACAGTTCCGGCAAGACGATTGCCGCCGATGACCGTTGCTGGCCCGATATGATCCGCGTCCATTACCGGGATGGCGGCTCGTTCTTCTCGGTGATCGTGGCGAAGTATTACATCCGCAAGTTGATCGCGCCGTTGTGGACCTGGCGGCGAAGAAAGATGTTGAGCTAGAACCTGTTGCGTACTGTGTAGTACGTATTACGCAGTATGCAATACAGCTCTCTGGAAAACATACTCAATGAAATGGCTCTTCTCCCCTCCCTCTCTCAATGATTTTGCCCGCCTGCTCAAGGCATGGCGGTTCTGGTCCGTGGGCGTGCTGATCGGCGGGCTGATCGGCGCGGCAGTGTATTACGCCGCTCCGCCGCCATATCGGGCGCGCGCCACTGTGTTGGTGGATTTTAACCTCGAACAAGCCTGGCCCCAGGAGACCGACCGTCAGCAGTTCTATTATCTCGAGCGTGAGACGCGCAAACTGGAGGAGATCGCCTTCTCCGATGCTGTGATGGAATCCATCGTCGAACGTGATCCGCGGAATACGATTGCGGAATTACGCGATGGCAGGTTATCGCTTGGCCAGCCTGCGGAAGGAGGGTGGCACTTCCATGCGGACGATAACGATTCACAGCGGGCGGCAGAACTGGCTTCGGCATGGGCGCAGTCCTTTGCAGGGCAGGTTTCCGCTCAAATGGTATCGGCGGAGGGGTTGAACTCGTTCATCGAAGTGACGGTGACCCAGGCGGCTAATTTGCCTGTCGAGCGAAGCATTTCGTTGAGCACGTATCTCTTCATCGGTGTGATCGGGTTTCTGGCGCTGGCATCGATCATCGCGCTGTTTTTTGATTTTGGGCAGAAGTCCACTGCGATGCAATGAAAACATCCCTGGTGGACCGTCTTCCGTTGGGTAAGATCGCGCGCTTCCTGTGGGGAGCGGCGCTGTTCAGCCTGCCGGTGACGAGTTTTCGGTATTATCCGTTGTTGGGGGATGGCACGCTTGTCCGTCCGCTGGCGTTGTATCCCATCGTATTGCTCCTGCCTGTGCTGGTGGTTCAATTCCTGCGCGGGAAGTCATCTTTTCCGCGTGCGGGTGTCCTGGTGCCGCTGTCAGCGTTCGTTTTGTTCGCGATAACGGCGAGCAGTTTTGGAGCGTGGTTCGATCCGCTTCCCTTGCGCGGACAGGAATATTTCGGGCGAGTCATCCGTGCCTGGGTGACGGTTATCATCGGGTTATCCTTTTTTATCCCGGCGATGTGGATGAACCGCCATGAAGATGACCTGCGGTTTTCGGTCAAATGGCTGTTGGCTGGTTTTGTCATGGATGTGCTGTGGAGCGGGGTCCAAATGCTTGCCATCTACACACCACTGCTCGAAAAAGAGACCGTATCTTTCTGGCAGCTTGCTTTCTCGATGCGCGAAATGGTCATCCTGCCCCGTGTTTCAGGCATGGCGTATGAACCTGCGTGGCTGGCGGGACAGATCGCAACGGTGTATCTGCCGTGGATCTTCGCGGCGCTTCTGACGCGCATGCATGTGACCCGCTTCCGGTGGCTGGAGCCTGTTTTGCTGGGGTTCGCCGGTCTGTTACTTCTGACATCACTCTCGCGCGGCGGTCTGCTCACTTCCGGCACGGCGCTGGTTCTGACCTTTCTTTTGGCGGGCAGGGCGGAATTGCGCGCCCTGTGGAACTGGTTCCTCCCCGGTCTCAAAAGCGGAGGCGGAGCGCTTCTGCGTTTTGGAATCATCATCCTGGTGATCGGTTCGCTGGTTGGCGCGCTTTTCTTCCTGAGCCGAAATGATTATGTCGCCCGGCTGTTTAACTCGGATGCCGCCAGCGTGGAGGAATTCATCGTGGAGAATTATGCGGGTGCGCGCGCCGCATACACGGTTGGCGCACTGGGCGCGTATGAGGAAAGTCCGCTCTTCGGTGTGGGACTGGGCGCAAGCGGATTCTACATCTACGACAACCTGCCCGATTGGGCGATGACAGATGTTCCGGAAATCGCGCGGTTGTTATCTCCGGAGAACCGCTTATATCCAAATCCCAAGAACATGTATGCACGCCTGCTGGCAGAGACTGGCTTGATCGGGTTCGGCTTCTTTTTCATATATCTTTTCTCGGTGCTGGGCGATACCATCCGGGCTTTGCAGGGAAATACAACTCTATCACGCTATCTTGGCATTGCCGCCCTGTTCTCGTGGATCGCCATCCTGATCTACAATGCCACGCAGGATTCGTTCGCAACGCCAAATATCTGGATCAATTTCGGTATTCTCGCCGGCATGACTGCATTTCCGGCAGGTGCGAAGCATGATCCTGCTGTCCCGGCAAATCCCGCGGAACGCCTGTAGCCGAGCCGTAATCATCCTGTAACGTCAGCGCCGCGAGATCATTAATCTTTTTCGGGTATCATTACGACCTGATGCGATCATTCGAAACCCCCTATGTTGCCGATTGGTTTGCCACATCTGCACGCTGGATCGTGCTGGTGGGTCTTACTGCGTCGCTGGCTTCAAAGGATCAAGCGGCGGGCATATTCTCGTGGTCCATGGGCTTTTTGCTGGCATGGAACATTCTTTTGAGTATCCTTGCGGGGGTAAGCATGCGCCTGCGCCGTTATCATCGCCGTACCGTGCTCGGTATCGACTTCCTTCTTGCGGCGTTGCTTTTCTGGGCGCAAGGCGGACTGGCAAGTCCGGTCATGTGGGTGGGGCTTCTGCCCATTCTTACGGGCGCGATCTATTTCGAAATGTTGGGGGCATTTATCGCGGCGGGACTGTTCGCCGTTTTGCAGTATTTTGTCTCCCGCGACCTGTTCCTGAACAATCTGGTGATTGCCGCCTCCAGCCGGATCGTATTGACATTGCTGTTCGGGCTTGTGGCTGGGTTTTCAGGAAAGTACGCCATGAGATACCTGCGGCAGATGCGTCAATTCCGCCTGGATCGTGAGGAACGCCTCCGGCACATGGAGAGCGAGCGCCTGCGTGCCATCTATGAATTGACCTCCACGCTGACCGCCACACTCAGTTACAAACGCGTACTCGATTCCGCCCTCGATCTGGGGTACAACGCTCTCAATCCCACCGCCGACCCCGATGAGCCAAGCACCGATGAACGACTCGTGAGTGCGGTGCTGTTGTTCAAGGGCGATGAATTGCACATCGGCTCCGCGCGGCGATTTACCAATGCCGATATGCGCGCCAACCTGCAGGGAAAGGACGGCATCCTCAAAAAGATATTCGATGACGGGGAAGCCATCCTCACGCAGGATGTGGGTTACGATCCCGAACTTGGACGGATCATTGCACTGCGTTCATGCACAGCCGCCTACTGTTTCCCTTTAAGGAGCGGATTCAACATCTATGGCGCGATGCTGTTTTCCCACCCCGACCCGAACTACTTTACACTGGAACGCCGCGGTTTGCTGGATATCATCGGGCGGCAGGCGGTGATCGCCGTACAGAACGCCAGTCTTTACCAGGACCTTGTCGAAGAAAAGGAACGCATGGTCGAAGTGCAGGAGGAAACGCGCAAAAAACTGGCGCGCGACCTGCATGACGGTCCCACCCAGTCTGTTGCGGCGATGGCAATGCGCATCAACCTTGTGCGGCGCATGGTGAAGAAGGACGTGGCAAGCGCCGAGGATGAACTGCAAAAGATCGAGGAACTGGCGCACCGTACCACCAAGGAGATCCGCCACATGCTGTTCACCCTGCGCCCGCTCATCCTCGAGTCGCAGGGGCTTACCGCCGCGCTTACCGCCATGGCGGAGAAGATGCGTGAGACGTTCGGTCAGAACGTGATCGTCAATGTGGATGAGTCGGTGATCGAAAATTTTGAAATGGGGAAGCAGGGCGTCATTTTCTATATCATCGAAGAGGCCGCGACCAATGCCCGCAAACATGCCAATGCCATGCATATCTGGGTGCGGTTAAGACACTTTGAAACAGGCATTGCACTGCTCGAGATCGAAGACGACGGCATGGGATTCGATGTCGAAGCCATAAACAAGTCCTATGACAGGCGCGGCAGTCTGGGCATGATCAACCTGCGTGAACGCACGGAACTGGTCAACGGCCACATCAACATCGATTCTGCGCCGGGGAAGGGGACCAGGATCCAGGTCTACATTCCGCTTACCGAGGAAGCGGCAGACCGCCTGCATCACGCCAGGGGATGACAGGACATCCCGTTTTATTTGTCATATACCTGGGGGTTCACGCAGTTCGGTAAACGATCGCCTTTCAACCCCGAGATCAAATTCATTGCCGCCATCCAGGACATCTGGTCGCGCGCTTTTGTGCTGGCGCTGGCGATATGCGGCATCACGATGATATTGTCCAGCGTCAGCAAACGATGATCCGCCGGAAGCGGCTCCGGGTCGGTTACATCCAGTCCCGCCGCGAAGATACGCTTCTCCTTCAAGGCGTCGTAGAGCGCATCCATATCCACAACGGGACCGCGCGAGGTGTTCACGAGAACCGCGTTTGGTTTCATACGGCTCAGGGCTTCGGCATCGATCATATGGCGCGTATCAGGTGTCAGCGGCGTGTGAAGTGAGAGGAAGTCCGACTCTTCGAGCAGGGTTTCAAAATCCACGCGTCTTGCATTCAGCGCAGGATCATGTCCGTCATCGTTTGGGTCGTAGTAGATCACCCGCATGTCGAAACCCGTTGCACGGCGCGCCACAGCCCTGCCGATGCGGCCAAAGCCCACCAGCCCCAGCGTCGCGCCTTTCATCTCACTGCCAAGCAGGAGCATCGGTCCCCACGTCTTCCACTTGCCGTCACGTACATAACGGTCTGCCTCCAGCACACGGCGACCGGCGCTCATCAACAGCGTGAAGGCGAAATCGGCGGTGGCGTCGGTCAGCACATCGGGCGTGTTGCCCACGGGGATCCCGCGCGCAGTTGCGGCGCCGATATCGATATTGTCGAATCCCACCGCGTGGTTGCTGATGACCTTCAACTGTTCACCCACTGTGTCCATCACTTCGCCGTCGATCGGGTCGGTGAGCAGGCTCAGGATGCCATCCACGCCCTGCACGTGCTTGAGCATGTCTGCGCGGCTCGGCGGCAGTTCATCGGTCCACAGGTCCACGTCACAAAAATCCCTGACCATTGCCAGCCCCTTTTCCGGAATCACGCGGGTTATGAATACTTTTGGTTTTGCCATGCTTCACTCCACAGTTTCTCTTTCTGTTATCATAACAGAAATGGACACAACTTGTTTCATCACACACAGCCTGCAGGATCCGCGCATTTTGCGAATCCTTGCCGCCGCCATCGACGCAATTGACCCCTACAAAGCCGTGCAAAAATATCTGCCTGAACCGACCGGTCGCGTATTCGGTTTGGGGATCGGGAAAGCCGCGATCCCGATGATGGATGCCCTCGCCGAACGGATTCCCCTCTCCGGCGGGCTCGCCGTCTGCAAACACGCCTCCCCCCCAAGCCGGAGCCTGTACTCCGTTATGGAGGGCGGGCATCCCATTCCGGATGAGCGCTCACTTAATGCGGGCAAACGTGCGCTGGAATTTGTGTCAGCATTGAACGAAGACGATACGCTGGTGTGTTTGATCTCGGGCGGCGGTTCTGCGTTGGTGACTGCGCCTCACGCAAGCATTACTCTTGATGAAATGCAATCGCTCACCCGTGAACTGCTCGCCTGCGGCGCACGCATCGACCAGATCAACACCATCCGCCGCCAGTTGGACCGCGTCAAAGGCGGCGGCTTGGCTCGTGCAACCAGGGCGAAGATCGTCAGCCTGATTCTGTCAGATGTGATCGGTAATCCGCTGGAAGCGATTGCCTCCGGTCCAACCGTGCCCGACCCGACGACGAGCGAAGATGCGCTCGATATTTTGAATAAGTATCGATTACAAACTGGATTACCAACCGCCATTTACCAATTACTTTCCACATCCCCCATTGCCGGGGAAAGCGGACTTGGACAACACCGGTCCATTGTAAATATCATCATCGGCGACAATAAACTTGCCGCACAAGCCGCGCTGGAGCAGGCACAGCGGGAAGGATTCGATGCTGAAGTTTTAACCAATGAATTACAGGGCGAAGCGCGTGATGCGGGAGTTGAACTTGCGCGAAGGTTGCTCCGTGAAGTCAGTGTCCGTTCGCGCCCAGTCTGTTTGATCGCGGGCGGAGAGACAACGGTCACGATCAAGGGCAACGGCAAAGGCGGCAGGAATCAGGAACTGGCGTTGGCGGCTGTTGAAGAATTGGCGGGAGCCAAGGATGTGATGTTGATCTCGCTGGCGACCGATGGAGATGACGGTCCCACTGACGCGGCGGGCGCGGTGGTGACAGGGGAATCCGCTCGAAGGGCTGAGTCGCTTGGGTTGGATGCGGCAGGCTTGTTATCCCGGAATGATGCGTATCCCTTTTTCGAGGCGTTGGGTGACCTGATCCGCACCGGTCCGAGCGGGACGAACGTCAACGACCTGATGTTTCTGCTCGCCCTGTAATGTTACATTGACAGGCATTGGTTAAGTCATATAATTATTTTGTCAGACAAGACACAACACCGCACTTCCCTATTAGAGTTAGCGAATGACAACATTTGGGAGCAATATGAAACTGGCTGGCTGGCAAAAACAATTCGATCTGTTTAACGAACGGAATGTCCTTACTGCACGGTAGGAGGATATTCCGTTTTGTTTTACAAATCCGAGGCAAAAGGAGGTGGTGTTCATAAACAGAGGATCGTATCGTACAACCAAATTGTTTGCACATTCAAGAAAAGGAGAAGAATAAAATGTTCAAGAATAAATGGTACAGTCTGGTAACTGCACTCGTGATCGCAATGCTGGTGCTCTCTGCCTGCGGCGGCGGCGCCAAAAAAGTGGAAGTGTTCTCATGGTGGACCGGCGGCGGTGAAGCGGCAGGTCTCGAAGCCATGATCAAGGTCTTCAATGCCGCGAACCCCAACATTGAATTCATCAACGCGGCAGTGGCTGGCGGTGCCGGTACCAATGCGCGCGCTGTGTTAGCCACCCGTTTGCAGGCTGGCGACCCGCCCGATTCCTGGCAGGGTCATGCCGGTCAGGAATTGATCGGAACCTATGTCGCCGGCAAGCAGATCCAGCCGTTGAACGATCTGTATGAAGCCGAAGGCTGGCTGGCTGTCATGCCGAAAACCCTTATCCCGTTGATCTCGGATAATGGCAATATCTACTCTGTGCCGGTCAATATCCATCGCGCCAATGTGATGTGGTACAACCCGTCCGTGCTCGAAGCGAACGGTGTTGCGGTTCCCGCCACCATGGATGAATGGTTTGCCGCCATGGATACCCTCCAGGCCGCTGGCGTGACTCCTCTCGCTCTTGGTGAGCAGTGGACAAAGATGCACCTGATGGAAACCGTTTTGCTCGGCACACTTGGAGCCGATAAATACAATGGTTTGTGGGACGGTTCAACGGATTGGGGCAGTGCTGATGTGAAGGGCGCCCTGAATAACTTCCAGAAGGCTCTTACATACACCAACAGCGACTCTGCTTCCTTGTCCTGGCAGGATGCTTCTCAACTCGTGATCAATGGCGACGCCGCGTTCAATGTTATGGGTGACTGGGCGGAAGGCTACTTCCGTGAATTGGGCAAGACCCCCGAGACAGACTATGGTTGGGCTCCCACTCCCGGTAGTGTTGGCGTCTTCCAGTTCCTTTCCGACTCGTTCGTGCTCGCTGTTGGCGCGCCGGATGAAGATGGCGCCATGGCTTGGTTGAAGGTCGCCGGTTCGAAGGAAGGTCAGGAAGCGTTCAACCCGGTCAAGGGCTCGATCTGTGCCCGTACCGACTGCGATAAGACACTCTTCGGTGTCTACCTGCAGTCCGCCATGGATGACTGGGCGAGCAACACAGTGGTCGGTTCGTTGACCCACGGTGTGGTTGCCAATGACTCCTGGAAGTCCGAGATCGATACCGCGCTGGGCTTGTTCATTCAAGATGGCAACGTGGACGGTTTCCAAGCCGCTCTGGTTGCCGCCTGCGCCGCATCCGGTCCGTGCAAGTAAAAACTGGGTAAAATAAAGAGGCTCCGTCGAGGTTCGGCGGAGCCTCAAAATTTTGCTCAACCTGTATAAACGTCCCGAAGGGTTCCTGGAAAAAAACTTTTCGTTCAAACCTTCGGGACGGTGCATAAAAGAGGCTCGTAATGCTTAGAGACAAAGACCGCTATCTTTCCATTATTCTTATTTCCCCGTCCATTCTTGCAGTTTTGATCTTTGTCTACGGCTTCATTGCCTGGTCGGCACGCGTCTCTCTCAGCGCATGGAAGGGGCTCAGTGCAGATTACACCTGGGTTGCATTAAAAAATTACATCGGCTTGTTCTCCGATCCACGTTTTATGGTGGACGTGCGGAATACCATGATCTTCACCGGCGTCTTTGTGATCGGAAGCATCCTGCTCGGATTTTTTCTGGCAGTAATGCTGGACCAGGGTCTGAAAGGGGAGAGTTTCTTCCGCAGTTTGTTCTTATTCCCGATGGCGATCTCTTACATCGTGACGGGCGTGGTCTGGCGCTGGTTGATGAACCCCGCCGAGGGGGATCGTTTGAGCGGTTTCAATCTACTGTTCTCCTATCTCAATCTGGATTTCCTCATCAATAAATGGCACACCACCGAGACCTGGGGCATCGCCGCCATTGCCCTCGCCGCCATCTGGCAGATGTCCGGGTACACGATGGCGATCTATCTGGCGGGTCTGCGCTCCGTCCCGGACGAGTTGCGCGAAGCTGCGCGGATCGATGGCGCGAGTGAGCTCCAGATCTATCGTCATATCATTCTGCCGTTGCTTTCACCGGTCACTTTGAGCGCGTTGATCATCCTCGGTCACATGTCCCTCAAAGTGTTCGATCTTATCATCGCTGTGGCAGGGAAGCAGTTACCGCTCGACGTGCCCGCCATCTACATGTGGCAGACTACTTTCGATGGTCTCTTCTACGGGCGCGGCGCGGCAATAGGTATTTTGTTGTTGATCAGTGTTGCAGTCCTCATCATTCCCTACATTCGATTCACTCTCAAGTCGGAGGCGCAACAATGAAACGCTCCGCGAAACTTCGTCTTGGTAAAAATTGGTTATATATCCCGCTGGTCGCGATGGCGATCTTTTATCTCACCCCAATGTACGTGATGCTCGTGACCGGTTTCAAAAGTTTTGCTGAAATCGACCTGCAGACCATGTGGAATTTGCCAAAAGGGATCCACCTGGACAATTACATTGAAGCCTTCTCGCAACTGTCGCCTTCGTTATGGAACAGCTTCATGATGGTGATTCCCGCCGCGATCATTTCATCCATGCTTGGCTCGTTAAATGGATTCATTCTCGCCAAGTGGAAGTTCCGCGGCGCCGATTTCATCTTCCCGTTCATCCTGTTCGGCATGTTCATCCCCTACCAGTCCATTCTAATTCCCCTGGTTGTCTTTGTTTTCAACATATTGAAACCGATCGGGTTGGCGGGCATCCCGGCTTTGGTCATTGCGCACATCATTTACGGCATTCCGATCACCACGCTCACCTTCCGCAACTACTATGCCAGCCTGCCGCAGGAATTGCTCGAAGCCGCCAAGATCGACGGCGCAGATATGCTGGGCATTTATCGCCACATCCTTTTACCGATCTCCATCCCAAGTTTTGTTGTGGTGCTCATCTGGCAATTCACCTCCGCGTGGAATGATTTCCTCTTTGCCGTGGTGCTCACAGGCAATCGCTCGTGGCCCATCACGGTGGCGTTGAATAATATGGCAGGCAGTCAGATCATCTCGTGGAATGTACAAATGGCAGGCTCGTTCCTTGCCGCGTTGCCAACGCTATTGGTGTACATTTTCCTGGGTCAATACTTCCTGCGCGGGCTATTGGCTGGTTCGCTCAAGGGATAACTTTACATCCCAAAAACAAAGAGGCTCCAGCGGAGCCTTTTTGTTTGACTTTTCATTCCTCCTCGTCTACACTTTCACCATGCTTGCCCGAGTTTTCTCCTGTGCGGTCATTGGTCTTGAAGGCGTTGTCATCGAAGTCGAAGTGGATTACACCAACGGCTTGCCCGGTATGACCATTGTCGGTTTGCCTGATACTGCTGTGCAGGAAAGCCGCGAGCGTGTGCAGACCGCGGTCAAGAATGCCGGTTTGCATTTCCCCCGTCATCGCATTGTTGTCAATCTTGCGCCGGCCGCTGTCCGCAAAGAGGGACCTGCCTACGATCTTCCCATCGCGCTTGGTGTCATAATCCTTGCAGGTCATCTCCCGCATGATGTTGTTGATAACACTCTCGTCCTTGGTGAGCTTTCGCTCGATGGCGTGGTCCGTCACACACGCGGAGTCCTGCCGATGGCGGCAACCGCGCGCGCCAATGGATACAAGCGGATGTTCGTCCCCGAAGCGGATGCGGGCGAAGCGGCTTTGATCCCGGACCTGAAAGTGTATCCCGTCAAAACGCTTGCGGATCTCTACGAGCATCTATCTGGTCGCCGTTTAATCGAACCCTACCAACCCTCCAGCGCGGATGAACTCGAACCGCTCTTCATTCCAACCGATTTCAGCGAGGTCAAGGGACAGGAACACGTTAAGCGAGCGCTCGAAGTAGCCGCCGCCGGGGGACACAATGTTCTTATGGTGGGATCCCCTGGCTCCGGTAAAACATTACTTGCCCGCGCCATGCCCGGCATCCTGCCGGAGATGAGCATCGAAGAATCGCTGGATGTGACCCGCATCTACTCGGTTGCCGACCAACTCCCCGCAGGGACCCCGCTCATCAAGCACCGTCCCTTTCGCGCGCCACATCATACGATCTCGCATGCAGGGCTTGTCGGCGGCGGCAACATTCCCAAGCCTGGTGAAATATCGCTGGCTCACAGGGGTGTTTTGTTTTTGGACGAATTCCCTGAATTCGGCACGCGCGTCCTCGAAGTGATGCGCCAACCCATGGAAGATAAAGTCGTCACCATCAGCCGCGCTAAAGGGTCGTTAACTTTTTCTGCCAACTTCCAACTCATTGCCGCGATGAACCCCTGCCCGTGTGGATTCTACGGGGATACGCAAAAGCCCTGCACCTGTGCGCACGCGATGGTGACCAAATATCAAAAGCGGATCTCCGGTCCATTGTTGGACAGAATTGATATTCATATCGAAGTTCCAAGGGTTGATTACGAAAAGCTAAGTGGGGATCGAATGGGGGAGACCAGTGAGTCGATTCGCAAGCGGGTGCAGACGGCGCGGAATATTCAACAACAACGCTTTGCCAGTTCGCAGTCCGACATTATTTGCAACGCCGACATGCGCGTCGGGGAGATACGGCAGTTTTGCAAGCTACAGGATGAAGGTCAGAGTTTGATGCGGGCGGCTATGAGTCAACTTAATCTGTCGGCGCGTGCTTATCACCGCATCCTGAAACTGGCACGTACGATCGCGGATCTGGCGGGGAGTGAGGAGATCGAGTCCGCGCATTTGGCGGAGGCGTTGCAGTACCGTCCGAAGATCATGATAGGGTAGTTCCAGTCGGTCATCTCGATATGAATAGCCACAAAATATAGCCAAAACAATAAGCCAACTCCTTGAATGGGTTGGCTTTTTCATGTAAATCAGCAGTTCCATGACTCCGGATTGGAAGATTATTTGGGGGACATCCTGTTTTTTTTCAATTTTCCGGGAAAAATGACATTTGTCACTTGAAAATAGATCAAAATACTGTATACTATATACTGTATACAATCTGAAAAGGTGCTATATGGATACTCCCCTATTTGGTCAAATCACACAACAAAACGTAGAAGATGAAATCGTGCAGAAACTAAGGAATGCAATTATCAATGGTCAGGTTGACCTGGGGTCGCATCTGAATGAGACCGAAATCGCGAAGCAGATGGCAGTTAGCCGCATCCCCATTCGTGAAGCCCTGAGGAAGCTGGAGCAAGAAGGACTTGTAATCCGCCAGCCGAATCGGGGCGTTTTTGTCATAAAGTTTACCGAGAAGGATGTGCATGAGGTCTTCAGCCTGCGCGCCAATTTGGAATGTATGTCCTTCGAATGGGCAATTCCTAAAATGACGTCAACTGACATTCAGGAACTTCGTGATCTCATATCCAATCAGGAAAATGCCGCTAAGCAGAAGAATTACGAAGAACTTGCCCGTTTGGACATGCGGTTCCATGAATACATTTGCATCAAGGCTGGGCATTCGCGCTTATTGAAGTCCTGGTACGAGCAACATGCACAATGCCAGATGCTATTGAATATCCGATTTCGGAAAATGTCCGATTACACCCCAGAGACGGTTGTGAAGGATCACACGAAAATTTTAAACGCCATCGAGCGGAACGATATTAATGCTGCTGTTTCAATTACACTGCAGATCAGTGAAAGAGTGGCAACTGAGTGCAGTCAGACTTTGGGAATCATTTTTGAAACCACTCAATAGGAGGAGGTGTTCAGGCAACAATTATTACCGCTATTGAATCAACCGTTTCAACACACAAATCTATATTGGAGGAGTAATCCCATGAAAGAAAGAAAAGACCTTACCAAGCGGCTTCAGGATGGAAAACTGTCCCGCCGCGATTTCATCAAATTAATGCTTGCCACGGGCGCATCGGCAACCGCAATAGGCGGTGTGCTGGCGTCGTGCGCTCCCGAATCTGCTGTCACAGCCGTCGCTCCCGCTCCAACAGCCGTTCCCGCCGCGACCGAGGCTGTTGCCGCCGCAACCGAAACCGTGGCAAAACCCTTGAGTGTCGAAGGCAAACTGACAATGAAGTTGCGCGCGGCTTTCATGCCGCAGGGCAACGAAATCCTCAAGGTAATCGTCGAAGATTGGGGCGCGAAGAACAACATCCCCGTTGAAGTTGACATTGTCTCCATGAACGACCTGCAGACCATCGCAGCCACAGCCGCCGAGACCGGAGCTGGTCCCGATATCATCGAAATCAACCAGGGCTCAGCGCACCTGTTTGCCGAGAAACTGGCTGACATGAGCGCTGTATGCGACGATCTCGCTGCACGCTACGATGGCTTCTATACCGCCGCAGAAGAAGCCTGCAAGGTGAATGGCAAATGGCTGTCTGTGCCGCGATTCTTTGCCCCGCACGCAATTTCCTACCGTACCGACCTGTTCGAGCAAGTCGGCGCGAAGGAACCACCCAAGACCTGGGAAGAGCTCTACGAGGTCGGCAAGGCGTTGAAGGAAGCGGGTCTTGCGCCGATTGCATTCCCGCTTGGGCACGCCGTTGGCGATGGGAATGACTTCAATTACTCGGTACTCTGGTCGCATGGCGCATCAGATGTAGCCGCTGACGGCAAGACAGTCACCATCGACTCCGCTGAAACCCGCGCCGCGCTCGAATACATGCAGAGGCTGTTCTCCGTAATGCCCGCCGACACCCTCTCCTACGATGATGCGTCCAATAACCGTGCTTTCCTCGCCAGCGCCATCTCGGCGACCAACAACGCATCCACCATTTGGGGCGCCGCCCGTAACCAGGGAACCAAGTACAAGACCAAGGATGCGGATGGAAAGGAAGTCGAAAAGAACCTGCACGAAGTCACGGGTCACTTTGTCTACCCCGAAGGTCCCGCTGGACGCATAACGTACGCCGAGTTCATGTCGTCCGCAGTCTTCTCCTACTCGAAGAATATCGATGCAGCCAAAGCCCTGCTCACCTACCTCAACGAGAGAGAACAACTGACTCCGTGGGTGAACCCCAACTTGGGTTTTGTCTTCCCAACCCTCAAAGGCGTTGAAAACGACCTGCTGATGCCGTGGAACACCACCGCCAAACTGGCTCCCTTCAAAGAATACGCCTCGACCTCCCATCTGCCCGGATACCCAAGCACCAACTTCCGCAGTGGCACCGACGCCTATGCCAAATGGGTTGTTGTGGATATGTTCGCCAGTGTTTGTGGCGGCATGGCATCCATTGAAGATGCAATCAAAACAGCCAAAGCCTTGCTCGAAGACAGCTATAAGTCTTAATTGATGAAACAACGCGGGATTGCGGTAAACTTGCCTGCCGCAATCCCGTCACCCAGCACGCTCCGAGAAACGCATGACACAAACTGCCGAAATTTCTGGAAAGCGTCAATCAAGGTTTGAGCAATTCAGCCAATGGTTTAACCAGGAAAAAATACTTGGACCAGCGCTCGTTGCTCCTGCGGTGTTGATCCTGTTGCTGCTGATCGCATACCCGTTCTGCGTTGCGATCTGGCTCTCGATGACCGACAAGATGATCGCACGGTCCGACACGGGCAATTTCATCTGGTTCGCAAACTTTACGAAATTATTCAAAGACAGCATCTTCCAACGCACAACCATCAACACCTTCAATTACGCCCTGGTATCAGTCTTTTTCAAACTGGTACTGGGACTGCTCATGGCATTGGTATTGGATGAAGTCAAGATATTCAAGAATTTTTTCCGCGGGATACTACTGCTCCCCTGGATCGTGCCGACATCATTAAGCGCATTGGGATTCTTATGGATGTTCGACTCGCAGTTCAGCATTCTCAACCGCTTCCTTCTGGACTGGGGGCTGATTCAGGAGAAAATTATCTGGCTCGGCACCCCAGCCACTGCCATGTTCTCCGTGCAACTGGTCAACATCTGGCGCGGGATTCCGTTTTTCGGCATCTCCCTGCTGGCGGGTCTTCAATCTATTCCGCAGGAACTCTACGAAGCCGCCGATATTGATGGAGCAAGTTCATGGAGTAAATTCTGGAATGTAACGTTTCCTTTATTGATGCCTGTAACCGCCGTAGTAACCCTGTTCTCGATCGTCCAAACCTTTGCAGATTTCCAGATCGTTTATGTTCTCACCCGCGGCGGTCCAGTCAACAGCACCCACTTGTTTGCCACACTCACTCATCAAACTGCCATTCTGGCTGGCAGATTAGGCGAAGGCGCAGCAGTTTCCCTCTTTATGTTCCCGATCCTTGTGATTGCTGTGGTGCTTCAGTTACGTTATCTCCAGAAACAGGACTAGGAGCAGAGACCGATCATGCAATCCAGCCTCCGCATTCGCAAGATCACAAAAGGGATCGTTGTTACCATCGGGTTGTTATTCTTTATTGTCATCCTGTTGTTCCCGTTCTACTGGATGTTCATCACTTCCATCAAACCCGATTCGGAACTGTATGATATGGCGCAACCGCCCATGCAATTATTGAAACCGACACTTGAGCATTACGTCTACCTGATTGAGAATACGCGGTTTTTATTGTGGTTAAAGAATAGCGCGCTGGTGGCAACCGTTTCGACCGCCGCGTCCATTGTAATCGGCACCCTTGCGGCTTATTCTCTGGCACGTCTTCGCTTTCGGGGCTCGCGGACTCTCGGACTTACCATATTTATCACGTACCTTGTGCCCACTACGCTTATCTTCCTGCCGTTGGCATACGTCATCCGAAGCCTGGGCTTGTTCGACAAGCAGGTCGCACTGATGATCACCTACCCCACCTTCCTGATTCCCTTCTGCACATGGCTATTGATGGGATATTTCAAAGGGATCCCCAAGGAACTTGAAGAAAGTGCCATGGTGGACGGAGCCACGCGCCTGCAAGCACTGCGAATGGTCATCCTGCCGATCATGATGCCCGGCATCATATCTGCGGCGCTGTTTGCTTTTACCCTTTCGTGGAATGAGTTTGTCTACGCCCTCACGCTGGCTCAGACCGAAGCGATCAAGACCCTGCCTGTCGCCATCGTCAGCCAGTTGGTACTCGCGGATGTTTATTTCTGGGGTTCGCTCATGGCGGCGGCGTTGCTTGGGTCTGTTCCAATCGCAATTCTATATTCCTTCTTCCTTGAGTATTATGTCAAAGGTATGACTGCGGGGGCAGTCAAAGGCTGATCGGACAGGACCAGCCATCGGTTAAGCGCGAAGCGAATCATCCATATATTTGAAAGGGCTGTTTCAACATGTCACATCATAAGTTCTCAGTCATCCTGGGTTTTCTGGGAAAACTCAACGATCGTTTTTCCAGTTACGGCGAGCAACGCGACATTGCCGCAAAATTCGAAGTTGCATCGAAGGTCGAAGGCATACAAGGACTTGAATTGGTGTATCCCTTCGATTTTGAAAATGTGGTGGTCACAAAAGATCTGTTGAAGAAATACAACCTTGAGTGTTCCACAGTCAATGTGAACATCAAGGCGGAACCGAAGTTCCATCTCGGCGGACTGACACACAAGGATGAAGACATCCGTAAAGAGGCGGTGCAATACTTCAAAACTTCGATGGACATTTCAGCGGAGCTTGGCACGAATATGATCACATGCTGTCCGCTTTCGGATGGATATGACTATGCCTTTGAAGCGGATTACCCAAAGGCATGGAAATGGTTTATTGACGGCGTCGGTGAAGCCGCTTCCTACCGGACCGATGTGCGGGTCTGCCTCGAATATAAACAATCTGAACCCCGACATAAGGTCATCATCCCCAATGCAGGGACAACGCTTGCCGCCTGCTTACAGGTCAACATGCCCAACGTGGGCGCGACGATGGACACGGGTCATGCGCTATTGGCGGGCGAGGGGACTGCCTGGGCGGCAAGTTTGCTGGCACAGGCGGGCAAGCTCTTCCTGGTGCATGTCAACGACAATTACCGCAACTGGGATTGGGATATGATCCCCGGCTCGATCAACACCTGGGACTGGGTGGAACTGGTGTTCTATCTCGATGAACTCGGCTATGACGGTTGGCTCACATCCGATGTTGCACCCTTCCGCATCGATCGTGTAAAGACATTCTCATCCACCTATCGCAGTATCGTTTGGGCGCAGAAGGTGGTGGAAAAGGTCGGGCGCGAAGAACTACGCCGAATCATCAGAGAAGGCGATCCCGTGGATGCGCTGGACGCTTTACAAAAAACCATTCTATAGAAGGAGACAGAATGAACAAGCCATATTTTGTTCGTGTGACTGAACAATCCCCCACCATGTTCTGGATTAACAATCCGACGCGCAGGCACGCAGACATGGCGCTGGAGAACGGGGCGTTGGGATGTACCAACAATCCATCCTACACCCAGAAGATGATCGACCATCCCGAAGAAGGCGAATATGCTCTGAAATTGCTCGACGAATCGATCAAGGAGTGCGACGATGACTGGGAAACAGCGGAGGTATTCCAACGCAAGATGGTCAAACCCATCGCTGAGAAGTTCATGCCGCTGTTCGAAAAGAGCAACGGACAGCACGGCTACGTCAGCATTCAGGGTGACCCGATCAATGAGAATGACCCGGATGCGGTCATTCGCGGCGCGCGCGCGAACCGTGTGGTTGCCCCCAATATTTGTTGCAAGATACCCACCACCACGTCAGGGATGAAAGCCATGGAGACCATGGTCACAGAGGACATCCCGATCAATGCGACTGAGATATTCGGCGTCAGCCAGTTCATTTCCATTTGTGAGACTTACAAGAAAGTCAGTGGGCAAAACGGTCACAAGCCCATGTTCTACATGTCCCACATTGCTGGCATCTAC
>JBFYRY010000252.1:0-10981 GCA_041302025.1 Chloroflexota bacterium | reverse complement strand
TGTGGCGCGTGACCTGCGCCGCGACACATTCCAAAAAGTGGAGAATTTCTCCAGCACAGAGTTCGAGCATTTTTCAACTGCATCCCTGATCACACGCACGACCAACGACATCACCCAGATACAGATGGTGACCATGATCATGATACGCATGGTCTTCTACGCGCCATTGATAGGTGTCGGCGGCGTGCTCAAGGTGCTTTCCAAGGATTCGCCGCTGGCGTGGCTCATTATTGTTGCAGTCATGATGCTGGTCAGTTTGATCATCATCGTCGTGTCCATCGCCATGCCCAAGTTCAGGATCATTCAAAACTTGACCGACCGTGTCAACCTGGTGGCACGCGAGAACCTCTCAGGCATGATGGTTATCCGCGCCTTCAACATGCAGAAGTTCGAAGAGAACCGCTTCGACAAAGCCAACGCGGACCTGACCGCTGTCTCCCTGTTCATCAACCGCACCATGGTCGTGATGATGCCGTTGATGATGTTCATCATGAACCTGCTCATGCTGGGTGTCATCTGGTTTGGCGCGAAGCAGGTTGCAGATGCCAACATGCAGGTCGGTGACATGATCGCCTTCATGCAATACGGCATGCAGATCATGATGGCGTTCCTGATGATGTCCATGTTGTTCATCATCCTGCCGCGTGCATCGGTATCCGCTGAACGCATCGCAGAGGTCATCGAAACCGAGATCCATATCCACGATCCGAAAGAGCCGAAGAAATTCCCCATGCCGTTCCAGGGCAGTGTCGAATTCCGCAATGTTTCGTTCCGCTACCCCGGCGCGGATGAGGATGTCCTGCACGATATCAGTTTCACCGCCCAGCCGGGACAGACCACAGCCTTCATCGGTTCGACCGGCTCCGGCAAATCAACGATCATCAGTTTGTTACCGCGCTTTTATGAAGTAACAGGCGGTTCCATTTTGGTCGATGGCATGGATATTCGTGATGTGACCCAGCACGAACTGCGCGAAAAGATCGGTTACGTCCCGCAAAAGGGAGTCCTGTTCTCCGGCACCATCGAGAGCAACCTGTTGTATGCCGATAAGAACGCCACGCCTGAAATGCTGGAATCAGCCGTTGTGATCGCACAGGCAAAGGAGTTTGTGGCATCCAGCCCTGAAGGTTTGACGAAGGAAATTTCCCAGGGCGGCTCCAACGTCTCTGGTGGACAAAAGCAACGCCTCTCGATCGCCCGGGCGCTGGTCAAAAAACCACCGATCTATATCCTCGACGACAGCTTCTCCGCGCTCGACTTCAAGACCGATGCCGCGTTGCGTCGTGCGTTCAAGGAACAGGCGGCAGACAGCACCTTATTGATCGTTACCCAGCGCGTTTCCACCATCAAGAATGCCGAGCAGATCATTGTGCTCGATGAAGGTCGCATTGTTGGCAAAGGTACGCACCGCCAATTAATGGAAAACTGTGAAACGTATCGAGAGATTGCGACTTCGCAACTCACTCAGGAGGAATTAGCATGATAATGGGAGGCAGACCCGGACGCGGAGGTCCTGGAGGCGGTGGTCCGATGGGTCATATGATGGGCGCCTCTGGCGCAAAGGTCCAGGATTTTAAAGGCACGATGAAGAAGTTGATCGCCTATCTGGGCAAATACAGGAGCGCGATCATCATCGTCTTCGTCTTCGCCATCGCATCCACAGCCGCCAATATTGCCGGACCCAAAATTCTTGGTCAGGCGACAACGAAACTATTCGAAGGCGTGATGGCACAACTGGCGGGCACCGGCTCGATTGATTTCGATGCCATTGGACGCATCGCTCTCATCACCCTTGGCTTGTATCTCATTTCGGCGCTTTTTGCCTACATCCAGGGCTGGATCATGGCGGATGTCTCCACGAACATTGCCTACCGTTTCCGTCGTGACATCTCGGAAAAGATGAACCGCATGCCGTTGAAATACTTTGACGGCACCACACACGGTGAAGTGCTCTCGCGCATCACCAACGATGTGGACACGGTCAACCAGACCCTCAGCCAGAGCCTGACCCAGATCATCACCTCGCTGGTGACTGTGGTCGGTGTATTGGTCATGATGTTCTCCATCAGCTGGCTCATGACATTGGTGGCGCTGGTCATCATCCCGCTTTCGATGGTCACTGTCATGTTGATCGTCCGCCAGTCACAGAAATACTTCAAACAACAGCAGGAGTATCTCGGTCATGTCAACGGACATGTCGAGGAAATGTATGGCGGTCACATCGTCATGAAAGCCTTCAACGGCGAAGAGGAAAGCATCAAGAAGTTCGATGAGTCGAACAATGTGCTCTACGATGTGGCATGGAAATCCCAGTTCCTGTCCGGCTTGATGATGCCGATCATGATGTTCATCGGCAACCTTGGTTACGTGGCGGTTGCGATCCTTGGCGGTTATCTTGCCATCAAAGGGACCATCACCGTCGGTGACATTCAGGCGTTCATCCAATACGTGCGCTCGTTCACCCAGCCTATCTCACAACTGGCGAACATTTCCAATGTTCTTCAGCAGACAGCCGCGGCGGCGGAGCGTGTGTTTGAATTCATCGAAGAGGAAGAAGAAGTTCTCGAAGTCGAGAGTTCTGTTAAAGTGGAAAACGTACAAGGACACGTGGAATTCCGCGACGTTCACTTTGGCTACAGCGAAGATAAGATCGTCATCAACGATTTTTCTGCGGAAGCAGAAGCCGGTCACAAGATCGCCATTGTCGGTCCGACCGGTGCAGGCAAGACCACCATGGTCAAATTGCTGATGCGCTTCTACGACGTGAACAGCGGATCCATCCTCGTGGACGGGCACGACATCCGAGATTTTACCCGCGGGGACCTGCGCAAGATGTTCGGCATGGTCTTGCAGGATACATGGCTCTACAACGACACCATCATGGAAAACATCCGTTATGGTCGCCCGGATGCAACGGATGAGGAAGTCATTGCCGCGGCGCAGATGGCGCACGTGGATCACTTTGTCCACACCCTGCCGGAGGGCTACCACATGGTGCTCAACGAAGAGACCACCAACATCTCGCAGGGACAGATGCAATTGCTGACCATCGCGCGCGCGTTCCTTGCAGACCCGAAGATACTCATTTTGGATGAAGCAACCTCCAGCGTGGACACGCGAACCGAGATCCTGATCCAGCGTGCAATGGACAGCTTGATGAAGAACCGCACCAGCTTTGTCATCGCCCACCGCCTGTCCACCATCCGCAACGCGGACTTGATCCTCGTGATGAACCATGGCGATATCGTGGAGCAAGGCTCACATGAGGAACTGCTGGCTAAGGGTGGCTTCTATGCGGAACTGCATAACAGCCAGTTTGATATGGTGCCCGTCAGCTAAATACTCCTGCAATAAAACGAGCGGCGAAAAATGCCGCTCGTTTTTGATTCCCGTTATACTTGAGTCAACCATCCCCAAGGAGGAAGCGATGTCTCAATCTGCTGCGATGAAGTATCTGGAAGAGAATCATGACCGTTTCAGGAATGAATTGATCGAGTTATTGCGTATTCCATCCATTTCACACGATGCCGCCCATAAAAATGATATGGATCGAGCCGCCCAATGGCTGGCGGACAAATTCCACTCGATGGGGGTGGACAATGTCGAGATCCTTCCCACACAGGGACATTCCGTGGTGTACGGCGAATGGCTCGCTGTGCGTGGCGGTACATCGGCTCCCACCGTGCTGGTCTACGGTCATTACGATGTCCAGTCTCCGGAGCCGCTGGCGGACTGGGTGAGTCAGCCCTTCGAACCCGTGATCCGCAATGACAACATCTACGCCCGCGGCGCCACCGACATGAAAGGACAGGTGCTGGCGGTGGTCAATGCAGTGGAAGCCATCATCCAGACCGGGAACCTGCCGCTCAATATCAAGTTCCTGATCGAAGGCGAAGAGGAGATCGGGTCAAGACACCTGAACGATTTTTTGATCGCTCATCGCGACAAGCTTGCTTCCGATTTTTCACTCAATACCGATGCAGGCGGTATGCTCGACGAAGATACCCCTTCGGTATGCTATTCCCTGCGCGGTGGAGCCAGTTTTGTGTTGGAAGTTTTTGGTCCCAAACAGGACATTCACTCCGGGGAATATGGCGGCGTGGTTCAGAATCCCATCCACGTATTGAGCAAATTGATCGCCGATCTGCACGACGAGCACGGACATATCACCCTGCCCGGATTTTACGACAAGGTCCGCCCGCTTGACGAAGAAGACCGTGCTTTACTGGCGGAACTTCCGATCGATGACGCCTTCCTGATGAAACATTCCGGCGCGCCGGCGCTCTGGGGTGAACCCGGTTTCACTCCCGTGGAGCGGATCGGAACGCGTCCTACTTTTGAAGTGGTCCAGTTTGAAGCGGGTCAGCCGAAATCTGCCATTCCGGCAAAGGCAACGGCGCGGATCTCCTTCCGCCTCGTCCCGGACCAGGATCCAAACGAGGTGCATCGACAGTTCCGGGAATACCTGGGGAACAACCTGCCTCCCACGGTGACGTGGAACCTTCAATACATCATCGGCATCCCCGCCGTCATTACCAATCGGAAGTCACCCGAAGTCCAAGCGATGGCGGATGCTCTGCAATCGGCTTTTGGGAAACGCGCTCTCTTCCAAAGAGTGGGAGGCGGCATCGGCGCTGTCTTGATGTTCAAACAAACGCTGGGAATTGATTCGGTTCTGACTGGCTTTTCCCTGTTCGATGACAATCTGCACGGTCCCAACGAAAAACTGCATCTCCCCACCTGGGAAAAAGGAATGAAGGCGCTTGTCCATTTCTTCCATAATCTGGTGGAGAAGAGTTGACAATGTGCTGATAAATAAAACGAGCGGCGAGAAATTGCCGCTTGTTTTTCATTTATGTTATTCTGAGGAAGTGGCGTCTCGCGCCGCGACCGAAGAATCTCTACATAGCATTAGAGACTCTTCGCCGCATTCGCGGCTCAGAGTGACATTCATAATTACGCTGGGATATACGTCAACGCTGACCTTTCCGGAAACTCGAGCGGCATCACATCCACCAACTCGTAATCGCGCGTGCCGATGCGATGTTGTCTTCGATCAGCCGCGTTTTGGCGATCACATCCAGTGTGGCTTTGTCGAGCGCGACGATGTCATCCGAGCCGAAGACACCGGCATCCGGCAGGATCGGCATGGACGTGAACCCGAAACAGTCGCAGACCGGGGTCATGTGCGTGGCGAGATTGAGGTGCGTCACCTTGCCCGGCGCGAACGTTGAAAGGACGATATCCACAGCGTGGGCGCAAGCTTCCTGGAAGGTGTGGAAGTTGACCGCGTCGATCTTTAAACTGCCCTCCGGCGCCACCTTGAGACAGCGCCCGCACTGGTTGCATTCTTCAAAATGCATGTGCAATTGGGTCGGATCGTCCTTGTCGATGACAATACCATTGTGAGGGCAGGTATCCACGATCTTTTGCATCAGGCTTTTATCGGGGCATTTTTCGGGAAACCAGTACTGGTCGTAGTGCATGGCGTCGTGCATGGCACTGCGCGTGTTGCCAGCCATACAGCCAAGCGCGATATTCTTGAACGCCGCGCCGAACCCACAGGATGGATGTCCCTTCACATGCGCGAAGTTGACCATGAAACTCGAATCCTGGATCAGCCCGGCGACCTTCCACTTTTGGATGTTCTTGTAAGGGCGCTCGTGCTCGTAGAAATATTTTTCGTCGGGTCCTGCGGCGGGATAGACCGGGCAACCGAGCACTTCCGTGGAATAGCCGCGCTTCTCGGCTCCCTCGGTGTCCCAGTTCACATCCACCACGAACGGTTTGCCGCCTCCGTCCTTGATCGCCTGCACCACCCGCCGCACGAACACCGGATGGATGGTCGAGTAGATCATGTTGTTGCCGGTGTGCATCTTGATAACGACCGTCTCCTTGTTGACGCGGTCGCGCAGATGTAACTCGTTCAGGATCAGGTCCAGTTTGGCGGGCAGGGTCTCTTTGGCTTCCAGGCGCGCCTGACGCGCGGTACCGAAGAATACTTTGGATGGCATGGTTCGTTACTCCTTTGGTTTTTATTGGGTGGAGTCTATCACTGACACGGCTCTTTTTATAACTGACACCTGACACCAAATATCCTGAAATTCATACTGAATACGTGGAACCTGAAACCTGACACTTGATACTTTAATTATGGTATCCTTGCATCAACTTACCCTCTGGAGCGAAATCCATGTACGTAGCCATCGAAGGGGTGATCGGAGTCGGTAAGACCACCCTCGCCCGCCTGCTTCAACCCGCGTTCGACGCCGAGATCATTCTGGAAGTCTTTGAGGAGAACCCGTTCCTCTCCGATTTCTACAGCGACCGCGAACGCTATGCCTTTCAGACGCAGATCTTCTTTCTGCTGAGCCGCTATCACCAACAGCGCCGCACCATCCATGAGATCGTCACCACAGGCAAAAGCCTTTTCTCCGATTACACCTTTGCCAAAGACTCTCTCTTTGCCCGCATCAACCTCAAGGGCGACGAACTCGACATGTACTATAAGGTGCATGAGGCGCTTGCCGAAAAGATCCAAAAGCCGGACCTGCTCGTCTACCTGCAAGCCACCACCGACACCCTCATGCAGAGAATCGCCCTGCGCGACCGTCCCTACGAACGGCAGATGGAACGCTCCTACATCGACGAACTCAACAAGGCGTATGAGGACTTCTTCTCAAAACCCTTTGACCACACGCCCGTGTTGACGATAGATACCAACAACCTGAACATCATCCAGAACCCCGAGCATTTAAAGTGGATGGAGAACCGCATCAGACAAAGCCTGAACCTGCCTCCATTTCAACAGAGTTTGCCTTTGCCCTAGCCTTCCCCTGTTTCGAAGGGACTAAACCCTCTGCAGGAACGAGTCATAATCCCGAAGGGATGGCAGGGTTTTAGATCAAAACAAAATACAATAAAATCCCGAAGGGATGACATGGTTTGCTACAGTCCATGACGCCCCTCCGGGGTTAAAAATAACACGAAACGCTTCTTTCACTCCTTCGGAGTTGATATTGTCCGGTGAGCAGGAAAGGTAACCATTATGCGAGTCACACGTGAATCATTGATCAAGATCGCCAAAGAGACCGCGCAGGAACGCGCCTACAACGACAAGGACATCATCGCCGCGTACCTGACCGGTTCGCTCGCCGAAGAAGAAGTGGATCCCATGCTCGGCGGTACTGCCGACATCGACATCATCTTCGTTCACAAAGAGGAACCGAAACACCGGCGCGAATTTGTCAAACTGACTCCCGACTACCACGTGGACATCGGTCACCGCGCCAGGGCAGAGTTCAAACGTCCGCGTGAACTGCGGCTCGATCCATGGCTGGGCTGGGAGATGTACGATCCGCAGTTGCTGTTCGAACGCGAGAAGTTCTTCGAGTTCGTACAGGCGGGTCTGCGCGCGGGATTTGAGTTCAACGCCCCGGCTCCGGCATTACAACGCTCACGATCCCTGCTCGCACATGGACGCCAGATCTGGCGCGACCTGCTCGAGGTTAGCGATGCGGTCACGCCCAAGGATGTGGCGAAGTACATGAAATCACTGTATCACGCGGTCAATGCGGTGGCGGAGTTGTCGGGTCCGCCGTTGCAGGAGAGGCGTCTGATGCTGGAATTCGCCTCTCGAGCGGAAACAGCCCAACGTCCCGGCATGGAAGCGGCGCTCGTCGGTCTGCTGGGCGCGTCTGCGTTGTCTGCCGAAACGATCTGCTCCTGGATCCCCGATTGGAAGTTCGCCTTCGAATCGGCATCCGAAAGCGGGCGCGTGGACCCGCGTATCCATCCCGTGCGTGTGAATTACTACGAGAAGGGTTTTCAGGCGGTCCTCGAAGGCGGCAAACCGGTGGCGGCGTTGTGGCCCCTTTTGCAAACGTGGACGCTTGCCGCGGATGTCCTGCCTGAGAATGGACTGGGCGCGTGGCGCTCGGCGTGCGGTCAACTGGGGCTGAGCGCCATCGGCATCGAGGAACATGTGAGCGGGCTCGATCACTTCCTCGATGAGGTGGAAGCCCTACTCGATGAACTTGCCGCGCAGAACGGATTGGAAACTTCAACCAGTCTCTAATGTCGTTGCGAGGGTGAAGCCCGAAGCAATCTCCTCATAAATGGCGGATTGCTTCGTCGCAAAAGCGCTCCTCGCAACGACATACAATAAAGGTGAATATGACCCGCGATGAAGCCCTGGCCCTGGTACGTGAATATGTGAAGAACGAAGGACTGGTGCGCCACATGCTTTGTGTGGAAGCCGCCATGCGTTTCTACGCCGAAAAGTTCAGCGAAGATGTGGAACGCTGGGGCTTGATCGGCCTGCTCCACGATTTCGATTGGGAGATCCACCCGTCGCTCGAGGAGCATCCGCAGGCGGGCGCGCCGATCCTGCGCGAGCGTGGCGTGCCTGAAGATATCGTTCAGGATATTCTGAGTCACGGCGATCATCTCAACATGCCGCGCGATACGCTGGTCCGCAAGGCGATCATTGCCTGTGACGAGATCACCGGTCTGATCACTGCCGTGGCGCTGGTGCGTCCCTCGCGCTCGCTCTACGACCTGGAGGCTTCGTCCGTCAAAAAGAAGTGGAAGGATAAAGCCTTCGCGGCCGGGACGTCACGCGACGAAATGGAACACGCCGCCAAAGAATTTGGCATCGAGTTGTGGGAACACGTGGGGAATGTGATCCAGGCGATGCGCAGGATCGCTCCCGAGTTGGGGTTGGTGGGGAATATTCAGCAGGGATAAAGTGTAGGGTGGGATTTCATCCCGCCCTTTTCATTTTGATGGCGCTCTTACCGATAACACTTCCGGCAACCGCTCCAGTTGTTCTTTATCCAGCGTAATCAGCTCTGTTCCAAACCGCAAAGCGACCGCGGCGTAGACCGCGTCACTGCCGCGCAGGCGGTGGTTCGCGGCAATATCGACGGCGAGATTGGCAACTGTTTCATCCACATCGATAAAAGTAGTGTTGGGAAAACTCTTTAGTTCCTGCACAAAGGCTTTGCCAAGTTCGGGCTTGCCCTGTCCGCGTGAGAGGGCAGCTGATATTTCAGGCAGGACAAGCACCGGCACAATGATGGGAATGGACTGTTCACGGACATTCATCATGAATGCCTTGCTTGCCTGGTGGGCTGGTTCGGTTGGCGTGAATGCACTGACAAAAACGCTGGCATCGATCGTGACGGGCAAATTCATCGGCGCATCTCCGAAAGGATCTCGACCGCGCTCTTCTCGCTCTGCCAGCCTTTGCCCAATTCTTCCCCGATTTTCATCAGGCGGTCCCAAACTTCATCCCCGGACTTTTCAGGAGGGACAGCATCCAGCGGAATGATGAGCGCGGCAGGTTTGCCGCGCTGCGTGATGACGTAACGGGCGCGTTCCTCCTTCACCGCCCGGACAACTTCCGACGCACGGCTTTTCAACTCGCGGATGCCGATCTCTTCCGTTTTGGGCTGTTTCTTCTTCATGTAGTCACCTATGTGGTCACATCATACTCTCCGGTTATGCTCTCGTCAAGAGAAACAGTCCCGTGTAGGATTTTCCTATCACGGGACTGTTTGCTTTACTTCTTCTTTTTCGCAGGTGCTTTCCCCTTCGTGGACGATGTCTTCGCTTTCGCCGCAGGTTTTGCTTTTGCTGTTTTCTTTGCAGATGCACTCTTCTTCGGCGCCTCTTTCTTCTCCTCCGCCACAAACTTCTCCACCGTCCATGCCACATTGACGGAGACGGCTTCCTCGCCGGGTTTCAACTCCACGACATGGTCGCCTTTCGTCGCGGCGCGCTTGCGGACGGCGATGGCATCCAGCCGGGTGGATTTCGGCGCGCCTTTGCTCAGGTGGATGGTTGCCATGTGGTTCGGTTTGCCGGAGACCGCGCCAACGAGCTTCTCCTTGCTTGAGATCTCCCAGGCAATGACGCCCTTGCCGTAACGTCCCTGGGCGGGGAAGTCCTTTTGGTCCACGCGCTTGGCTTTGCCGCTGTTCGTGAGCAGAAGGATCTCGCCTTCGGCGGGCAGGATCTCCATGCTGACCACTTCATCCTTGTCGTCCAGTTTCATGCCGTTCACGCCCGCCGCGACGAGTCCCATTGGGCGCACGTCATCTTCCTTGAAGCGGATCGCCATGCCCAGCGCCGTGACGAGCAGAATTTCCTTCTTCTTGTTATCGGTCAAGCCAACCGAGATCAGGCGGTCGCCTTCATTCACTCTCACCAGCACGAACGCCTGTGCCGAAGGTCCGGGCAGTTCGGTGATGAGACTCTTCTTGATCATGCCGAAGCGCGTGCAGGTGATAACGCTGGTCTCTTCGGGCAATGCGGATTTTCTTGCAGGCAGGGCGAACACCGCCGCGAGTGAGTCCGCCTCCTGCAACGGCGCGACTTTGTAGAACAGCGAACCTTCCGTTAACTTCTCGGCTTGCGGGATGATGTGCACCGCCACCGCCGCGGCGCGTCCCGATTTCGCCACGAAAATGATCGTATCGGTGGTGGAAGCCTTGACGAGCCAGCGCGGCGCGTCGTGCCCGGAATGTTTCGGCTGTTTTTCATCGTGCGTGCGCGAGACTAGACCATCCTCGGTCACACCGATCCACACCTGGGTATCAGGCATCAGGTCGGAGGTGGTGAGAGCCTTGGCGGCTTTGCCTGCCTTCAAGTTCACGATCTGCGTGCGGCGGCGGTCACCGTATTGTTCCTTCACCTTCAACAGTTCGTCCGCCACCACGCCGCGCATCAACTTCGGCGACTTCAACAGCGTCGTCAATTCCTTGATGGTCGCAGTCACTTCCTTGTATTCGGTTTCGATCTTCTTGCGTTCGAGCGCCGCGAGTCTGCGCAACTGCATGTCTAGGATGGCGTTCGCCTGAAGATCTGTCAGCTTGTAGCGTTTCATTAAACGGGAGCGGGCTGCGTCGACGTCTGAAGCGGAGCGGATCAGTTCGATGATCTCATCCAGATTCTTCAAGGCGACCATATATCCCTC
>JBFYRY010000251.1:0-5942 GCA_041302025.1 Chloroflexota bacterium | reverse complement strand
ATCCCATCACTACGCTATACTGCCCTTCATTGGAGGAAGAGGCATGGATCACGAAACATCGTTTGGAGCATACGTTCGTCAACGCCGCCGCGAAATGGACCTGACGCAGGAGGAACTGGCGCGGCGCGTGGGATGTGCCGCCATCACCCTGCGGAAGATCGAAGCAGACGACCTGCGCGCCTCGGTGCAGATCGCGGAACGGCTGGCAATGGCGTTGGCGATCCCGCTGGAGGAACGCGCGGAATTCGTCCGCTGGGCGCGCTCGGTGCGACCGGCCTCCTCGGAACTGCCGCAGGTCACTCCCCCTCCCGCGTTGGAAGAGATCGGTCGCGAAGACCTGACCGGGCGCGCCATCCGCGGATACGCGCTGGCGGAACGCATAGGCATGGGCGGAATGGGCTCCGTCTATCGGGCGGTGCAGCCCAACGTGGAGCGTGAAGTCGCGGTTAAGATCATCCTGCCCGCCTTCGCCAACCACCCCGACTTCATCCGCCGCTTCGAAGCGGAGGCGCAACTCGTGGCGCGGCTTGAGCATCCGCATATTGTTCCGCTGTACGATTACTGGCGCGAACCCGGCGTGGCATATCTGGTCATGCGATTATTGCGCGGGGGAAACATCCAGCAACTGCTCAAGCAGGGCCCCCTGTCCATCGAAGCCGCGACCAAAATGCTGGAACAGGTCTGCTCTGCGTTAACCTCCGCCCACCGCATCGGCGTCATCCACCGCGACCTGAAACCCGCCAACGTCCTGCTCGATGAAGATTCCAACGCCTATCTCGCGGACTTCGGCATCGCCAAGAACCTTGGCAACCCTGATTTTGAAAACCACACCAGCGTGGATGCAATGATCGGCTCGCCGCAGTACATGTCGCCGGAGCAGATCCAATCGCTATCCATTCGACCGCAGACCGACATCTACTGCCTCGGCGTGATGCTCTACGAGATGTTGACCGGCGCCGTGCCGTTCACGGGTCCGACCCCCTTCGACCTGATCCAACACCACGTCAACACGCCCATGCCTCCGCTTTCTGCGCGCCGTGCCGGATTGCCTGCCGCGCTGGATGAAGTCATTACGCGCGCCACCGAAAAAGACCCCGAAAAAAGATACGCCGACGCGCAGTCCCTTTATAACGATTTTCGCCAGGCAATAGGCAGATTGGCAGACTCGCATCCTGCGACAGTTGTCTATGAAGAGGAAGAAGAGAGCGATGTCGAGATCACCAATCCGTTCAAGGGCTTGCGAGCCTTCAACGAATCGGATACGGAGAACTTCTTCGGGCGTGAGACGCTCGTCCAACAATTGCTGGCGCGTCTCGGCGAAGGAGGGGAACTGAGTCGCTTTCTGGGGGTGATCGGTCCAAGTGGCAGTGGCAAGTCCTCGGTCGTCCGAGCCGGGTTGATCCCTGCGTTGCGGCGCGGCGGCCTGCCCGGGTCCGAGAATTGGTTCGTCGTGGACATGCTCCCGGGTAAACATCCATTCGAGGAACTCGAAGCATCGCTTCTGCGTGTGGCGGTCAACCCGCCGCAGAGTTTGCTTGCGCAGTTGAAGGACGGCAATCGCGGCTTGTTGCGCGCCGTGCATCGCATCCTGCCCGCCGACAACTCGGTGGAACTGGTGCTGGTCATTGACCAATTCGAAGAGATGTTCACGCTCGTCGAAGATGAAGCTGAACGCGCCCTCCTGCTGGAAAGCATCGCCAACGCCGTCATGGATGAACGCAGTCGCCTGCGCGTGATCGTTACCCTGCGGGCAGACTTCACCGACAAGCCGTTGCGTTACGTGGATTTCGGCGAGATGATGAACCGCCGCTTTGAGTTTGTCCTGCCATTGACAACGGACGAGGTCGAACGGGCGGTCGCTGGTCCCGCACAGCGCGTCGGACTCAAGCTGGAGAAGGGTCTCGTTTCGACGATCATTCGCGAAGCTGGGAACCAGCCTGGCACCCTGCCGCTGTTGCAGTATGCGCTCTCCGAGTTGTTCGAAAAACGCGAGGGACGCACCCTCACCAATAAAGCCTACCGCGAGATCGGTGGTGTGCTCGGCGCGCTGGGACAAAGCGCGGAAGTGACGTTCTTGAATTTGAACGAAGCCGAACGATCCGCGGCGAGGCAATTGTTCCTGCGTCTCGTGACCTTGGGCGAAGGGACGGAAGACACACGCAGACGTGTATTGCGGGACGAGTTGGAGGGACTGATCGCGGAAGATGGGCAGTTGGTGAAGGTCATGGATCGATTTGGCAAAGCCCGCCTGTTGACCTTCGACCACGACCCCATCACACGCGGCGCGACAGTCGAGGTGGCGCATGAAGCGTTGATCCGTGAATGGGCGCGCCTGCGCGAGTGGCTGACCGAAAGCCGCTCCGATGTTCGCAGTCAACGGCAACTGGCGCACGCTGCACAGGAATGGGAAGGGGCGAAGCGCGATGCAAGTTTCCTGCTGACCGGCGCGCGCCTCGAACAATTCGAGGGCTGGGCGGCTGGAACCAGCGTGGCACTTACGAATGCAGAACAGGAATTTTTATCCGCGGGCATCGCCGAGCGCGACCGACGCGATTCGGAGGAACGTGCTCGGCAACAACGCGAACTGGAAAACGCACAGAAACTGGCTGAGACTGAACGAGCCCGCGCCGAGGAACAGGCACATTCCGTCAAGAGACTCCGCCAACGCGCGTGGTTACTGGTTGGTACTTTGGTGGTGGCGGTCGTTGCCGCAGTATTCGCGGGGATATATGCCCGGCGCAACAGCGAACTCGCCGCACAAAACGCATCCGTCGCTTATGCCGCCAAAGCCGCGGAGTCCATCGCTGTTCAGGAGCGTAACGTTGCCAAACAGCAGGCGCTGGTCACGTCGGTGCGTGAACTCTCCAGCGAAGCCAATGCGAATTTGGAAATCGACCCAGAGCGCAGCATCCTGCTCGCCCTGCAAGCGGTAAACAGGACCTACGCATTGGATGGTACAGTCCTGCCGGAAGCCGAGGACGCCCTGCATCGCGCCGTGCAAGCATCGCGCATCGAATTGACATTGAGCGGGCATACAGACAGTACCTGGCTGGCAGTTTTCAGTCCGGATGGGAAGCGTATCGCCACCGCCAGCCTGGATAACACTGCGAAGATTTGGGATTCCGTCACCGGCAAGGAATTATTGACGCTTGCCTGTTCGCAAGAGCGCGGATGCAATGCGGCGGTGTTCAGTCCCGATGGGAAGTTTCTGGCGACCGCCGGTGGGGATACCATTGCGCGGGTATGGGAAATTTCCAGCGGCAGGGAAGTGTTGACGCTCAAAGGTCACATTGACCGGGTGTACTCTGTCGCCTACAGCCCTGACGGAAGTCGTCTGGCAACTGCCGGGCCGGACGGGATGACCATTATTTGGGATGCGTCCACCGGCGAGCGATTGATCACCCTGTCTGAAGAGTCTGGCATAGAAACCTACTGGGTGACGTTCAGCCCGGATGGGTCGGGGGTGGTTACTGCTAATACCGATTTTGCCGAAGGATGGGCAACGGTATGGAATATTGGAAGCGAACAGAAACGATTTACCCTGCCGGGGAATGCCACGATCGTACGAAGCGCCTCCTACAGCCCGGACGGCAAAACCATCGTCACCACCGGCGATGACCAGACCGCCAAACTTTGGAACGTGGACACCGGTGAAAAATTACTGACCCTGTATGGGCACACGGACAGCGTCTCGTTTGCGGCGTTCAGCCCGGACGGTACGCGTCTTGCCACATCCAGTTTTGACCGCCATGCCAAGATCTGGGATGTAGCAACAGGCCGCGAGTTGATGGACCTTGCAGGTCACGCCCGCGACTTATCATCAATTGGGTTCAGCCCAGACAGTCAACGCGTTGTTACTTCCAGTGTGGATGCAACCACCAAAGTCTGGAGCGTTGCCCCCAGCCGCGAATTATTGACACTGGTCAACGGTCCGGCAATCGCATTCACAGAAGGCTCAGAACTGGCATACAGCCCAGATGGCACCCGCCTTGTGGTGGCAAATTCTGACCCCGCGCCCAAGGTGTGGGATGTGAAGACCGGGGAACTGCTCTTCAGCCTCACGGGTCACGCGGACGCAGTCACCTTCGCCACGTACAGCGCAGATGGTTCCCGCATCGCCACCGCCAGCAACGACGGTACCGCCAAAATCTGGGACGCCACCACCGGCAAAGAACTCTTGACCCTAACCGGTCACACAGATTTCGTTTTCGGCGTAGCTTTCAGCCCGGATGGGACCCGTCTTGCAACCTGCGGTTTCGATAACACTGTAAAACTCTGGGATGCTGTTACAGGTAGTCTGATATCAACACTTACAGGTCATCAAGACTGGGTATTCAGCGTTGTCTTCAGCCCGGATGGTCAACGGCTGGCGACTTCCAGCATCGATACCACAATCAGAGTGTGGGGTGTCAATACCGGTCAACAATTACTACGCTTAGGCGGCCATAAAGATCTGGTCGATCAGGTCGTCTACAACCCCGACGGTTCCAAACTTGCCACGGCCAGTTTCGACGGCACGGCCAAAGTCTGGGATGCCGTTACCGGGCAGGAACTTTATCCCCTGACCGATCACACGGCCTTTGTGTATGATGTCAGTTTCAGTTGGGATGGCAAATTCCTGGCAACCGCCAGCGCTGATAAAACCGCTAAAGTCTGGGACGCCGCAACCGGCAGGGAACTACTCACCCTGAACGCACCAGGGTCGCTTTCTGGCGTTGCGTTCAGCCCGGATGGTTCGCAACTCGCACTCGCCGGGCGGGACGGCACCACCCGCCTCTACCTGTTGAGGATCGAAGACTTGATTGCCCTCGCCAAATCCCGACTTACCCGCAACTTGACCCCGGAGGAATGCCAGACCTACCTGCACTGCGAAGCCTGCCCGACAGAATAGATCGCCAACAATGAACAAAACGCCTCGCGGACGAAACATCCACGAGACGTTTTTTATCGGGAAAGGTCAACTGCCGAGGAACTTCCGCACTTCGGGCAGGACCACGTCGCTGTGTTGTTCGGGGAACCAGTGGTTGTAGTCGTCGAACAGGATCAGCTTGCAATCGGCTCGGGAACGCAGGAGCCGCTCAAAGGCGGATGTGGAGGCGATGCGGTCCAGTTTGGTCCGCATGTAGAGCACGGGAAAGTCGAAATCCAGGTATTCCTTTTTGTAGAACAGGAAAAAGAGCGCCTGCGGCAGGATCGTGAGCAGGAGGCTGGGACGGTCCCAGTAGTGATAGGCATCCTGCCAGAGTCCCATCGCCGTTTCGGAGCGGTAACCTGCCGCACCCACGATGGATTTTGCCACCGCTTTTCGCAGGAACGGGACATACCATGCTGAACCGAACCAGATGCCGTAGAGCCAGGTGAAGGCGTTGAAGCCATGCTCGAACACGTCATAACGGAAAGACGAGCCGACAGAGAAGGCGACCATCTTTTCAATGGGCGGATTCTTTTTCGAGCGCGCCCAGCGCCAGGTGTGCGTGGCACCCCAATCGTGGACAATGAAGACCAGCTTGCCCGTTGGGCTTTTCTGCGCGAGTTCGTCCATGGTCGCGTCAAATTCTTTCACCATCACGCCACGCATCAACTCGCCCAACGGCGGGAAGTTCGGATTGTCGTGACGGTTCGGGAAGGCGTAGGTGGAGATGCTGCGCCCCTGCAACCAGGGCTGACTCCGCTCGGATTCGGCGTAATACGCCGCGAACATCTGCGGCGAATCGGGGAATCCATGCACAAAGACGACGGGGGATTTGTCTGTCGGGGCGGCGGCGTGGAGGCAGGTTAGTTTGGCATACATGATAGAGCAATTATATCTTGAGAAACAAAATGTCTCGCGGACTTTTCTCCGCGGTGTGCACGCAAAGGTTGTCAGAAAAAGGGAGCCTCAAGTAGGATAGCAAGTAATCAGCAAACCACCTACCCGAGGCTCAGGATGAAATATAACATTG
>JBFYRY010000250.1:0-5946 GCA_041302025.1 Chloroflexota bacterium | reverse complement strand
TCGGGACTCAGCCAATTACTGCGCCCGATGGAAACGATCCTTGCGCCCAGCCTGGCAGGGTTTATCGTGGGCGCTTTCGGCTTGGAGATCGTGTTCATCGTTGATTTCATTACCTTTCTCGTCAACGTCATCATTCTTTCGGTGATGTCCATCCCGCGCCCGCCTCGAGCGGCGGAGCAAACAGGCAGGATGAACTTCTGGGCTGACTTGTCCACAGGTATCAGATACATTCGGGAACGCCCGTCCTTTATCACCTTGCTCAGCCTGTTCACGATCATCATGTTTTTCCTGCCTGGGCTGGCTTACTCTTTGGTCACGCCGCTGGTGCTGAGTTTCGAAAGCGAGAAAGCGCTGGGACTGATCCTGTCGGCGTTTGGGGTCGGGTCAATATTTGGCGGCGTCTTTTTAGCGTCTTGGCGCGGGAATCGCCGCCGCATGAACGGCATGTTGATCGCCATGTCTTTTGCAGGGTTTGCGGCAATCCTGATAGGCTTGCAGGAAAATCCCTGGACGATCGGGCTGGGGGTATTTCTGACAGGGATGAGTTTTGTTTTTATCTCTGGTTTGAACCAGGTCATCTGGCAGATCAAGAGCGCGCCCGAAGTGCAGGGACGGCTGTTTGCCCTGATGGGAACGCTCGCCGTTGTTGGGCAATCGTTGGGGATTTTGATCGCGGGTCCGTTGGCAGGAAAGATATTTCAACCCATGCTGGAAGAAGGCGGCTTATTGGCAGACACGATTGGCGCACTGATCGGCGTTGGCGCAGGGCGCGGGATGGCTTTCATGTTCATCATGCTGGGCTTTATTGTGCTTGGGGTTACACTGGCTTCCTGGCTGAATCCTTCCATCCGTTTGTTGGAGGATCGTCTTCCTGATCATGAGTTGGGATAGAGCTTCCCGCGCAAGAAACTCACGTCTGAAAACCTGGCAAATGGGATTCGATTCGCGTTAGCAGAAAATATCAAAGACGCAGCAAAAGAGTTGGGGATGAAGATTCAAAGCGAAAGTGGTGCACAGTCCGCGGCGAGGGTGGTGGTGGAGTGTCTCACGGCACCGTCGGCACCTTGAGTATCCCAAACTGCTGGCGGCTTTCCGCCAGTACGGAGGGTGGCTCTCACGTTTGGGTATCGAGAATGTCGGTTCATTGAATGACGCCATCTTCAACGGGCGCGCAAATGAGATCGTGCTGGTCTCTGAGGCTTTTCATGAGCAGAACCTTTCAGAGATCGCGCGTACCATTGCGGAACGCATCGAAAAGACCCGCCTGATCTTCATTGCGGGACCCTCCTCGTCGGGCAAGACCACGTTTTCGAAACGCCTGACCATCCAGTTGTTGGCTCTGGGCATTTCACCGTTTCCGCTTGAGCTGGATAATTATTTTCTTGACCGCACCCGAACACCGTTGGGGGAGGATGGCAAGCCCGACTTTGAAACCATCGAAGCGCTCAACATTCCATTGCTGGCGGAGCAGTTGCAGAGTCTGATCCGGGGAGAAGAGGTCCATTTACCGGGATACAACTTCAAGTCGGGGAAGAGCGAGGCGGGGAAGGTCATCCAATTGAAGCCGGGACAGCCCATCATCCTGGAGGGGATCCACGGGATGAATCCGCATCTCATCCCGGAGAGTTTGAGCGATGAGGCTTTTCGGATCTACGTCTCGGCTCTGACCCAGTTGAACCTGGATCGCCACAACCGCGTCTCCACCACTGACACGCGGCTCATCCGGCGCGAGTTTTTGGGTGGTTCGATATTGAAGGATTTTACGGTGTGGAAGAATGAATAACGATGAGAGCGGCCTGGTCGCCTGATTGTAGGAATCCATCCTTGAACGTGAGGGGAAAGCGGACCGAACGAAACATAACGTCTTGGCATTGCGAATCTGTGAGATCATGGCATATCTGACGGCCTGATGGTGTTGCGCTGCCAAAAGTTCACTATGTTTGTGAACATGGAATTCTGCGTATCGGTGTTGCTTTCAATGACCGGTCCCAGACGAAAGTTGAAGGTTTTTTCTATTTTCACAAATGTTTCCCATGAGGGATACCACATCCAGACCGCATAATTCCATCCGTATTGTTCGAATATGTCCGTTTCATCGGCCAGGAATACATCTGCACCTGGAGCCCAGCGCATCACGCCATACTCATTAACAACCACTGGCACATTGTTTGATGCCATGAAATCGCCGCCGATGGCGAGCAGATCTTCCAGCCAGGTTCGATCAAACACATCAAGTATGCCGTTGTTGTCTGTATCCAGAATCCCCGGGTAGGTCAGTGGGTCAGATGTCTTTTGATGAGTATACTGTTGAGGGGCATATTGGTGAAAGGCGTAAACGATTTTTGGCGCATCCACAATTTTGAGATAGGACAGCCAATGAATGTTGCCATAACTATTCGGGCTGACCAGAATGGGGGTCTGCGGGTCCACCTCGCGAATTGCAGATATGATGTTGGGCATCCAGGAGTTCCAGTCGTAGCCACTCCCTCCATAATCGACTTGAAAGTCTTCGGGGCTCCAGATGTTTACAAGGGCATTTGAATTTGGCTCACACATTAAATCGTATCCGACCACAATGGGGTTATCTTTATACCTCTCGGCCGTAAAACGCCACATTTCAGCCCAGGCTGCCTGGGCATCAGGGTCAGTCCAGACATTTTCAACCACATAATCCTTGTCGAAGCTGGTTCCGGCACCGCTGCGTCGGATGGAAAACACACTGCGTCCCGGTCCCGAATGAAATGTGATGACCGCGAACATATCTGCCCTGCCGATCATCGCCAGCAAGCGGTCAAGGTTGGCCACTGCCGCATCATTTACCTCATAGGGTGGTTCTATTGTATATAGCCCGGCAAGCTGGATGTTGACATAATTGGCCCCCAGCGCAGACAGGCGGTCGAAATCTTCCTGAACATAAGGTGGGCCATAGACATCCGAACCCATGAATTTCTCACCGTCAAGATCCGGCATCACCTGGCGTTGGTAGATATTTGCCCCGCGCAACTGGGTGCCATTTATCCAAAGCGACCATTTATCTTTCAAGGGTTCACTTGTTGGGGATGGCAGGACCGATGGAGAATCGATATTGACCTTTGGCGTGTGCAGGGGGGTAATGGTTGGTTTTGATGTACAGGAAATTGCCAGGAAAATCAAAAGGATTGCCAGGAAACTGCGTAATCGCATTTCATCTCCTCACGGTTATTAAAATTAACAATATGTTCTGCGGAAATCAATGAAGTTGGCCGTAAAGAACTTTCACGATCTCGTAGTATGCTGGCTTGGCGCGAAAATCATCGTCGAATAATTATGGATCGGCATCCGAATTGCCAGTATCATTCATCCATGCATTGTAATCGTCTATGCCGCTGATGCTCCATGTGCCGAATCCGATCTTTGGGAGAATTACATTGTGAATTGTTTCGTGTATCATATTCCTATTGTACAGAAGAACAACCCATAAAAACCAGGCTTTACTATATACTGATGTTACGCACGGTTCCGAAGGTTTGAATTAAAAACTGGCTTGATTTCTGAGAGCCTCACCTGCACTCCCCAGCACTTGCGCCAGACGCAAGTGCCGGGACTTTTTGCGCAAGGAGAGATCCCTGCCTTGACGAGGAGATTACTTCGCCCACTCGGCATTTGAACCTCGGGGCTTGCAATGACGGGGAATAAAACAAAAACCCGCATCTCACAGAGACGGGTTTGTTACCAACTGCCCATCGCCCTCGGCATTCAGCACTCTGACTTCTGCTTGTTTATGACTAAACCCATCCCAAATCTCCTGCGGGTAGACAATATTATTCGTGCCAGGGAGTTGTTCCATGGCGAGCCCGGTGTTCAAGTTGACGCCGATCTGCTGGTACGCTTTGTATGCCAGTTGACTGCAATAGAACGCATCTTCCGTTTCCGCGTTCAGGAAGTTCAAGTTATAAGGTTTGCCCACCTGTGCCAGACAATACGCCGCGACGGTCTTTCGCATCTGATGTTCTTCTTCCTCCGAAGCACCGAAACCGTCCAGCGGAGAAGAGACTCCGTAAAAGGTATCAAACAGATGTCCGCGCCGACGCGCCATCCGTTCGGTGTCCCAGATACCGTTGAACACGGTGAACTTGATCACGCCGCGCGCGCCTGCCTCCACACATCTCCCTTGTGGACCGAGATAGACCGCCACGTGGTCCACATCCCCGGGCACGAGCCGACCGACGAGACGCCAAAACTCGCCCGGTAAAATGTCGGGCTTGCCGTTCATCGTGCAGATGATATCGCCGGTTTGTAGAGTGATGCCTTCGATTTGATACGTGTAGATCATTCCTGCTCCGTATTCCTTATACGAAAAAAAACGGTGACTCGTTTCTCCATGTCGCGCGCTTATTCCGGCTCCATTGTGAACCGCAATGGATATCCCGCATTGTTCGCTTCGAAATGTGCCTTATCGATGCGTTTCTTCGCTTCGGATTTGGCAATGGTTTGGACGTACGCTGTCCCGTAGATATGCGCGGTAAACATGATCCTGGCGGCTTTGTCATTGGCGAGATGGAAGATGGTCTTCAATACATGGACGACGAAATCCATCGGTGTACTGTGGTCGTTGTGGATGATGACGCGGTAGAACGGTTCGAGTTCCGTCTCGGTTTCTTCGATGATCTCGATGTCCGGCAGGATTTGGAGTCTCATACGTTGACTGAAAAGGGATCACCACGCATCGGAAAGTTGTTCCATTTCCTTGTCGCTGAGTTCGATATCCGCCGCGGCGAAGTTCTCCTTGATGTGCTGGGGATTGAACGACATCGGTATCGTAATGACGCGCGGCTGCATGACGAGCCATGCCAGCGCGATCTGGAACGGGGTGGCGGAATGTGCTTCTGCGATCTTTCCCAGCGTTTTGTTGACGCGCATGCTTCTGAATTTCACAGGGGAATAGGCGGTGACCAGCATGTCATTCTGCTGACAATATTCCAGCACGCCGTTGTCCATGTAGGCTTTATCGGGCAGGCGGTAGGGGACCTGGTTCGTGACGATGGGTGTTTCAGAGAGTTCCTGTGAGCGCTTGAGCCACTTGATGTTGAAATTGCTCACGCCGAGGTGTTTGACCCTGCCATCGCGTACGAGTTTGTTTAGTGCCTTGAAAGCGTTATCGAGTTTCGATATGGAACGCGGGGGCCAGTGGATGAGATACAGGTCGATGTAATCCATTTTCAAACGGCGCAGGCTGTTCTCGCAGGATTTCAGGACATCATCGTAGCCGAGATGTTCAGGGGAAACCTTGGTGGTGATGAAAACATTTCCGCGCGCTGTACTTGTCTCGCGCACAGCGCGTCCAACCAATTCTTCTGAATGTCCTGCGGCATAGAATTCCGCCGTGTCGAAGTGGGTGTAGCCGGTCTCCAGCGCGGAGCGGAGGGCGGTCATCGAAGCGGAATCAAGCTTCGGGTCCGCAGTGGAACCGCCGCCGATGCTCCAGGTACCGAATCCGATTTTGGGAAGAGTTACGTTATGGATGGTTTCGTGTTTCATGTGCTTATTGTACAACAAGATAAACCCGCCTCTCGCGAGACGGGTCCATTGTATTTGGATTTTCAAGTTTCCCATTCGACCCCGACATCGCCCGTTCTGATCTCGGAAAACAATTTCTCAACTTCTTCGATCTGTTCCCTGTCTCCGATGAAGCCGATACGATCACCGGCCTCGAACTGGGTCGATGATTTGGGGTTTGCCATCAATTCCCTGTTTCGCATGATCGCGACGACGGATGCACCGGTGCGTGCGCGCAGGTTCGCCTCGGCGAGTGTCTGACCGATGATCGGGTTTCCTTCTTCGAGCCTCATCCACGTCACCTCGATGTTTCCGCTGGCGTTGATCAGGTCGTGCAGGAGGCGATGCTCCTCCTCTGTGTTGATCTGCGTGTCATAATGATCGTTTCGAACCGCGTCCACATATTGCATG